>NZ_JACJQB010000002.1 GCF_014696385.1 Pseudanabaena mucicola FACHB-723
TCCCAAAATAACTGTCATGGTTGATCATGGTTATCATCCTGATAAACTGATCCCTGCTTTAGAAGAGATTTATCCACAGATTATGACCAAGATTAGGTTTAAGGTTGCACCGAAAATGTCTGGTCAGGAAAAGAAGGCTTTGGGCATATCTGGTTTTGTCGTCATTCCTATGCGTTGGATTGTCGAACGTTCCAATGCTTGGATGGATCGTTGCAAAAGTCTGGTCAAAAACTTTGACAGAACTTTAGACAACGCTAATGCGAGAATTCATCTTTGCTTTATTAGGCTTATGCTTAAGCGCCTTGCCAAAGCTTCCTAAGATACCAAATGGGTTCTATAGGTAGACCATCGATTAAGTATTGATATTTTTTCCCAAATAAATATTTAGGCTTTCCAAAAAAATCTTGGGAATCAACAATATCATTTGGTTTTGCTACTAATTTTTGTGTTTGAGCTTTAGCAAAATTAATTTGCTCAGGGAATATAAAGGGAGTCGGTTGACCTATATTGCCATCGACTAGCGATCTCACCCAAATTAATAAACTACTACTGACTAAGACCGCAAGTAATCCGAATCGCAATTTATCCTTTTTAGGATCAGTGGGTTTAGTCTGAGTAGATGTAGGATCAGCAGAACTTATTTCCGATTCATTTTCCATGCTAAGTTTATGATTTTTTAATAGAATACCCTATGCCTAAATTTTCACCAAATTCGCCACAAACAATATCTTGGCTGGATCATGTTGGCAACTGGAATCCTCAACTATTGCGGGAAATTCGCGGCAGATTAAGACTGCGTAACCTCATCGTTGCGATCGCAATATCTATATTATTTCAAATCTTACTGCTGTTGTTTTATAGTCAGCGCGTTCCTGATCCTGAATGTTATACCCAAATACGCGGAATTGGCTGCGCTGGTTCTTGGCAAGACTGGTGGCTAGAGCAGTTTCGATTTATCACTTGGACTGAGCCATTTATTTTGTTCTTGACAGGTGTCTATAGCCTAATTGCCGATCTATCGCTAGAAGACTACAAAGGTACGCTTAACTTTATTCGCATCAGTCCTCGCTCAAGCATCAATATTCTGATGGGCAAGATTATGGGCGTGCCACTACTTGCCTATATCAGCATCGGACTAACGATCCCCTATCAACTGGTAGCGGCAATTGGAGCGAATGTCCCAATTGCCTTTTTAGTCAGCTTTTACACATTGCTACTAGGAACAGCTTTTCTGCTTTTTAGTGCTGCCCTGCTGATTGCATTACTAAGTGGTTGGCAAGCAAAATTTGGTGGGCAGATTGCCACTAGTGCCTTGGTGTTTTCCTTTATTACATTTATTTGGATCGCCCCAGCTTTTGTTTGGTGGAATATTTTTACAACATGGAGTTCCTTTAGCCAAATTCTAGTAGGTGGTCAACTTAACCCAATTCAGGCGGAATGGTGGTATTTGTCGATTACTTCAAATATTGTGACTTCACATATTTTTACGATCGCAAATTTAGCAATTTTTAGTGTTGCGATCTGGCGGGTACTAGAACGACGCTTTCATAATCCCAACACCACCCTCGTCAGTAAAGGACAAAGCTATGGGATCACCAGCTATTTACAAATTCTCATGCTCGGATTTTGTATGCAATCAGGCTTCATTAGCTCAGCGACTAGAGCCAACGACATCCAATTGCTGCTCTTACTAATCATCTACATCGCTAACTTATTCTTACTTTTATCCACGATCTCTGCTCTAACTCCACAGCGACAAGCACTTTTAGACTGGGTAAGGTTTGGAGCCTTATCTACCACCGAAGAACATCCCTCAGGACTGAGTTATATTATTCGAGATTTAATTTGGTCAGACAAAAGCCCAGCCCCCCTTGCGATCGCCCTCAATCTTGTATTTACTCAAGCCCCAATCTTGATTTGGATTAACTCATGGAATCAGCCAGAACTGCGCGGTAAAGCGATGGTTGTCGTCGCATCCCTAAGTCTCACAATTATTTTACTGGCGCTCATTGCCCAACTTGTTTTATTGCTCAAAACCCGCAACCCCTCCGCTTGGGTGACAGGGATTATTGCCGCACTCATTTTCCTCCCTGTTTTAATCATGCTCAATCTATCCCTCAGCCCTGATCGCTATGCTGGACTATGGCTATTTTTTGGATTTCCTTGGCTAGTGATCTCCAACATCACCATCAACGAGATTGTTTTCGCATTTACAGGACAAATTTCCATCATAATTGCCTTGACATTACAACTCATTTATCAGCTACAACGCGGTAGAATGCGAAGAACTCAGTGACCCGAATTTTAGCTTGGAATTTTAGCTTGGAATTTTCCTAGGCACTCTAGAGCTAAAGTTTATGATTAAGGATTAGTAGACGTGGAAATATCACAACATGGCACAGTCAACCACTGCTAAACAGTTCGCCACCGCAACGGGTACTGTCCCCGATGTGGAGCTTCAGAAAGTCTTTAAAATGTTTGGGGCAAATACTGTTGTCCAAGGTGTCGATCTGCAAGTCCAGCGAGGTGAGTTATTCAGCATCTTGGGCCCATCAGGATGTGGCAAGACAACCCTATTGCGCCTAATTGCAGGTTTTGAGCAGCCATCAGCAGGGGAAGTGTTGATCCAAGGCAATCCGATGACCTATATTCCCGCCTATCAGCGCCCTGTCAATACAGTTTTCCAAAGCTATGCCCTCTTTGGACATATGACGATTTTCGATAATGTTGCCTTTGGTCCTTCGGTCAAGGGAGTCGCAAAAGCTGAAGTTCAACAAAGAGTAAAGGATGCCCTCAAGCAAGTTCGTCTCGATCATTTAAGCGATCGTTATCCCAGTCAAATATCAGGTGGTCAGCAGCAACGGGTTGCCCTCGCCCGCGCACTCGTCAATCGACCGAAGGTGATTTTGCTAGATGAACCATTGGCAGCGCTAGATTTCAAACTCCGTAAAGAGATGCAGGTGGAGTTATCTAACTTGCAATACGATCTGGGGATTTCCTTCATTATGGTGACCCATGATCAGGGGGAAGCCTTGGCAATCTCCTCACGTATTGCCGTGATGAATCAAGGCAAAATTGAGCAGATTGGCACACCTTCAGATGTATACGATCGCCCTGCCTCAGCATTTGTTGCCGATTTTGTTGGCGAAACCAATTTGTTTGAATGTCGGGTGATTGAGCAGGATGGCGCATTTGTGGAATTGCGCTCATCAACAGGATTAGCGGTCGTGGCGGCGAAACCAAGACATTGGCGACCAATTCCTGAAGCTGTAGTTAGTGTGCGGCCTGAAAAAATCAAACTCTCGACCGAATATCCAAACCAGCCCTACAACACCTATCGGGGCATTCTCAATAATGTTTTGTATTTGGGCGATCACTCTAAATTTGTAGTGGATTTACATGCCAGTGAAAATGTCCCACCTGTCAGAGTCAATCTAGTGCGCTCAAATCATCAGGGTGACAAAATTCCACCATTCAATAGTCAGGTCTATGTTTCATGGATGCCTGAAGATTGTGTAGCGCTTCCCAAAACTACAGTCGCAACGTGATTCTATTCCTAATCCTATGATCAGTATTTCTCGGCGAAAATTCCTCAAGCAAACTGCCTATGCCACATCTGCCTTTGCGAGTGCGGCGGCATTGGCTAGCTGCGGCATTTTTGATAATAGTCCACAGGCAGAAGGCGAAGGTGGTGAAGATGTAGAGCGCCCTGTCACTCAGGATAAGCAAACCCTATATATCTATGGTTGGGCGACCTATATTGATAATCAAGATGTGATTGATGAATTCACCAAGGAAACAGGAATCAAGGTTGTGGGCGACTCCTACGACTCCAATGAAGTGATGTTAGCGAAACTTGAGGCTTCAGGTGGGCGATCGGGCTATAGCATCATTTATCCTAGCGACTACATGGTGACCCAGATGCGCGATCTGAAGTTGCTTTATCCGCTTAATAAAAAGTTATTACCCAATCTTAAAAATATTGCGCCCCAATATTTAAATCTACCCCATGATCGTGGAGCAGTTTTTAGCGTGCCTGTGAGTTTGGGAACGACGGGGCTTGCCTATAATGTTGAGGCGATCAAGGCGATTATTGGGGAAGAGCCGACGGATTGGAATTATCTATGGCGACACAAGGATGAACTACGAATTACCCTTGTCAATGACCCGCGTGAGGTGATGGGGATGGCGCTGCATGTACTGGGACATTCCTATAACACCACGGAGCCTGACAAAATTGAGGCGGCTTTCCAAAAGTTGCGAGAACTTATGCCTGCGATCGCAAATTTTACGACAGACGCATGGCGAGATCCTCTTGCTTCGGGAGACTTAATGATGTGCATGGTCTTTTCAGGTGATGGGATTAGTCTAGCCAGACAAGATCCGAACATCAAATATGTGTTGCCCAATGATGGCACGTCGATCTGGACGGATACCCTTGCCATCCCTAGAGGTGCGTCGAATATTGCTGGCGCTCATGCTTGGATCAATTATGTAATGCGCCCTGAAGTTGCCGCTAAAATTAGTGATGCCAATAGCTTCGGGACAACAAATCAATTGGCAAAAACGATGATTCCTGATGATCTCAAGGCAATTGAAGCGCTCGAGCCATCGGCAGCGATTACGGCTAAAAGCGATCGCATTGCCAAGCTAGAACCAGAAGTCCTCCAAACCTATGAAGGTTTCTGGACTCGTTTAACCACAGGTTTAGGATAGTTTTTTTTAGGCTAACTGTTATGACATCACCCAATTCCACGGAACCCAACAGCAAAATCTCCCTAGATTCGCCAGATTCACGAAACAATCCATTTATCTGGAGCAATATTGCATTGCTTGCGGCTGTGCCCTGGCTATTGGCGTTAAGCATGGCTGGTTTAGCGGTGGGTGATCCTGTATTTCCTGCATGGTTTGAGATTTTATTACTAGGCGCTCCTGCGATCGCAGTTGTGACTTGGCTCCAGTGGCAGCAACCCTTTTTCCCATTTAGTTTGTGGTTTTTAGCAAAGCCCGCCGACAGTTTGAGTGAGCGTGAGCGGCAAGTATTGTCTTTAGTCAAGCAAAGTCGCAATGGTTGGTACACCACAGGCTGGATTGCGGCATCGGTGGCTTTTGTGACTGGCGTAATTTTTTGCCGTATTTATTTGTCTGCACCCCTTGCCCAGACAATTGCCCCATTTCCGATGGGCTTGCGCCTGTTTGGTATTGTTTGGGCAGAAATTTTCTTTTTTCTGAGTAATGTGTTGCTGCAAGCAGGTATTTCCGCATTGAGAGTCAAGCTTACCCCTGAGTCAGAGTTAGCGAATTTGTCGCCTTTTGCCGTGGAAAAGGTAAAAAACAGCTTTACAAGTATCGGCTGGCAATCACCGCAGCTATTGAAGTTTCTTGAGAATGATCAAGTTGAAGAGCAAGTAGTTAGCAATGATTTACCTAAAGTTGAGGATTCGGCTCAACCTGAAGTAATGCAACCTGAAGTAATTGATGAGCAACAGGATGCTCAAGATGCTGGTGAGTCAGAAGAAACATTACCAGATTCTAGTGAGCCTGCTGAAGTGATTGCTGAGAGTGAGAGTTCAGATTTAGAGGTAAGTGCAGAAGTATATGAAGAGGTAAGTGAAATTGCGATCGCAAATCTTCATACTGAAGAATCGAATGAAGAGGTAAGTGAAATTGCGATCGCAGAATTTGCTGAGGTTGATCAGGTTGCGGAAGAGACTGAACAAATTATAGAAGTAAGTTATGATTTGGCAGATCAGACGGATGCAAGCGAGGAAATCTTAGTGTCAGAACTTGCAGAAGTTGAACCTGAGCAATTAGTCACAGCATCCGATTCTGAAGAATTAGAGCCTATTACTGAAGTAGAATTATCTCCTGAGTCGAATGAGATAATTACCGATGTCATAAGTGATCAGCCAGAAATTGAGGAAATTCAAGATCTAGATACTACTCAAGTATTTACAGAAGCTGAACATCTTGCGACTGTGGTAGATCACCCTGAAGTCGAAGCTGAGCCAATTGAGACAGCCGCAGAAATTACTGAGGAAGTTGTCACAGAGACTCAAGAGCTAGAGATAAATCAAGAGTCTGAAAGCTTAACCGATGAAGAGCCTGAAGTAGTTGCCACAATAGAAGAAGAATTTATTGAAACTACACAAGCTATTAATGAATCTAATGAAGAAGTAATTGTCGCTCTCGAAGATACTGAAGAACCTATTGCTAAATTTGAAGAAGAAGTTATAGTTGCTATTGAAGATTCTGAGCCAATTGCTGAGAATGTTGATCAAGAATTAGAAGTAATTTTCACTGCCGAAGATACTGAATCTATTAATGAATCTGAAGAGGAAGTGATTGTTGCCATTGAAACTTCGGAAGAGGAAATAATTGAAGAGAAAGTTATAGCTGCCATTGCAGATGCTGAAACTACTACTAAATCTGAAGAGGAATTAATAGTTTCTATTGAAGATGCTAAACCGATTGCTGAGAATATTGAGGATGTCCTAGAAACTGCAACTGAAGCAGAGCAAGAACAAGAGCAAACAGAGACTACTCCTGAGAATCTTGTCGATGAGCCTATAGTTGATTCATCAGAACCATTGGAAATTGCTGAAACTATGGAGGAAAATATAGCTGATGAACAACCTCAAATTGATACTGCGGTAGAAAATGCTTTGATGGAGTTTGATATCAATACAGTTGCTAAAGAGAATAAAAAAACTCTTGGCTTTGCAAAAAAGACTCGTAAAGCAGGAAGCCCTCAGAAAAAGAAAGGATTTGGTAAATCCATTAAATCAAGTGATGATGAAATTTTGAATGCGCCAGAAGCGATCGCGATTGCTGAAGAAACTGCTGCGATCGCAGAACCAGTCATCAATGAGGTTGAGCAGTCTAACGACTCCGATAATGCCGATAATTTAGCCACACCCACTGAAACACCTGTCGAAGAAATTGCTGAAGCTCAGAAAAAATCCCCTAAGTATTTGGTGGAGGAGTTTTTAGTGGATAAATTTCTGGCTCGGCTCGAAGAACTCAACAACCCTGACAAGGACAACAAAAATACACAAGTAGGCAATTCTGAGCCAGTAAATACATCCGAGCCACCAACCCAAAATAATGATGAATTTGCTGACCTTGAAGCATTAATCGATCGCAAATCATCTCTTGAAGATTCTGAATAAAAAAGAGCCAGTGCTAAGCACTGGCTCTTTTTTATTTTTTTGTGATTAGGCGATCGCAATACCTGACCATTGCACCTGTGGCGCTTTGGGATGGGGATTAGGATTATTCAAGAAATAACGACGATAGGAAAAGAAAATCTCTTCATTTTGCAAAGTGCAGTAAGGTGCGATCGCAATATTTTCGAGAGGCATTCCTAATTCCTGAAGCTGCTGTGCTTGCACTTGGCGCAAATCTAGCTTCACCCGTTCAGGGTGATCATCGGGATGTAAACCCACCGACTGCTTAATTGTTGCCGTCACCTGATGCGCCACATCCTGAGTCACCTGATAGGAACTACCTGAAATTGCGGGGCCAAGAGCCACCCGTAAATCCTTGAGATCACTACCGCGATCGCACAGGGTGGTAATTGCCTTAGTCACAATGCCCGCCGCCGTACCACGCCAACCCGCATGGACAGCCGCAACTGAGCCTGATTTGCAATCGCCAATTAGGACAGGCACACAGTCTGCCGTACAAACCCATACCGAATGATTGCCTTGCTTGGCATCTTTAGTTGTCCACACACCATCAGCTTCTGGTAGTGGTGACTCAGAATCAATCTCATCGGCATGAACCAAGCGATTGCCATGTACTTGTTTTGCTCGATAGGCGCGACCCGATGCTACAAGGTGATTATGCAGATCGTTGGGTAATTTTGGCGCGTGCGATCGTGTAAAAAATCCATGTTGCCATTCAGACAATAAATGGCAAGTGAGTCTGCCATCCTGCCATTGCCACTGATTTGCACTCATTAACTTTTGGGTCACAATACTTTCAAAAACTTGATTGCGGTAAATTGATTGCGGTTAAGTAGCTAGGGGCAATAAATATACAACCCTAAAACCTGTGGCGCACGCTGCGCGTGCGCCACAGGTTTTAGATATGGTTTTTAATTATGCCTAGCTACTTAGTTAGATCGTAACATCAATCATTAACGATGTAGTTGTACAGTTCTGCCATTGAGTGACTGGAGGGGACGCGCATCAACCTGATAAATATTGGCAAAGGTTTCAATCTGCTCTGCGGAAACTGTAATTGGTGCTTGCAGAATATTCCAACTTACACCTTCACTACAGGGCGGCGTAGTCAATGAGCCATTGTAACTAAAATAGGCTTTACTTTTAGGCAATAAATCTGCCACATTAATTTTGCGATCGCTAACGGTATTCGTCTCACCAACCTTGGGAATTTGATTCCAGATTTCGGCAATCATAGGATTAGCAGCACCTTGATTAATTAACACACCGACTACGGCAAGTTGTCCCAAATTATTGCGATGCACTAAATGTAATTCCATGGCAGCCGCGCGATCGTTAATTTCATGTTCACTAGGGGTATGGAAATGAAATTGCAGTAAATCGTATTTTTTACCATCAATAGTAACGCTACTACCTTGAGCATAGTTGATCTGAATCGTATGCCCATTATTCACAATCTCCAACGGAGAATCCTTGTAATCAAAGCTAATATTTGCCGTACTAGATGTCACCGCATTTTTGATGTTGATCGGTGACTGATCCTTGCCCTGTTCGCACATAGCAAAATCCTTGCTGAGATGTCCCCATTGCGTAGGGTTATCTGCGCCTCCATAGCTCCAATGCACTGCGCCCACTCCAGCTAACACTGGCGAAGCAACGAGTACAAAAGATAGACTGACCAAAATTGCGATCGCAAATAGTGAATATTTGACTAAATGCTTGACATGATTTTGATTGTTCATGTTGAGATCTCTCAATTTAAATTTCTTAAATTTAAGCGAACAGGGTTTATATTACATTTAACTATGAAACCCAGATAAATTTTAAAAAAGCTTGCAACACAAGCTTTTTTAAAATTTATCTGGGTTTGCGGTTTGCTGTGCAAGCCACTATAAAATGAACTCAGTAGTTATTAAAAAATTCACAATAAATTAATTTATGTCGCTAACGCCTGCTTTATTTGGTCAACTCGCACAAGTCATGGGCGTATTTGTTTTAGTCTGTGCCTTAATTACGGGACTAGCAGTAGCATTTAAGTGGAGTTGGCGCTATCGAATGGTGGGTGCAACTCTGTTTTCCGTAGTTTTAGTAGTTGGATTGTTCTCCCTTAGTTTTGAGCCAATTACTCGCTCATCCATCGAAGGCTCTGTTCCCTTCAAGTTGGTATACGATCGCTTTGGACCACAGGCAACGATCGCCGTCGCACCCACAATTACACCACAAGAGCTAGAGTCAACCTTAAAACAAGCCAGCAGCAACCTATTTTCATCGGGTCGCAATAGCCAAGGCAGTGATCAGATGAAAATCTATGCGCGTACAATCATTCACCCCCGCGAAGGTGTCTCCAAACCACTATATCTGGGCTTTGTAAAACGATCCCTCAGCTTACGAAACGACCCCAATATTGAAGTTCAAGTCTTTACTGACAAATTCGCTGAGCTACCACAAGCCTCAAATTCTTAAGTAGCTAGGTGCAAAACCCTAAAACCTGTGGCGCGCGCAGCGTGCGCCACAGGTTTTAGCTCTAGGTTTTAATTATGCCCAGCTACTTAGTTACGTTAGGACAAACCTAAAAGCCAAAAAAGAGTGGCGGCGCGAAACGCCGCCACTCTTTTTTGGATACTTACTAAAAAATAAGGAGTAGATAGTTATTTCCCCTATTTTTAGTTAAATTTATACTGATTTTTATGCAAATATATGTTTTGATTTAAATATCATCAGTCAAAGCTTTTACAATTATGCAAGACAACATTTCTGACATGTTATTGACATTAATTGACTGTGTTGATCGTATTACCAATTCTGAACAGTTAAGCCAACAACAGCAGAATGACTTAATAACTATTAAATCAATTGGTGAATCTCTCGGCAACTGCTTTGATAACCTTGACAAAGAAATAGGTAATCTCAAACAAAGAATTAGACAACTAAATCAGTCTCAGCTAAATGTCGCAGAGCAAAATGAAGACAAAATCTATGTTTTATTAGCATTAATGTTCGCACGTCTCAAACAAGCGATCAATGTTAATGATCTACTAGAAACTGTCGTCATAGAGACATATCAATTACTACAAAAAGATCATGTAATTGTCTATCAATTTACTGAGCAAGATTCCCAACCTATTGAGTATGAAGCAGTTTGCGCTCCCCATCGCTCTTTATTAGGACAACTCCTACCATCAATTTATACTGATCGCCAATGGTTAGATAATTACCGAACCTGCATTAGTCAGGTTATTCATGATCTTAATGCTCCCGATGTTGATTCCAAAATCACGGATTCGCTCATTCCCTTAGGTGTACACTCTAGCATCGCTGTTGCGATTCCCAGCGATAAAAAATTGTGGGGATTACTGATTATTCATCAATATGATGATATGCAGGCTTGGCAACCATGGGAAATAGAGCTACTAGAAAATTTGGGAACTCAGCTTGCGATCGCAATTCATCAAATGCAATTACTAATGAAATCCGATGACATTAGAATTGAGCGCGATAAAATTATTGCCAAACTGCATCATAGTCAACTCCATGACTCTTTAACAGGTTTACCAAATCGAGACTCATTTATGAAGTCTCTAGATTTAGCATTTGCAAAATTAAAATCTGAGTCTAGTCATAATTTTGGGGTGTTATTTATAGACTGCGATCGCTTCAAATTGATTAATGATAACTTTGGCATTTCTATTGGTGATCAACTTTTAAAGGATATTAGTAAGCGTCTATCTGTACATCAAAAAATTAATACAACGATAGCAAGAATCGATAGTGATGAATTTGCAATTCTAGTTGAGAGTAATGATCAAGACTATCCAGAACTAGAAAGCCTAATCACAGAATTAGCAAATCAAATTATAGAAGATATTAAGCAAGAGTTTTTGATTGAAGAATATCAAATCTTCACCTCTGTTAGTATTGGCATTGCCATCAGTGATCTTGAATATATATGTGCCAATGAAATTCTACGGGATGCTCATATTGCCATGCACTATTCCCGTAGTTTTGGTCGAGGTAAACAGGCTGTATTTAAAACTGATATGAATCAAGGTGCGAGGGCACGTTGGCAACTCGAAAATGATTTACGTCAAGCTATTGCCAAACAAGAATTTCACTTGGTTTATCAGCCCATCGTTTCGCTACATCAACACAGACTAACAGGTTTTGAAGTTTTACTGCGCTGGATGCATCCTTTACAAGGGCTAATTTCTCCACAAGAATTTCTACCAATTCTAGAAGAGACTGAAGAGATTATTGATGTAGGCTATTGGGTTTTAGTATCTGCTTGTAAACAGCTCCGAAAATGGCAACAAGACTTTCCCAAAATTCCACCGCTGACCCTAAGTATTAATGTTTCCACCGTTCAAGTAATGCAACTAGATTTTGTGGAACGGATTCAATCAATTATTGAAGAACAACAGATTTTACCTAGCTCTATCAAGTTAGAGTTGACTGAAACTATCTTAATGAATAACATTACCGTCTCTTCGCAAAAGCTGGAACAATTGCGCGAGTTAGGAGTACAGGTATACATCGATGATTTCGGCACTGGCTACTCATCGTTTAGCTATCTGCAACGACTCCCCATCGATGTACTAAAGATTGATCGCAGTTTTACCAGCAAGGTTTCTACCGATATCAAAAGCCAAAGAATTATTCAGTCTATTTTGCGCCTCGCTAACACTCTAGGCATGGGCATTGTCATTGAGGGTGTGGAGACAGCGCAAGAACTAGGTTATTTTGAAGAACTAGGGGGTAGCTGCATTGATATACAGGGATTCTTTATTTCTCATCCTCTCGATAGCCACAAAGCTACTCAATGGATTGAATCTACAACTTAAGAACACAATTAGGGGCAGCGCAGTTGTCCCTAATTATGTTTTAAGTCGCTAAAAAAAAGAGACTTGGCATTACTGCCAAGTCTCTTTTTTTAATTAACTCCCCAGGCGGGATTCGAACCTGCGACCGATCGGTTAACAGCCGATTGCTCTACCACTGAGCTACTGAGGAATGTAGCGCGTTTGCTGTGTCATTGACTTCAGCGTTAATAACTATAGCGTATAAATGTGGCAATCGTGCAACCTTTTTTAAATTTTTTTTCAAAAAAAACAACTTTCAATCCTGTAACCTTTGCCAAGCAAGGGTTACAGGATTTTAGATTGCATTAGTTTTTTGACTTGGTGCTGAGAGAAGTTGCCATGGAACCAGCCACAACTGCGATCGCACCAATCCAACCCAATAAACTAAGGGGTGAATGCGCTAATAATTGCGGTACAAAGTTTGGCAAGATTGCTGATGCCGAAAGGGTAATTAGGGGTGTGAGCGTCAAAACTACGCTCACCCGTGACGCTTCCCAATGCTCAAGGGCTGCTGCAAATGCTCCATAGCCCAGCAAGGTATTAAACGCACAAAATATTAAAATCGCTAGATGCGAACCAGATAGGTTGAGCAAGCTTGCGGGTTGTGCCATCGGTGCAAATAAAGCAGCGGCACTCAAATATAGAGCCAACATCACCGATGGTGATGGTAAATGCAGTAGCAATTGTTTTTGCGCTAGACCATAGAATGCCCAGACAATTGCTCCTAGTATTAGTAAAACATTGCCCCACAGGTAGCTGTCAAAGGTGGTGACTAGCGATCGCAATTGATCATGGGAAAATAGCACCAGTCCAAACACCAGTAAGGTAATGCCGCCCCACTGCCAATAGTTATATTTCTCTTTGAAAATTACTAATGAAGCTAGTCCCATCATTACAGGCGCTAGCTGGGTTAAAACTTGAGCATTATTTGCAGAGGTCTTGCCCAAGCCAATTAAAAACAAAATGTAGTTTAGCGATAGTCCTGCCACCGCAATTAAAAATATTGGCAAAGATAGTTTGCGTAACTGTTGCCATGTGGGGAACTGTCGCCGCATCGCCAGATAGCCCCCCAACACAACTCCTGCCACCGTAAACCGAAACCACGTCACGGTAAAGGGATCTAATTCTTGGAGGACGATCTTGAGTGCGATCGCTAAAAATCCCCAAAGTAAAACCGTAAGTAAGGACAGCGCTAGACCTAAACGCGCTCGCCCCGAAGCTTGATGTAAAGGCATTGAGATGTTGGATTGATAACGTAATCAAAGAGGGACACATTGTGTCCCCTTTTGATTTTAGGCAAACATCTCGACGCTGGAGGAATAAACTGGCTCAACATGAATTGCAATGACACGCTTGGGGCGGACTAACAAAATCTCATTTAACTCAGCCTTGATGGGAATAGGCATGAGGTCATCTTCATTAGACTTTGCCTTAAATTGTGATGCGTACCAAGTTTTTACTTCTTCGATGGTCGTAAATTTTGTGGTTACCTCTTGTCCACCTTCTAGCTTTAAATGCACGATGTATTCATTAGGCTTTCTTGGTTCTCTTGGCATGGCGATCCACTCTGTCTAAATTTCATGTAATCATGCCGAATTATATAGCAATTGACAGTTAGCTCGTACAAACCAAAAAACCGAAGAGAGAGTGGCGGCGCTTTGTGCCACAACTCTCTCTTCGGGTGTCACGTCCTACACAAAAATTGCTTGGCTATATAGCAAATGCCAGAGTGATTCATGGAAAGACAATCGGCTTGAGCCAACTGTTAGCGAAGATTTCCGCTCCATAAAATGATTTAGGATTGCTATATAGATCTTGCAATTAAATATAAAAACCCAAAACCTGTGGCGCACGCGCAGCGTGTGCCACAGGTTTTGGTTCTGGGTTTTAGCTATATCTGGCTATTTAGCTGGACGCAATTAAATTAAATAAATTAAATAAATTAAATCTAAAAGGAATCTAGTGTGAAAATTCATAAGTGGGCGATCGCCATATTATTGTGGGGTTTCCTGTTTAGGGCTGTATGTGCCATCTATCTCAATATTGGTTTTGATGAGTCTTACTATTACCTCTATACCCAAAATCTCCATCTCAGCTATTTTGATCATCCGCCACTGGTTGCATTTACGGCAGGGTTTGGTATCTGGTTAACAGGAGCAGTGACACCTTTTACCCTGCGGATTGGTGGAGTTCTGCTCTATACAGGCACATTAATTTTTTCCTATTTAGCCAGTAAAAGGCTATTTGGCGATCGCACTGCTACCTTAACTCTGGCAATTCTGACTACGATTCCTGTTTTTCAGATTGCCTTTGGGATTCTCACCCTGCCCGACAATGCTTTGATGTTCTTTTGGGCAGCTTGTTTATGGGTGGCTGCGGCAGAATTTTTCCCGAATGGTCACAATATTCAAAATCAACCCCAAAATCAACTCAAATATCAGCCCACCTATCGCCTCGCAATCATTGGTTTATGTGTTGGGCTTGCCTTTTTAGGTAAGTACCATGGCGCATTACTTGGTGGTGGACTATTACTGTTTTGTTTGCTGAGTCCACCCCATCGCCGCGCCCTATTTTCACCATGGACTGTGGCATCTTTTTTACTATTTGCGATCGCAATTTCTCCAGTTTTGATCTGGAATGCCCAACATGAATTTGCCTCATTTCGCTTTCAGAGTGGTCGTGCTGTACCTTCAGAGGGCTATAACCTAGAGCGCTTGTTGGTGACTATTTTATTGGCTCTGGGCTATCTTTTCCCGACTTTTGGTATTCCCTTGTGGTGGACTGGTTTTCGGACGTTGGGAGAGTTGCTGCAAGGGGCAAAACAAATTCCAAAAAAAGTAGATGCAGGTGATGATGAAACTGCGATCGCAAATAATTTGTTGCAAAGCAAACGACTGCTAATCCTCTGTGTGTCGATGCCGATTTTCTTTGGGTTTACCTTTTTGGGTGGTTTTATCCAAATTTTGCCGTCATGGCATATGCCCGGATTTTTTGGGGCAACCCTGTTACTCGGCGAAAGAGCGGCGCAAGTGCAATTACAACGACCCAAATTTATTCGCAATTGGCTCTGGGGTTCGGGAGTAGTTATTTTGCCACTGTTGCTGATTGGCTTGCTGCATGTGCATTGGGGCATTGCGCAAAAGGGTGGAGATAATGCGATCTCAGGTGGTTTCTTGGAAGCCAAAGACGATGCTTCTACCCAAATGATTGATATTGAACAGTTACGCCAAGCCTTTATCGATTCACCAATACTGAAGGAAGAACTCCAAAAAGCCGATTTTGTGTTTAGTAATAACTTCTTTATGGCAGGACAAGTGGGCATGGCAATCGAGCCACTGGGTAAAAAAATCACTTGCTTCGATGAGGATTTACGCGGTTTTGCCTATTGGAGTAAGGCTCAGGATTTTGTCGGCAAGACTTCGCTTTATATCACCTCCGAGCAGTTTCTCAAGGATGAGCGCTTTCCCCAACCTTTAGATAAATACAAGGATTACTTTCAATCCTTAGAAAAAATTGCCGATGTGCCGATTAAGCGTGGTGGTCAAGCCGTCCAAATTTTTCCTGTCTATCGCGCTTCACCGATGCTCAAACCCTATCCAAGACCCTACGGCTAATATCCAAGTAAATGGCGGCGCAGAGCGCCGCCATTTACTTGGATATTACACTTCAAAATTGATAGCGTAAAAACAACTCAGAATCAGCTTCATAGATTGATCGCAATTTTAGTTTTGGCAAATCACCACCGCCTAACCCGTAGCCTGTGCCACCAACGACCGTCATATTCTCTGCACCGCCAACTATATGGGGCGAAAGGCTAAGAAACATCTCATCGGCAAAGCCTTGGGATATGAACGCATAGTTTAAAGCGGCACCACCTTCTACTAAAAGCCGCTTGACTCCAAGCTTCTCAAATAGCCAAGTTAAAACTTGTTTGAGGTCAATTTGCTGATTTTGGGTGGGGAATCGGAAAATTTGCGATCGCGATTCTACCCAAGGCTCAATCACGGTCTTTTCACCGATTAAAACGACTCGATAATCTCTTTCGGCTTCCCAAAAGCGATGCTCTTGTGGGAAACCACCTGAATTACTGATCACAATGCCCAAAGGTTGGGGCTTCTCAAAATTTTTCTGACGCTCAGCTAATAGCTCAGGTGGCACGGTTGGAACAAACACATCACGGCGCAAGGTTTCGCCGCCAACTAAAACGGCATCAAATTGCGATCGTAATCTTTTCATTAACCAGCGATCGGGACGTGAACCTAAACCTGTTAGTTTCCCCTCATGGGTTGTGGCTTTGCCATCAACACTAGAAACCATATTAAAAGCAATGTAGGGGCGTTTCGCAGTGCGATGATCTGAGCCGTCCAGTTCAAAATTTACACCTGTAACGGGAAGTGCTAATTCCTCAAAGCTATAAATGCAATCATGAGATGAGAACAGATTTTTAGAATCTTGAATCAAATTACGACTAAATTCAATCTTCCAATCCATGTAATACTCCTAGAAATTCATCGTTTTATTTTGTTCTCTTCCTTAATGTCCATTTTATATAGAGTTTCTCAATCTGGTGAGGTATATATGTTTTTGTCCAAGCTATTTGAACAAATGGCTTAAGTCCCTTACCTGTACTTCAATAGCATGAGAATTGCTATAAATAAGTAGCTAAACATATCTAACCAAAACGTCCAATCTCAACACCATTTTGACGGATGACTAGCTCTAGACTCATAGAACTAGCAGGGAAGATGGCTTCCTTAGTAACGGCTTTAATCTCGTAAGGAGATTTGAGATCGATCATCACTCTAAACATATCGGACAAAGCCTCTGGTGGGAAATTACCGACCTTGCCTGTAATCGGATTGGCAAGTACACCTTCACGCTGAGCGCGGAAACTAACTAACAGAAATAATTGTTCAACCCTTGATGCGAGGGCTTGTGGCGATAGGTCAGGGGTAAATTGTAGGGTTGCAATCTCAGCTCCCGCCGCAAAAATCTGGCGATTGAGCGTAACATCGGCTGCGATCGCAATTCTTGTTTCCCGCTTGAGAAAGTTACCCGCAGAAAGAATCCTAATCACATAGCTTTGTCCATCTTTTATCCGATCTAGCAAGCCCTGAATTTGGGCTTCAGTAATTCTAATTACGGGTTCTTCGGGCGCTTGATTGGGCAAGAAATCGAGAAGTTCGCGGGCATTCAGTTCTGCTTGCTGTAGTAGTTGGGTACTTGCCTGACGCAACTCAGAGGGGGTCAAGTTAGGACGAACAACACCAATCGATAAAATTTGATCAGAAAAAATAGCCACATTGCCTTTGCGTAGAGCCTCAAGACTAATTAGCAATTGTTCGCGAGCAGCTTCCAAGGATGTCACTTCTGCACCAAGTGCTACCCGTTGTTTTTCAATCTCGACTAGACGTTGTTCTGACTCATCAACCCTTTGCTTAAGCGTTTCGCGATCACGAGAAATACTCGCTAACTCAGTAGAAATTCTTTCTTTTTCATCCCGAAGCTGACTACTTTCAGCTTGGAGACTTTCTTGCTCGGCGCTCAAACTTTGAATGCGATCGCGTAAATCTGCTTCCTGTTGCGAAGCTTTTTGCAACTGCTCATCTGCTTCTTTAAATTTACTTTCGACCGATTGTAATAACTTTTGGGTTTCTAACTGTTTTTTCAGAGATTGCTCTAAGGACTGATTAATACTAGTCAGATTTTGTTGTGCTTTTTCCTGTTCTTGTTTTGCAGACTGTAGGGCAGTTTCAATTTTTTGCTTTTCCTGTTGACTGCTGGATAATTCGGCACGAATACTTTCTAAACGAAATAAGCCATCCCTGAGTTGTCCACTCAGGAGTAACAAAATTCCTAATGTCGAAGCCGAAATCATTCCCCCAGTTGCGATCGTCACAACTGTAGCAGTGTCACGCGGTCTGAGGTTAAACATACTAAGACGCGCTTTTCCAACCTTAGTGCCGATGCGATCGCCCAACGTCGCGATCATGCCACCTAAGATCAAAATCGCTAAAATCAGCGTATATCCAGCCATGTAACTCCTACATCCTCACGCTGTTGATTTTAGCAGACAATCTAGATCTCCCTTCACCCAACCCGTCTACGGTTGGCGTGGATATAGACTGAATAATGAAGATAATGAACATGATAACCAACCAACTAGTTTAGATAAAGCTAAACTAATTGGCTTAGTCTTAACTAACGCAAGATAGAACCAAGTAACGCCAAATATGGAAAAGCAATTTAAAGTCCAGCAATTAGTTGACAACCTATCCAAAGCAATTGTTGGCAAAGATGAAGCCATTCAACTGGTTTTAGTCGCCTTATTCTCAGGTGGTCATGCGTTGCTGGAAGATGTGCCGGGGGTGGGCAAGACTTTACTCGCAAAATCCTTAGCCGCTTCGATTTCTGGAAAGTTTCAACGGGTGCAATGTACTCCCGATCTACTGCCCACAGATATTACGGGAACAAATATCTGGAATCCGCAAAAAGCCGAATTTCAGTTTTTACCAGGGCCAGTATTTGCGAATGTGTTACTTGCCGATGAAATCAATCGAGCCACACCACGCACTCAATCGGCGCTTTTGGAAGTGATGGAGGAAGGGCAGGTAACTGTTGATGGCATATCCCGCAAAGTACCATCACCATTTTTTGCGATCGCAACTCAAAACCCAATTGAATATCAAGGGACTTTTCCATTGCCCGAAGCCCAACTCGATCGCTTTGCGCTTTCCTTTAGCATTGGCTATCCCAATGAAGTGGAAGAACTAGAAATGTTGAAGCGGATGCAAACTGGACAAATTGGTTCTGCTCAATTGGAAGCCTGTATAACACCTGAAGAGGTTCTAGAACTTCGGAATTTCTGTTCTCAAGTGCCTGTTAGTGATGCAACTAGTCAATACATTGTCAATGTTGTTCGCGCCACCCGTGAAGATGAAGAAATCACCCTCGGCGTGAGTCCTAGAGGCACTACAGCATTATTGCGATCAGCGCAAAGCTATGCCTTTATTCGGCAAATGCTCGATCGCGATCGCCAGTCTAACTATGTGCTGCCCGATGATGTGAAATTTCTTGCCCCCTATGTACTGGGACATCGGATTATGACCGCAGGTAGACGCTCACCCAAAAAAATTATCCAGCGTTTACTGGATGCGGTGGCTGTGCCATAAAAACTAGATTGCAGTGCCGTCCGCGTAGCGGACGGCACTGCGCTTATTTATTGAATCACCTATTTGGATTTACCAACGGAATAGTTAAGGGCATAGCTCCAACTGAGCAAACGCAACCACAAACGAGGGTTAGATGGCTCTAACCAAGATTGGGAACTCCGCAATAGTTGCGGTAGCCATGCCCCTAAAACGGCATTGGTTAAAGAATTGCGCGTAAAAGCGCCGTAACTAGATAACCATTTCAACATGTCACCAATGCCTGCCATTTCCAGAATCCAAAGTACCAATTTAGGATTTTTGAAAGCGGCAATGAGGGCAAGACGGTTGAACATTAGCCAATTGAGGCGATCCTTGATGAAGCGATCGCTAACGGGTTGTGGCTCATCGGCAAGCAATCCAAAAAACGTATTCAGCATCGAGTTAATCCGCTCTGGAGGTAAGTGCATCCCTGTGGGAACCATCATCCCTTTAGAGAATAACCAAGTCACGGCAATATTACTTTGATAAGCATTGATCTGACTAAGATCATCCGCTCTCAGCAAATCGTGTTTTAGAGCTGTATCGAGTAAAGTTGCAAGGCGTGGCAAGTTCCGGACGAGCGATCCAAAGCCTGTAAACACAAGCGGCGATTGCAAAGAGGCAGCATCACCGATCGCCAAAATCCGATCAAAAGAACATTTTTTAGAGTTCTCATTGAGGCTGTAATGTCCAGTGATATAGCCAAAGGTCGCCTTTTTCCAAGTCAGCTTTTCCATATCACAACGGCGATATTCTGGCAAAATTGTGAAGAAGTCCTCATACATTTCCAGTAATGAGCCTGCATTCTCTGGATGGACTTGATGGTAATGGAATAGATAAATTGTCAGTTCATTTTTTTCGGCAGGAAACAGTTCCCAAATTAATTGTCGTCCTCGCGAGATATCACCATGACTGAACAGCACATCACCATATTGGGAATCCCATACATGTGGCTCAATTCCCTCTAAAACTGCACCCACGGTGGGACAAACACTATCAAAGGCTTGCCCTGCATTGAGCTGCTGGGCGATCGCTGAAGCTGACCCCATAGCATCAATTACCAATTTGGAAGTAATGATTACAGGTGTATTTGTTTCCAGATTCTTCGCAAAGATTGTCGCGCCATGCTCACTAATCACGACTTTCTCAAACTCGGTGCGATCGCAAATTACCGCGCCATACTGATGTAACTTCTTGCTGCAAATTTCTAGCAAGCGATGGGTATCAATCGCAATATTTAGAACTGTCGGCGTATGCAAGACCTTGGCTTTAAGGTGCGGTGGATTGTTACTATCAAAAAACTTGTTAAATCCATCGACATATTCTGCCGTGATCATCGCTTCAAATTCTTCTTTGCTAAACAGTCCAAAGTCAATGAGATTTTGAAACTCGGCACGCGATATGTTCCATTCCCGATTCATGCGTCCAAAGGGAATCCGCTCCACCAAACAAACCCGATAGCCCAGTTTTGCCATCATCGCCGCATGGATTGCACCTAATGCGCCCCCCAAATAAACAATATCGTATTGCAAATCTTGCTTTGCCGAATTTGTTTCCCTGAAGATCACATCCTTAGGGGTTTCAGGAGATTTCACACTTTCACGCCAGCGCTTTTCCCACCAGTAAACGCGATTGAGGTCATATTCACCATTGGGAATACGCTGAAAAAATTTGGCGGTGAGGGGATATTCGACAGCCAAGGCTTCAAAAATATTTTGGTTAGTTGCAATCGCAGGTAACCGTTTAAATTCGTAGGGAAAAGCTTGACGCGAGGCTTTAGTTAAATGATCGAGAAATTCCCGTTCACCATCCATTACCTCCTCTGACCAACGGAAAACTTTGAGATAGGTGGTGCGCTGCAATGTCCATAGAAATACCGATAAATTTGCGATCGCACCTGAGCGATTTTGATGATCAAGGATGAAGCCATGCTTTGCAACGGATTTTTTGCCAAAGGGCGGCTGGTAATCAGACTGAAGCCATGTTTTCACGGCTTCAATTTGTGGTGTCGGAATCTCGATGTAAAGTAACTGCTGCATGGCTAAATCAATATCTTCAATGTTCTAATTTTGGCACATAGGCGATATCTAGTGGATGAATGGAAATTCACATTTCACATTAGGGACAATTCATATTGCCCCTACTACTTATGATTTGCTCTAATTCCTATTTGTTTTAAGGTTTGACAATCAAGATTCCGTAGGCATCGGGATTGAGATATTTGCGAACGGCGGCTTGAATATCTTCCTTGGTAATTGATTTAATGCGATCAGGATAGTTAAGCGCATGAGCTAGCGAACCAACAATGCGATCGTAGTAACCGTAAATGCCTGCGCGTTCCCTTGGTGACTCATTGCCAAAAATGAAGCGGTTACTCACTTGGGTACGAATTTTGGCTAATTCTTCATCAGTAACTAAATGATCGTGTAAATGTTGGATATGTTCGCGGATCGCCTGCTCCACAACCTCCACATCTTCCACATTTAACTTAGCGAATACTTGGAAAGTCCCTTGCCAACGCATTGCAGAATTGCTCACAGAAATGCGATCACAAATGCGACGATTTTCGCGTAAATCCTGCACCATGCGCGATGTCCGACCACTGCCCAGAATATTTGCCAGAATACTCAAAGGATAGGTTGCTTCTAGTTCGTTAATTCCTGCAACACGCCATGTCATGCTCAGTCTCGCCTGTTTGAGGCTACTATCTACCACCTCACGCCGCACAATTTCTGTAAAGGGCTTTTCAGGCATAAAAGTTTTAGCTTGAGGCTTAACTGCGATCGCATCCTCTGCAAAATAATCAGCAATTACGCCAATCATCTCAGCAACAGGTAGATTACCAACAACAGCAATCGTCATGTTTTGTGGTGCATACCATTGCCGATGAAAAGATCGCATTTGCTCAGCAGTAACCTTCTCAATTACTTCTACTGGCCCCAGCACAGCGCGGCGATAGGGCAACTGCTCATACACCAATTCAGAAATATGCCGATAAATTCTGCGATCGGGATTGTCTTCACTGCGGCGAATTTCTTCGAGTACCACATGCCTTTCCCTCTGAAACTCTTCATCAGGAATGCTTGCTTTCAAAACGATATCTAACTGCAAAGGTGCAAGCTTCGCAAAATCCTGTGGCGCAACATTGATATAAAAATGGGTGTAATCTTGGCTAGTCGCCGCATTGGTGTTGCCGCCATGGGACTCAATTGCCTGTTCAAACTCTCCCAAGCCAAGCCGCTCACTGCCCTTAAACACCATGTGTTCCAAGAAATGTGCCATACCATTGATGTCATCACTCTCAACGGCAGAACCAACATCAACCCAAATACTAAGATTGACGGCATCGACAGGAACCTGTTCGGCAATGATCTTGATTCCGTTGGGGAGAATATGCTGCGTGGGTGCAGTGGAGTTATCGGTAGCTAGATCATGGAGAGCATGATCGGAAGCAGCTACATCTAACCGACGCGGAACGACGATCGCTGGCATGGCAAAATTAGGGTTTTACTAAATTTTTGAATCAAAAGCGCTTTTTAATCAACGGGAAGTGACGCATTGCACCACTTCGTTAAATCCGTATTGAATTTATGTTAAATCTACATTTAATTTACATTTTCTCTAAGGCTTGCAATTTGAAGTAAGCTTCTCGCAATGGCAAGCTAGATGTATCTTCTAGCATAGCAGCAAAATCATAGGACAATTGGTAAGCAGCGCGTGCTTTAGGCAGATTTCCAAAAGATAAGTACAAATCACCGAGATATCGCTGGACGATCGCCGCCGTTTCTCGATCGTCCATCACTAGCGCCAAGCTAGAGCGATTTTGCAATAGTTCTTCGATGCGATAAAAGTTAGGCACTTCGAGATAGGCTGCTATCAGGCGATCGCTAGCAATTGCCATAAGTTTGTAGTTACGGTACTGTCTGGCGATTGTTAGCGCCATGCCGTAGTCTTTGATGGCAGATTTGTAATTGTCTAAAGCCATGAGACTATCACCACTATTAACATAGGTGTAGCCATTGCCAAGGGCATCTCGCAACGGACGCTCTTTTATCGCCGCATAATAAAGCTTCAGAGATTGCAAATAATCTCCATAGCGTCCAGCAATTAGACCTTGGTTATTCAAAGCGTTGGCTTTGCCAAGGGGTTGCTCATATTGTTCCGAGAGTTTGAGCGCATTACGGCTTAAGGTACTTGCGTCTTCAAGATTTCCCTTTGCGATCGCAATACTCGCAAGATTATTCGTTGATTGAATTACGGCATCTTGATCTTTCAAGGTGTTGCCATAGCCGATCCGCTTCTGCATAGTTTCCTCTGCCGCTTTGGTTGCCCCCATCATCTTATATGCATCACTTACCCGCGCTAGAGTGTAGGAAATTGCAGGCTGATCGTTGACCCGACGGTAATAACCGATTGCATAAAGCCAAGTCTTAATTGCTTCGCGGGGTTTACCATCCTTGAGTTGGTCGTAGCCAAGATCGAGTAAGCGATCGGCTTCATCTCGCACTGCCCGATTTTCTAGTTTGACGATGGTTTGTTGAGCCTGCGTTGACATCGGCACAACGATTACCCCCGCAAACGCCGCCAACATAGTTGCACTCAGGGTTGCAACCGACATTCTCTGACGCTTTGTACGCATATTCCTATATCCTCACCAAAAAGGTGAACACATTGTAGCGACATCAAAGCAATTTTTTCTAGAATTTTTCTGACATTTAACGACATTAACTTGTTTTATTTCTTAGACATGGCAATATAAGTTCTGAGTAAGTAGCTAGGCATAATTAAAACCCAGAGCTAAAACCTGTGGCGCACGCGCAGCGTGCGCCACAGGTTTTAGAGTTTTATATTTAATTGCGCCCAGTTACTTAAAACATAAAAGAAGGCGGCACTTTGTGCCGTCTTCTTTATTTAGTTTCATGTTCAGCTAGCAAATAATTACACTCAAGGTTTGCGTAATTAGGTTCACAAATTCCTCATCTAAAATGTCTTCCGTGGTCTTCCACCAACGCTTACTCAAATCAATGGTGCGTACTTGTTCAACAATTACCGATCCCTTAGTTTTACATCCTGTAGGTATAGGAATCATCATCTTAATCTCAGGCTTAATCGTGCTAGTTATCGGTGTGACAATTACCATTCCCTGACGGCTTTCATTATATTTAGTGTGACTAATTACCAAACAGGGACGCGCATCTCCTGATTGTTCTCTACCTTGAGTAGGGTTGAGGTTGATTCTGATAATCTCTCCACGCTGAACATTCATAGCAGCTCTTGTCCAATGAGTGAGCTATCAACGAAGTCGATGACATCATGGGGATATTGAAAATCTGTGGGTATAGAATCTAGCAACTCGTCAAGACTGGGGGCTTCTAGTTTTTTAGTGATGATGAGATAGCCTTTGGATTCTGTGAGTTCAATTGTTGAGTTTTCCCTAAAACCAAAACTTTCAACAATCTTATGGGGAATCAAAAATCCGAGACTATTACCCCACTTTTTTATTTTGATATTCATGGTGATGGGCTAAAAAACACTGATTATACATTGTATAACAAAAGCCCAAATAAATTGGAGAGGCGCAAAGCGCCTCTCCAATTTATTTGGGCTAAGCAAAACTTATATCGCTATAGGTTCACACTACACTCAAAACCAAGCCCTTGAGGTATGCACCTTCAGGATGAAAAATGCTCGTAGGATGATCGGCGGGATGGGTTAAATGATGTAAAACCTTGATATTGCGACCAGATTCAATTGCTGCTGCTGTTACCGCACCTGTGAAGTTCTCCACGTTTACCACCTGCGAACAGGAGAAAGTAAATAGCAATCCACCACTTTTTAATTTAGACATTGCTTGCAAGTTCAAGCGCCGATAAGCTTGCATTGCTGAATGTCTTGCCGATAAACTTTTGGCAAAAGCAGGGGGATCAAGGACGATCGCATCATAATCGCGATCGCATTGTTTTAGAAAGTCAAACACGTCCCCAGTAAAAGAAGTATGTATCGCCTGACGCGCCTGATCAAAATTAGCGGCAATATTGCGATCTGTCCATTCCATTGCCTTAGCAGAACTATCGATCGAATGAACTTCCTTTGCTCCCGATGCAACGGCATAAACTGAGAAACCACCTGAATAACAAAAAGTATTTAGTACCTTTTTGCCTGCTGCATACTTGCCAAACAATTGCCGATTTTCGCGTTGATCTAAGAAAAAACCTGTTTTTTGTCCCTTTTCCCAATCGACAATAAAACGATGTCCATATTCTAAAACTTCAGCATAATCATCAGACTTTTCACCTAACAACAAGCCATCTTGAGATTGGGCTTGGGACTTACGTGAAAGTGTGGCTGAGCTTTTGTCATAAACGGCAAGTAGACGATCGCCATAGACATCTTTGAGAGTCGCAGCGATGTCTTGACGATAGCGATATGTCCCTAGTGAGTGACATTGCAGAACCGCAGTGTCACCATAGACATCAATAATTAATCCTGCTAATCCATCTCCTTCAGAATTAATTAATCGATAGCAATTGGTTTCAGCGTTATCCATCAAGCCCAATTGTTGCCTGAGCATAAATGCTTGCAAAATGCGATCGCGAATTAAGCTTTGCATCGATTCTATAGGTTGAAACGATAGCACCTTAATCGCGATGCTACCCATACCCCAGAGTCCAATCGCTAAAAACTTGCCGTCCTCGCTATAGGCTTCAACCAAATCACCATCTTGGACTTCGCCCTGCATTTTTGCGATCGCACCTGAAAAAATCCAAGGATGAAAACGCTGAACCGCATCAACTTTTTTACGATGAATAATTGCGCGGGGCAACGTTGACATAGCTGATAACTTCGCTAATAAACTCTAGGTGGACAAAGCAGATAGGCTGACAAACATATCATGATTTAAGGGCATAAAAACAAGAGCAAATTAGTGCGCCTGCCTTTTATGTTATTCTCAAGAAGCCATCGTTATTGATAATGCCATGACTGTTGCGGAGACTACCTACTCACCTGAATCCCTCAAGGCTGAACTCAACTCAAAGGGTTGCCGCATGACACCGCAGCGCGAGGTAATCTTAAATACCTTTCAAACCCTGCCTGAAGGTCAGCACCTTAGTGCCGAAGATTTATATGAACGACTCAAAGCCCAAGGGGAAAATATCAGTCTTTCGACAATTTACCGTACTGTGAAAATGATGGCGCGAATGGGGATTTTGCGTGAGTTAGAGCTAACAGAAGATCATAAACATTACGAAATTAATCAGCCAAAACCGCACCATCACCATCACTTAGTTTGTGTGAAAACTAATCGGGTCATAGAGTTTAAAAATGATCAAATTCTCACGATTAGTAAAAAAGTTGCTGATAAGTACGGTTTTTCGGTGCTAGATTGCCAACTCACGATTATTGGTGTCAGTCCTGAAGGACAGCGATCAATTTTTTAATTGGACTTAGTAAAGTCTGCTTGGGCATAGACCTTAAATCTGTCTAAATCTGCTTGTAAAGTCGATTCAACAACTTGCCCTAAAAATAAATTATCCATCAGTTGACCGATCGCAGGAATCGCATAGGCAATACTGAGTTTGACTATAGTTGCATTGTTAGGGCGGCCATAAAACCTAACTGCGCCACGATTTGGCAGTCCTCCTATTGACTCCCACTGAATAATCTGATTAGGAATTTGCTTTAAAATTCGCGATTTCCAAGTAAAGGTCAGACCGTTTGTACCTAGTTTCCAAGCAGAAATTTCAGGGTCATCGGTGACGATTACCGAGTCAATCCACTTCATCCAACGGGGCATGGCCTGTAAATCTGACCACAACGACCATGCATATTCCACAGGAATCGCGACTTCAGTCTGGACGGTATGTTCTAGCCAATCACTCATTGGATAATTGTCAATTGTTACAAAGTTTTACTTAACCAATCATATAACAAACTCAAATATCAAGGTTTGCTTGCGATCTCCCTTAGCGAGATTACACTTAAGACTTTTATGATCATTAAGAAGACTAGACTAAATGACAACAATCGTAATAAAGTGAGGGAGAGATATAGCTAGTTTGACCACTGGAAGAGTTGACTGTGGGTTTATTACGCCATTTTACAAAAGACATCGGCATTGACCTCGGTACTGCCAACACATTGATATATGTGTCTGGTGAAGGTATTGTCCTCCAAGAGCCATCAGTCGTTGCGATCGATCAACGCGATAAGACTGCCTACGCAGTCGGAAATGAAGCCAATAAAATGATTGGTCGTACTCCTAGCGACATCATTGCTGTCCGTCCTTTAAAAGATGGTGTGATTGCAGATTTTGATTCCGCAGAATTGATGCTGCGCTCCTTCATTCAGAAAGTCAAAAAAGGCGTTTTTAATCCACGCATTGCGATCGGCATTCCCAGTGGTGTGACAGGCGTAGAATGGCGAGCTGTCATGGATGCAGCCCGTCGCGCTGGAGCAAGTGAAGTTTACCCAATTGATGAGCCAGTAGCCGCCGCAATCGGAGCTGGACTCCCTGTAACTGAAGCAACTGGCAACATGATTATTGATATCGGTGGTGGTACTACCGAAGTCGCAGTCTTGAGCTTGCAGGGAATTGTTTTGAGCGAGTCTGTGCGTGTAGCAGGAGACGAACTCAACGAGTCAATCATGAAGTACATGAAGACAGTCCACAACCTCGTTGTTGGAGAACGGACTTCTGAAGAAATCAAAATTAAAATTGGTTCTGCTTACCCCATCAAAGAGGAAACATCTATGGAAGTGAGAGGCTTGCACCTGCTATCAGGTCTGCCTCGCACCGTCACGGTTAAGTCTTCAGAGATCCGCGAAAGTATGAGTGAGCCACTATCAGTAATCATTGAAGCGGTAAAACGCACCTTAGAGCGTACGCCGCCTGAATTGTCCGCCGATATCATCGATCGCGGCATCATGCTAGCTGGTGGTGGAGCAATGCTCAACGGCATTGACACTCTGATCAGTCATGAAACTGGGATTGTCACCCATATCGCTCCTGCCCCACTTGACTGTGTGGTAATTGGTGCTGGTCGTGTTTTAGAAGATTACAAAAATCTGGGTCGTGTGTTGACAAGTCGCTTGAAAAGTTTATAGGTAACTTTTTCATGGATTCAATCCGTAGTTGGTGGGAGCGCTACAGCTTTCAGACTGCCATTGTTACTGCTGGTATAGGTTTGGCTTGGATCATCCGCCAAACCCAAGGTGTGGCAATTATGGAAACTTATCAGTTTCTGAGCCGCCCATTCCAAGCTGCTATTCCTAAGCAAGAGCTATTACAAGATGCTCAAGTACGTGAGTTACGCTATCGTCTGACAGAGCTAGAGTCTCAAAATCAACGCCTCAAAAATTTATTGAAGGTCAAGCCCGCGCCAAATGATGCGGGAATTTGGGCAACAGTTATTGGTCGAGGCGCTGATTCTTGGTGGAATCAAGTTTTAATTGCTAAAGGTAGTAATGATGGCATTAAGGCTGGCTCTGTGGTAGTTGCTCCGGGAGGGTTGGTCGGTAGAGTTACCCATGTTTCACCGAATAGTAGTCAAGTTTTACTGGTTAGTGATCCAAATAGTCAAGTTGGTGTAGTTGTCAGCCGCAGTCGCTTTAGTGGCATGTTGAAGGGGCAAAGCCAAAATACAGCTACCTTAGAGTTTTTTGAGCGAGATCCCGATGCTAAAGTCGGTGACATTGTGCATACATCGCAGTTTAGTACACTATTTCCTGAGAGTATTCCCATAGGAAGAATCAAGTCAATTAATCTTGATAAACAGCCCTCTCCCGAAGCAATCGTTGAGTTTTCTACACCCCTTGGTTTAATCGACTATGTCAAGATTTACCCCTTTACTGAGCGTTTTTAAACCCATATTCCCAGCCACAGCTCCTAATTAACTCATCAGATCCATACCCTGTAGATGCTCGATCGCAAAATTCCGCTATCCAAGAAATTTCTAAACTGGGCTGTAACAATTGGCTCAATGTTGGCTTGTATTTTGGCGATGTATACACGATTTCCGGGGATGACCTTGATGGGGATTGCCCCTAACTGGTTACTGATTTGGTTAGTGGCTTGGAGTGTGAACCGTCCCGTATTTTTATCAGTAATGGCAGGCATTGCGCTGGGACTGATACAGGATGGCATGACATTTACAGATGTTGCTGTTGCCCCCACCCACGCGATCGGGCTGGCGATTGCAGGCGGAATTACCTCCCTGCTCCAAAAACAGCGCTATGTTCAAGAGGACTTTGTTTCGATTGCCTTAATTGTCTTTGGCATGGCAGTAATTGTGGAGACTGCCCATGCCTTACAACTAACTTGGATGGGTACACCGATGGATAATGTCTGGGTGTTGCAACAACGGATTGCACTGAGTTCGGCAATTTTGAGTAGTTTATGGTCTCCTGCGATTTATTTTCCCCTCAGTCGTTGGTGGCGGAACTTCGATAGAAAAGAAGATTAATTTAGAACCTGTAGCCATCTGCATTAGAAAAAATAAAAAACCAAGAAGTGAGTGGCGGTGCGAAGAACCGCCACTCACTTCTTGGTTTTTGTGTATTGACAAGACTGAATACAGCCATAAACCCTGAAGCAAGCTTCAGGGTTTAAATTAAAAATATGGAATATTTCTTTTTAATTTTTGCGATCGCACTGATCATCGGTTTTGAGTTTGTGAATGGATTTCACGACACCGCCAATGCTGTCGCCACCGTAATCTATACCAATACCCTCAAGCCAACCTATGCCGTAATTTGGTCTGGCATTTGTAACTTATTAGGGGTTTTGACATCCAGTGGCACAGTTGCCTTTGCAATTATTTCTCTGTTGCCTATTGATTTACTGATCAACGGCTCGACAAACCAGAGCTTACTCATGGTTTTATCGATCCTCATTTCCGCAATTATTTGGAACTTAGGAACTTGGTATATGGGCTTACCTGTATCGAGTACCCATAGTTTGATTGGAGCAATCACAGGAATTGCGATCGCACATTCTCTCTGGTCTACTCATCAATCTTGGTGGCATGAAATTAATTGGCTAGCCATGAAGGAAGTGCTAATTTCTCTGGTGATATCACCACTATTAGGATTTGGTGGAGCAGTGCTTTTGTTTTTAACGGCAAAAGTGATCTTTACAAAGCCAGAGCTATATAGTCCACCCGACGAAAATGTGCCATCTATGGGGGTGAGATCTTTATTGATTTTGACCTGTACAGGGGTAAGCTTTGCCCATGGTTCTAATGATGGGCAAAAGGGAATTGGCTTAATGATGTTAATTTTGATAGGCTTCTTGCCAAGTCTTTTTGCCATAAATCTCGATACTAGCCCCCAAGCGATTGCCCAAATGTTCGCAACTTCTCATTTAGTCACACCCGTTTTGGAAACCCAAATAAATCGTAATTCCCCCTATCAATCAACTTTACCACCCACCTTTATAAATCAATTAGAGAATGCGTCTCAAGACCTAACTAACTTTTTGAAACCACAGGGACAGCCTACTGCAAATACTTGGCAATCTCTATTAACCGAAAGTCAGGCAATTAATGAACACCTAGAGAAAATTCAGAACTTCACAGATATATCTGCTAGCGATCGCCGTCATCTTAGAAATGATATTTATCTTGTATCTAGCACAATTACTAAACTAGAAAAACAAAAACAATTAACCAACTTCCAAGATCCACAATTATTAATTAGCTATAGAAATCAGTTAGAACAAATCATTAAATTCATTCCGTTTTGGGTAAAGCTAACAATTGCCCTTGCGCTCGGACTAGGAACTATGATTGGCTGGAAACGGGTTGTCATTACCGTCGGTGAAAAAATTGGTACAGAGCATCTGAACTATGCCCAAGGTGCAACCGCCGAGCTAGTAACCATGACAACAATCGGTGCAGCTAATTATTTGGGTTTACCCGTTAGTACCACACATATTCTTTCTTCTGGTATCGCGGGTACAATGCTAGCAAATCAGGCGGGATTGCAAATTGCTACTCTCAAGAATTTGTTGCTAGCTTGGATTTTCACTCTTCCCAGTTGCATTTTGCTAGGATTTATCACCTATGCGATCGCAATTTTTATGATTGAACATCAATTTTTCGGATTGTCCTAAAATGTAGCAAAGAGACAATTTACTTACTCTCCTCAGCATTTTCTGTTCAAGTGTAATTCCAACCATAAAAACTGCTAAATTTAACTAATAATTAAGACTGTAGCTAAAACTACCTTTATCTGCGGTTTTTCAAATCTTTGTTAAGCTAAGCCCCCCGTAAATCATATGCCTAAAAAGTCCACAGTTATTTCCCCCTCAATCCTGTCTGCTGACTTTAGCCGTCTCGGTGACGACATTCGTGCAGTTGATGCGGCGGGTGCAGATTGGATTCACGTTGATGTGATGGATGGTCGCTTTGTACCTAATATCACTATCGGTCCATTGGTGGTTTCCGCAATCCGTCCCGTTACTACCAAAACTTTAGACGTGCATTTGATGATTGCTGAGCCAGAAAGATATGTACCTGACTTTGCCAAAGCTGGTGCAGATATCATCACCGTTCATGCTGAGCATACCGCTTGTCCTCACTTACATCGCAATCTTTGCCAAATCAAAGAACTTGGTAAACTCGCTGGAGTCTCCCTCAACCCTTCTACCCCCCTCAGCTTTATTGAATATGTACTTGATCTTTGTGATCTAGTTTTGATCATGAGTGTCAACCCTGGTTTTGGTGGTCAGAGCTTTATTCCTAATGTGATCCCCAAAATCGCTAAGCTCCGTCAAATGTGTGATGACCGTGGCCTCGATCCTTGGATTCAAGTTGATGGCGGTCTCAAAGCAAATAATACTTGGCAAGTTCTCGAAGCTGGAGCCAATTCCATCGTCGCAGGCTCGGCAGTATTTAATGCTCCTGACTATGCTGAAGCCATTAAAGGCATTCGCAACAGTAAGCGTCCAGACTTAGTCAACGCCTAGACTCAATAATCAACCCCGCGATGGCGGGGTTGATTGTTAGTGAGGAAATCATCGGGATCGTCATACTTTTTGTCGCAAACGTTACATCACTACGCTAGAATTGTGGATGGCTATTACTTAATCTCCAATGATCTCTAGTAACGATTTTCGACCCGGCGTAACAATTGAACTTGATGGCGAAGTCTGGCGTGTAGTGGAATTTTTACACGTAAAGCCAGGTAAAGGCTCGGCATTTGTCCGTACCACCCTCAAAAGTGCCATGACAGGTAAAAACCTAGAAAGAACTTTTAGAGCAGGGGAAATGGTTCCTCAAGCAGTTCTAGAAAAGAGTTCGATGCAACATACCTATAAAGACGGTGAAGATTATGTCTTTATGGATATGCAAAGCTATGAAGAGGCAAACTTAACCTCCTCTCAAATTGGTAGCCGTGTCAAATACATCAAAGAAGGCATGGAAGTCAATGTTGTACGCTGGGGTGACAAGGTTATCGATGTAGAATTACCCAACACCGTTGTTCTTGAAGTAATCGAGACTGATCCTGGATTGAAAGGTGATACGGCAACTGGCGGTACTAAATCGGCTAAGGTCGAAACTGGTGCATCGATTAACGTACCTTTATTTGTCAATATTGGCGATCGCATTAAGATTGATACTCGTGAAGACACGTATTTGGGGCGTGAAAATTAGGTGGAATTTAGCTTAGAGCAAGTACGTGAATTAGTCACGATTCTAAATAAGACGGATATTACCGAACTGACTCTAGAATCAGGTGATGTCCGCCTGAGTATCCGCAAGAGCGAAAACAGTCGAGCTGTAGCGGCAACTTTACCAGCGCCTGCCGCTGCATCAGCTTTATCAGCAACAACTACTGCTCCTATTGATACTTCAGCTTCGGCTACTCCGACAACAACGATTGCGGACTCTCTTCCTGCTAAAAAGATTATTGAGATTACATCGCCAATGGTGGGTACTTTTTACCGCTCCCCTGGTCCTGATGAGTCACCGTTTGTAGAGATCGGTGATTCGGTCAAGAAAGGTAGCACAGTCTGTATCATTGAGGCGATGAAGCTAATGAACGAGATTGAGGCAGAAGCAGGTGGCAAAATCGTGGAAATTTTGGTAGATAATAGCCAGCCCGTTGAATACGGTCAGGTGTTAATGCGCGTTGAAGCAAATTAAATTAAATTAAATAATCAAAAGAAATAGAAAAGTCAGCACTATGTGCTGACTTTTCTATTTCTTTTGATATTGAATAGTCTCTCCTTGGGATATTGTGATCAATTATAAACAATTGTTAAGATGAACACATTAAAAGTTAGACAACTTACCAAAAGTTGTACATCTTGAAGGAGAAATATGGAAACTAAATTTGAATTTAGCGGTAAGAATTTATTTACACCCATCGCATTCCGCGAAGATTTCAACAACTTTGCCAAGATCAGTGAGACTCAAGCTTGGTCAATGTTTTTTACTGCTAGCCGTGAAGATAATGCATTGGGATTTAGCAGATCGGCGGGGAGATTTTGGACTGGGTTGGTAATTGCAACAGTTGTTGAAGCAATTCTTGGTGTTACTATCTTTCAGATTTTCTAACATTCAATCTAAGATTAAACTGGATTTATTATTTATGCTTCCTTAGCATTTTTGATAAGCCAGTTTAGCTTTGCTTCAGCTAGCTCCAGATTACTGATCATCGTTTGTCCAAACTCTCCTAAATGAGCATCTACATCGTCAACATCATATCCATACCCAAGACGACTAACAGTGCCTCGCAGGCGATCGGAAAGACATAGACAAATTGCACGATAGAATCGTGACGCAAAATCAGTATCTTGTTTTAGTTTTGATAATAACTGCACTCTTGGTAATGATAAAACCACGCTTTCTTCGATTGCACGTACACTAGCGAGAGGGGGACGGGTGTCTATAAATGATACTTCACCAATAATTTCGCCTCCAGAGATTCTGGCAAGCTCTTTACGATCCTGTGACTCGATATTGACGCTAAATAAACCACTGACAACAATATACATGGCTTCGCTTCTCTGACCTTCACGAATCAGGACTCGTCCAGGGTCAATAGTTTCGAGTTTGCCCTTCTGCACGAACCAATCAAGATCGCTATTATTGAGTTCACTAAAGAAAAGTAAGATTTTCTTCACACCTAACCTCATAAATGGAATAAATCGTAAGAAATCATATTCTTGCAGATTCTACTGAACAAATATTAATGTCAATTAAAAATTTAAGGAATGAAATTCACCATATTTCTCGAATAAGCTACTGCAATTATTTATGTACACAAAACAGCAAGAGGATTAAGTCCCTTGTTATCTTGTGTACGGCAATATTTATTCAAAAAATATTAATGTCTATACAATGAGCATCATTTTCAGGGTCGCAGGTTTAGATAAATCGCCTTCAAGCAGGATTTTAGAATTCGCATGAAGATGGCGGGCAATGTGATATAGCGATTCAATGTCTTCTAAAGCATCTAATTTAGTCGCAATTTCTTCGAGGGAAAGAGATACGTTGGAGGATTTGAGGAGCGAAACTAATTTTTGTTGTAAGTTCAGCACCTTTGCACCAGCTTTTTTGCCAGCTTCAACGCCCGGTTGATGGTAGGCGTTGATATTGACTAGGGATGCATAAAAACTGACGGCTCTTTCGTATAGAGCTATTAATGCACCAACTGTGAGTTCTGATACGAATGGAATCGTGACGGTGATGGAGTCTCTACCATTTTCATAGAGAGCGTTGCGTGTACCTTGGAGGAATCCGAGTAAGTAGTCGCCCGTCACAACTCCAGCTTCGACTTCTGGGTGTGGGGTGATAGAATCCTGTAAAACTTCGATGAAGGTGGCGAAGAAGTTGGGAACACCCTCACGTAATTGTTGGACATAGGCATGTTGATCGGTGGAGCCTTTGTTGCCATAGACGGCTAGTCCTTGATAGACAGTATTGCCATCGAGATCCTGTTCTTTGCCGAGGGATTCCATGACTAGCTGTTGTAGATAGCGGCTAAATAGTAACAGACGATCTTTGTAGGGTAAGACCACCATGTCTTTTTCGCCTTTACCGTTGCTGGCAAAGTACCATGACATCGCAAGCATGGCGGCAGGATTTTGGCGGATATCTTCAATACGGGTGGCGGCATCCATAAGATTTGCGCCGCGTAACATTTCACGAATGTCGATGCCTTGTAATGCCGCAGGGACTAGCCCAACTGCCGATAGTTCTGAGGTGCGCCCACCAATCCAGTCATACATAGGGAATTGATCGAGCCAGCCCTGTGCGATCGCATATTTTTCTAAGGCACTGCCCACGCCTGTAATTGCGATCGCATGTTTGGTAAAGTTTAGCCCTGCTTTCTCAAAGGCAAACTCAACTTCTTTCATGCCATTCGCTGCTTCAGGCGTACCCCCAGATTTGGAAATAACTAATACTAAAGTGGTGCTGAGACGATCGCCTAACAGATCAAGCACTAAATCAATCCCATCAGGATCACAGTTATCAATAAAGCTGATTTTGAGGGGTACATCAGCTTTATTAAAACACTGGGCAACAAATTGTGGGCCTAGAGCCGAGCCACCAATACCAATCGAAAGGATATCGGTAAACTTTGGCGCACTAGGTGGATGAATGACACCCGTATGTACTTTTTTTGTGAAGTCTTCAATGCGGTCAATGGTCTCAGTAATATCCCTCCGTAATTCCTCGGTGGGGGCAATTTCAGGGGTTCGCAACCAATAATGCCCAACCATGCGTTGTTCATCAGGATTTGCGATCGCACCTGCCTCAAGAGCTTTCATATCGGCGAAAGCTTTGACAAACTTAGGTTGCATCTGTGTCACAAAGTCTGGCGTAAACCTGATCCGACTGATATCCACGTACAGCCCCAACTCTGAGTGGTAGTACAGCCAGTCTTGATAACGTTGCCACAGTTCCACAGCCGAACTCATACGAACCTCACTTTGCTTTTGCTGAATAGCTTAAATGTGAATAGCTTAGATGTACATTGCTTTGAGCTATGCACAATCCCAATCGTAAGTTATAAACAGTAACCTTTTTTGCTCTTATTCCTACAGAATTGCATCAAATTATGATCATCTCTGCTTGGGGATTTGCTATTTTTAGCCCTACAGGCTCTAAAAATAGCAAAATTACGGCTAAGGCTACGTTAAGAAGTGCATCAAAGTTAGCTTACTGTCACCAGCTAAGTGCTATGGTGATCTCATAGCCAAATCAGGCATCCAGCGCAATGGGGTATAAAAAACAAGATTGCGCCTTTCCATTTTTTAGCTGATTTGGAACTCAGAAGCGAGGTTATAGAGATGAAACTTGTAATTCAAGGCAAGAATATTGAAGTCACGGAAGCCATCCGCGAGTATGTCGAACAAAAGATCGACAAAGCGGTGAGTCATTTCCAATCGTTGACCACAGAGGTAGATGTACATCTGTCTGTGGCGCGTAACCCTCGCATTGCTTCTAGCCAATCGGCAGAGGTGACGGTGTATGCAAACGGATCTGTGATCCGTGCCGAGGAAAAGAGCGAAAATTTGTATGCAAGTATCGATCTAGTTGCTGACAAGATTGCTCGTAAGTTGCGGAAATTCAAAGAGCGCAAGAACGATCGAGCTGCTGCGAAGACTAGTGTTGCAGTAGTGGGACAACCTCCTCTTCCCTTGCCCAATGACAATCGAGTCGTTGAGTTGCCAACTCAGGTGGTGCGGAATAAATATTTTGCAATGCCTGCAATGTCGGTGGATGAAGCCCTTGAGCATCTAGAATTGGTTGACCATGACTTCTATGTTTTCCGCAATGCTGAAACAGGGGATATCAACGTTGTCTACGAACGTAATCATGGTGGCTATGGTGTTATTCAACCCCATGATGTCAAAAAACATTAAGTTTGCAATTTGAATTGATGAGATTTTCTCATAGCTAAACAAAGTTTAGTCAAGAAGGGGGCTCAATGCGTCCCCTTCTTTTTTAATTGAGTGGCAGAGCTCCGTGCTGCTACTCAGTTCTGTGGTGATGCCTAGTTACTTAGCGCGATAGTGCTAAGTAAAGCGTTGTAAATTTGCTACCCTAGGGTAAGAGTAGAAATAAATTTTTTTATATACTCTTTCACCCTTTATCGAAGATTTTATCTAAGAGCAGACATGACTGTTAAGTACGGCGAACAAGCGATCGCAGAAGCAACCCTCACCACTTTCCCCAATCCTAGAATTGGCAGAGATTATAGTGTGCAAATCACATTGCCAGAATATACCTGTAAATGTCCATTTTCAGGCTATCCCGACTTTGCCACCATTTATATTACCTATACTCCTAATCAAGTTTTGGTAGAACTCAAAGCGATTAAACTCTATATCAATAGTTATCGCGATCGCTCTATTTCCCATGAAGAAGCCGTCAATCAAATTATGGACGATTTTGTAAAAGCAGGTGACCCACTCCGCATTAATGTGAAAGGAGATTTTAGCCCTCGCGGTAATGTGCATACAGTGGTGGAAGTCAATTATGTAAAGCCACAGGAAACAAACTAAATTTAGATTCGTCACAGTGATACGAATGCAGTTGATCTATGAAAGTTCGCAAGAAATACCAAGCATCGGCTAATGCTGAAATCAATCTAACTGCCTTGTTGGATGTTGTTTTTTCGATTCTGGCTTTTTTTGTTTTGTTGTCATCTGCACTCACTGTGCCTAGCCGCATTGGTGTTGACTTACCACTTAGCGATCGCAAAACTCAGAGCAATGACAGTGCCGATGGGCTTCAAGACAAGGATATATTTCTGATCACCCTTGATCCTTCAGGGCAAATGTTAAGAGATGGGAAATTGATTCCTACTCAGCAATTAACCAATGATATTGGTAAATTTTTAGAGGCTTCCTCTGAAGGAATGGTTTTGCTGAGTGCTGATGACTCTACTGTTTCCTATCAAATTGTCATTAACCGTCTAGCAGAATTAAGAGCAATTGCAGGTAATCGTGTTGCGATCGCCACATCACGTTCTTAGCACAGGGATTGTAATCAAGGATTTTGTCAGGATGCTTCACCTATTGAATTTTACTTAATTTAAAGTAATCAAAAATGTTGCCAACTAAAAACAAAAGTCTTGTGAATATCGATAAAAGTGTTGATCAAAATCTTGATCGCAATGCTAAATCTATGGGGCGGCAATCAATGGAGCAATTTATGCTCCAAGCCCGTAAGCTTGTTATCCAGAATCCATTTTGGGTATTGCTAATTGGTTCTGTCGGTATTCATGCTGTATTTGCAATTTTTACGCCAAATCCAGTCAAGAAGGCAGAACCTCGTGAAGTGGTAGTCTCAACTTTGCCTGTAGTCAAGCTGCCGCCTAAGCCATTGGCAGCTAAGCCAAAATCTAATAAATCCCTATTTTCTAATTTATTCGTCAACCCTACCGAAAAGTTAGAAAATAACACCCCATCAAATCTATCGGTACCATCTTTGAATCTTTTAGAGTTAGAGCCTGTAGATGTCGATGGTTTAGCAAATCTGCCACCAATTTATAATGATTCTACGCAAATCTCTGATGTAGAGAGCCAATCTCCTCAGTTTGTGCAATCTCAACCACGCTCATCGAAACCGACTGAGCCACCTCGATCACAAGACTCTGGCAAGGTAATTGATAATAGTCAGCCGCCAAAAGTTACACCTGACAAGAAACCTAGTAATCTCAAACCAGAATTTCAGACCAGTGGTATTAAAGATGATGTCGTGACTCCTACTGACGATCAGAAAAGTGCTGAAGCTAAAGATAGGACAGGTGAGGATAAGGGAAAAACTAGTACCAGAACTGCTGGCGCGATTGGGGCGGAGAGCAACGAAAAAGAAATCAGTAATATTTCTTCTCTCTACACAACGGACAAACAAATCCTTGATCTGCTGGCACAAAATCTGATTAAAAATACGCAAATTGCGCCTGTAGATGCATTAATTCCCGATCCTGATATCAATAGAGAAAAAGGCGTGCAGTGGATTCCACCCAAGGTCTCTAGCATTGCAGGTAAGAAAGGCTCAGTAACTTTAATGTGGCTGGTTGATCCGCAGGGTAATGTAGAAACGCGCTTTGTGAAATCGAGTGGGGTGAAGGAATTGGATGATATTGCCAGAGAAACAGCTAAGGAATATAAATTTCAACCCTTAAAAGGTGATGAAAGTGGTAAATATCGCTTGGTTACAGCTAAGTACGATTTTCCATAATCAGAAGCTGTCTCTCCCACTACGCGGGAGAGACAGCTTCTGATTATGGATATATAACTGGAAAGTCTTGAATATATTCACCATCACATTCATATTTAGCGCGATATTCTTGCAGAACCATGCGTTCGCCTTCTAGTTTGTATAAAGCCGATGAGCCGCAATCACCTAAACCACGAAATTTAGTGAAATTGGTGAGGATTTGCGATCGCGGATTGAATCGAGGAATTCCTGCAATTGCACGGCTACTGATGCGGGTTGGAGTCTCTCCTGCCTTTGCTTCTTGGAAACTATCGAATTCAAGGGGAACTACTCGTGGCTGAGGCGAATCATTAATCCAAAGTACATATTCAAATGCACCTTGATAGGCGGCGAGGAAGCATTGAATCTGAACTAAGTATTTCTGATCAGTGATTTTAAAGGCTCTAGACCCTAAACCTGTCTGCCCATCTTGATCACGAAACTCATCTTTGCAAACACCTAAACTTTCACGATTTTGGAGTACATACAAAAGTGCAGGTGTATTCGAGGATTGAGGAGATTGACTCGAAATATCGGTGCGGGAAAAGTAACGCAATAATCTCTCTTCACTGAGTTTGCCATTGGGAAAGGTAATCCGCAGGACTGGCTCAGGGTTTTGAGTGGTTGGTGCTTCGAGGGTATATAAATAAGCATCATTTTTAAACTCAATGACATCGGTGCGTTGGGGATTGTAATTTGTGGCGGTGATATTTAATCCTCCACTCCCATCCTTGTTGCGGCTGATGTAGTATCGCGGACGTTCAGGCTCTTTGGCATCGGCACAAATATAAATGTGGTAATTCGGGGTTTCTCCATAGGCATACATGACTTTGTTGCGATCGCAGATTTTGTCATCCTTGAGTTCTTTAATGTCGCCGATAGATACCGTATTGCTGGGGCTTGATTGGGCAGTTGGGGTTGGCGATGCCGTAACCGTCGATGAAGTAGATGTAGTTGTGGTGGAAGTAGTCGTTGTCGTTGCCGTCGGCAAAGCACTTGGTGACGCGCTTGAGGTGGTCACAGATGGATTGCTACATCCCAAAAATGTAAAACTTACCAAGGCTGTCAGTAAGCTACGACGGATTGGCGACATGATTTCTGCTCCTAATACTTGCCCTAGTATAAATTTCCCCTTGACCCAATTTATACCGATTTGCGTAATTTCATCTAAGAGTAGTGGCGCTCCGCGCCACCACTCTTTTCCCTTATAGACCTTTGCCCTCGTCAAAAGTTCCTTTTGGGTGATAGTCACCGCCTGAACCGTAGTACCATGCGTCGATCTGGCGTTGCCATTGATATTGTTGTTCAGGGAGAAGATTTGCGATCGCAGGTTCTATGCCTTTACTAATTTGATTACAAAAACTGTAAACCCCTAAACCAAGGTAATGTTTGAGCCAGTCTAGGAGGGTGGGGATGCCAACCTGTTGCATGATTTTGAGAACTAAAACGGGGTCGGCGATGGACATCGCGAGCATTGTCTGGGCAAGGGGGCCGAACTGCACAACATCTTGCAAAAATGGATAGAGTACCCGATCACCTAATTTCTCCATGGCTACAAACGTGACTCCTAGCAAGTAGTTAATGCGATCGCTATCAATTTGCTGATTCACCGATACACTCATCGATTTTTGGAAGAGCCATGTTACCGAAAGATTGGGTTGATATGGCTGTAGCGATCGCAAATTGGCTTTGGTTAACAAATCATTGCTCAGCGCATTATTAATCCCCTTACTTAATCGAGGCAGGTGTCGCACCATCGCCCCAAAACCACCGAAACTGAGAGGAGACTGCATTCCTGAACTATCACCCACCTGTAAAATCCGATCCCAAGGTGTTTGCAAAGGATTTTGTTTGTAGGAAGGAAAGAAGCCAAATAATACTCGTTTAAATTCTATTTTCTCAAGTTCTACGCCTTGATATTGGGGCAACCACACTAAGTAGTCTTCCATGAGTTCCGCAAAACTAGGGCGTTGTGGATCGGCATCAACATAGGTAAACATGTAAGTGGTTCGGCCATCTTTGGCGGGAAAGGCTTCCCAAAAATATTGACATTGCTTTTGAATGGGCGTGAAGCTATAAATCAAATCGCCATAGTCATGATTGGGTAAACCTGTGGCACAACTACCCACCACCATGCAGACCCCATCGGGTTTGATGTTGCCCTGTGTTTGCGATCGCGCTTGTTTAGCGATGGGCGAGAAATGCCCCATCACATCGAGCAATAGTCTTCCTGTCAGGGTTTTACAGGCTTGATCAGATTTATCAACTGCTTCGATAGTCACTCCATTACTATGGGTAATGGCTTGTTTAAAGGCAGTTTGCTCGAATAATTTGCCACCCGCAGCCAGAAATTTTTGTTTGAGAACTTCCAATAGATAGATAGGATCAACACCAATATTTAAGACATCGCGCACCCATAGATCTTTACCGCCCTTAAAGCCAACTCTGGCGGGATTATAGGTAGTTGCGATCGCAGTTTCCAGTTCGGATACCGATAATAAATCTAGTTCTAAAAAAGTATTTAATTCCTGCCGTGAAATATTCCATTCCTGCGCCCTACCCCGTAAACTGCCCTGCTCAATAATGGCAACTCGCCAACCTAATCTTTGCAATGCACAGGCGATGAAAATCCCCAATGTGCCACCACAAACGACGACATCAAACTCAATCTGCTCTAGTTGTGCGGTGCTAGTTTGAACAATCTTGGCAATGTCTGACTCGCCTTGGCGATACTTTGTCCAAAAATTATCGATGCGCTCTAATTGCGAAGGAATATCCGCAGGCATTTGCGATCGCACATTTTCAAACAAAGACATAGGGGTTAAGGCAGAATTTAGGACAAGCTGACTTTCTCTATCCTAGCGCTGATATCGCGGATCACAGTGGTCACGTAGCCATGTGTTAGTTGCCGTGGCAATGGCAGCATCACTAACATCGACGGGAGGAGCTTGCCCGATCCGCATAAATGCCATGGCTAGCCTCCAGCCCTTAGTCGTAGGGACAAGAAATAACCAATAAGCCCGTTGCGAAGTTGCAATCTTGCCCGTTTCCCGTTCTAACATCGACAAAAATACTTGTTGCGGCAGACGATCACGATCTTGGTCGGCAGCGATCGGCAATGGCTCTAGCTCTGGCTGACTGAAGGTAATGATCTCCCGTTTGATGCGGAGACGTGCGTAGGTACGATTGAGATAGTCGGGTAAATCTTTAGCAAGGGTGGCACTCAAGCTCAGAAAATCCGCAGGACAACTCCGTTGATTGATAAAACTTTGGTTATTCGCTTGAGCGGAATCAATAACAGCCAAGCCGCTCAACATTGCGATCGCAATTCCCTGTAGCAATATCTGTGGTCGTAAACTCGGTTGCCGTAAACTTAGACGATAATTCATGAATATTTTGGGGTAATCAAGTTACATTTTCTGTAACCGCGACTTGCGATCGCAATTTATAACCTAGGCTAAAAATATAGCAATATATCGTGAATCTCAAGATTCAATATCGTCATGCTCAAGTATTATCGCATCACGTTGATTGGACTATTTGCCCTAGCTTTGATGGGCTGTGCATCACCTGAAAGCTCTAACTCTCAAGCCACACCGACAGTACCCAACAATCCGAAACCTAGCCTCACTCCCACCATGGCAAACAGTAACAGTCCTCAGCCTGATGCCAAGTTAGTAGCCACCAGTAACAAATTTGGTTTCAACCTATTTGAGCGAGTAGCAAAGCAAGATGAAAATATCTTTATCTCACCATCGAGTGTGGCGATCGCTCTATCCATGGTGTACAACGGCGCAAAAGGCGATACTCAAACCGAGATTGCCAAAACCTTAGAGTTGCAAGGCATTAGCGTTGAAGACGTAAATAAATTTAATCGAGCCTTTCAGCAAATGCTTACTGAGGGGGACAAAGGAGTTGAACTAAATATTGCCAACTCTGTGTGGGTGCGAAACGATGTTCCTCTCAAACAGGATTTTTTAAATCAAGTCCAAAAATTCTATCAATCAGAAGTTACAAATCTAGACTTTCGTGATCCCAATGCTGTCAACATCATCAATAACTGGGTAAAGCAAAGCACCAAGGATAAGATCGACACAATTGTTGATCGGATTGATCGAGATAGCCTGATGTTTTTGATTAATGCGGTGTATTTCAATGGCAAATGGGAAGCCCCCTTTGATAAATCGCGTACCCAGCCCAAGCCCTTTACCCTCGCCAATGGCAAAAAAATCCAACATCCTGCCATGTCACGCTCTGGGGAATATCGCTATTATGATGCCCCCACCTTCCAAGCAATTAACCTTCCCTATGGCTCTGGACGCTTTGGAATGCAGGTGTTTTTGCCAAAGCCAAATTCTAACCTAGCGGAATTTCAGAAGCAGTTAACGACTAGTAACTGGCAAGAATGGTCAACCAAATTTGTGGAGAGGGAAGGTTTGATTCAACTGCCCCGTTTCAAAATGGAGTACGAGATTACCCTCAAGAGCATCTTAAAAGATATGGGCATGGTATTACCCTTCAGTAACCAAGCCGATTTTAGCAACCTTTCTGACGCATCCTCCACCATCCATGAGGTACGCCATAAAACCTTTGTCGATGTGACTGAAGAAGGCACAGAGGCAGCAGCAGTCACTTCGATTGAAATGCGGGTGACATCGGCAATGCCATCGGAAGAACCGCCATTTCAAATGATTGTCGATCGTCCATTTTTCTTTGCAATTAGCGATCGCAAAACTGGCGCAATCATCTTCATGGGTTCGATTAAAAATCCTTCTTGAACCTTACTAAAAAGAGAGTGGCGGCGCTTCGCGCCGCCACTCTCTTTTTAGTAAGGGTGTCTTAAATACCACCACCCTCAGAAAATCCTTCATATTCCTGTGGTTCAAAATGACCGAAATGCTCAGTAGGCGTTAGGTGGCGGGGACGCACATGTTTGAGGAGTTCAGAATCAATTAGGTAGCTATTAACTGGATGCAGAGTATGCGCTTCGGCATTCTTCTCCAACTGTTCGACACGATTGATTAATGAACGGATGACATCGCCTTCAGGATCGGGGACTTGGAAGTGATCAAGCGCGGAAACCTTGACTCCGTGGCGATGCACAATACGACCGGGGATACCAACTACAGTGCAGTCTGGTGGTACGGGCTTAACGACAACTGAGCCAGCACCAATTCGAGAATTGCTGCCGATTTCGATATTGCCTAACACCTTGGCTCCTGCACCGATGACCACGTTATCGCCCAGCGTGGGGTGACGTTTTCCTGATTGTTTACCTGTGCCACCAAGGGTTACACCTTGATAAATCAAAACATACTCACCAATGATCGTGGTTTCCCCGATGACCACGCCCATACCATGGTCAATGAATGCACCCATGCCAATTTTTGCACCTGGGTGAATCTCAATGCCTGTCAACAATCGCGCAAATTGAGAGACCATACGCGGTACGACAGGCAACTTCATCTGATTTAGCCAATGGGCAAAGCGGTATAGCCAGATAGCATGAAGTCCGGGATAGCATAGCAGCACCTCTAGCCAGTTACGCGCAGCAGGGTCACGCTCAAAGATGATTGCGAAGTCGGCTCGCAGTGTTTTGATAATATTTTTCAATGGTTTTAAAACCCTTTTTTATATGTAACTGCTAATTTAAGATCCTAGCGGATATTTTGTATCAAAAGAAACTACCTTTTGGAATGAGTCTTATTTAATACAGATGCCCTAACCCATAAAAAACGTGGTCAAAAATCTGGCAATCAGGATAAATTCTAAGATATAAGCCTCCAGTTTGCACAGATTTGCGCCCGTTGAACTAACACTAATCAAAACAAAAATTTACAGATTTCCTCCCAAGAATGATCTAAATCTTTGCCAAGCGCATGATCATCATCTAGTAATTTCAGGGTAATCTGCGATCGCAATTTAGCAAAATCTTCACTCAGGTAGGCTGGTACAACGTCATCATGGACACCATGGAAGATCAATATGGGCAATGATCGTTTGAGCAGATCTTCAGAATATTGTTGAGCATCATCAAAAAATTGAAAATGTAAATTTACGTTACGCTTCAGCCCGTAATGATAAAACTCACGACTACCTTCTTGTTTCCATTTATCAACATTTTGCTCACCCAAGGCTTTGGCAATGCGCTGACTAAATCCAAAGGCAGGGGCAAATAATACTAATTTTTCGACCAATGGATTTTGCGCCGCCAGTAATACTGCCAAAAATCCCCCAAGGCTAGAGCCAAATACGGTGATTGGTTCATGGGTTTGCAAAAAATTGCGATCGAGATAAGCTAATTGCTCTGAAAGGGTCACCCTTGAAAAGTCAGTAAGATTAAGATCGGGAACAGGCAAAGTTAGCCCCAATTGCTCAAACTTTTGCTGCATATATTGAGCTTTATAGGACTTGGGACTAGAAGCAAAGCCATGTAAGTAAAGATAGTTCATTAGTAATGAATTTATATTTCGCAGTATTTTGCCGTTTTAACTATGGTAGCTATCCAATTCCTCCATAAATTGCCATTTTCTGATTACTAATCCATGCCCAAAGTTGATCGCCATGGGAAAAATGCCACCATTCATTAGGATGTCGCACAAATCCGCTATAGGTCATTACCTGATTTAATAATTCGCGATCGCGATGAAACTCCACCGCTTGAGCATTACGGAAACTTGCAAAATAATCTGGCAAAGAGCGATCGCTAATTTCATCAATGGGCGAACCCATATTAATTTCTTTGCCTTGGGCATCAAATAAAGTCACATCGATCGCTGCACCCGTACTGTGAGGCGGAGGCGTTTGCAGATCATGACTCGGAATTGCCCAAAACTTTATCACTTCCACCATCAGTGAATCTTTTTGTTCTTCAGAAAGAGTCTTTACTTCTAAGCCCTTACTTTCGGCTAACTGCTTGAAACTATAATCCACCATAAATTGCTGCACTGCGATCGGGCGATAGGCATCAAAAATTGCAATTTGCCAATCGGGGCGAAGCGTTTGTAAATAGGCTTGCGATTTTTGTAATTTTTCTAAAATGCCTTGACGCACAAAAAAAGGTGAGCGCTCACCATAGGGCGCACCCAAAGCTATATATGGATGTGGATCAATCCTGCGAATGTGGTCAGAAATTGCCACCAGTTGCTCACCACATTCTGCGATCGCAATAGTTTGATAGGGCTTAGACATGATGTGTTGATGCTGAATTTAACTAAATTGCTATATACGACCGAATCGCTAATAATGAGTAAATACACTTACTGTACAAAAGTTAACAGTTTTTCGGATATACTCCGCTAAACTCTTAGCCAAGTTAATCTCTGATGTGAGGAGGATAAGGCGATAATTTCTACTACCCGTTCAACCAGTGCAGGTACAAGCAGCACCCTACAGCCAACAATACAAACTATGCAATCGACGATCGATCTCGGCACTGCTTCTCAAACTACTGAGCCAATCGAATTAACCACGCTCGCATCTTCAGAAATGCCTCAACTCGAAACCAACGCCCCAGTCCTCCGCATCATCGGCAAAGCCCCTCTATCGGGTCATGTACCCATCAGTGGTGCTAAAAATTCAATCCTTGCCCTCATGGCAGGTACACTTTTATCCTCCGAAGGTTGCCGTATTCGCAATGTTCCTAACCTCGCTGATGTGCAGCGCATGAGTGACATTCTCGAAACCCTCGGTGTCAAAATTTCCCGTAACGGCGAAGTGCTAGATCTGGATACTAGCAACCTGACCACTAACTCCGCTCCCTATGAACTAGTTAGCAAAATGAGAGCGAGCTTTTTCGCCCTTGGTTCGATCTTAGCAAGACTAGGCTCTGCCAAAATGCCTCTTCCGGGTGGTTGTGCGATTGGTGCGCGTCCTGTCGATCTTCATGTCCGTGGTTTACAAGCTCTCGGAGCCTATGTCCAGATTGAGCATGGCATTGTACATGCCCATGCCACCAGCCGTAACGGTCGCTTACAAGGCGCAAAAATTTATCTCGACTGCCCTAGTGTGGGCGCAACCGAAACTTTGATGATGGCAGCCACCCTTGCGGAAGGCGAAACGATCATCGAAAACGCAGCACAAGAGCCTGAAGTCATTGATCTTGCGGATCTTTGCATCGCCATGGGGGCAAAAATCAAGGGGGCTGGCACCAACACAATCACCATTGAAGGTGTTGAGAAGTTACACTTTGCAGACTTTACGGCAATTCCCGATCGCATTGAAGCCGCAACATTTATGGTCGCCGCCGCGATTACTCGCTCGACCCTATCGATGTCGCCCGTAGTTCCTGCTCACCTCACCGCCGCAATTTCTAAATTGCAAGACATCGGCGTAACTGTGCGTCAAGATTCTGAAGATACGATTACGGTCATTGGTGGCGACAACTATCGCGCCGTTGATATTGAAACCTTGCCCTATCCTGGATTCCCTACCGATATGCAGGCGCAATTTATGGCATTGCTCACTATCTGTGAAGGTAGTGGGGTGGTCAATGAAACCGTATATGAAAATCGCCTCCAACATGTTGCCGAACTAAATCGCATGGGCGCAAATATTCGTCTCAAAAATAGTGTTGCTGTGGTTTCGGGCGTACCACAATTGTCGGGTGCTCCTGTGATGGCAACCGATTTACGCGCTTCCGCCGCACTGGTGATTGCAGGACTAGCTGCCGATGGTGAAACCACGGTCATGGGCTTACATCACCTCGATCGCGGTTACGATCGCATTGAAGAAAAATTACGCAATGTTGGTGCAAAGCTCTATCGCACCAATGAAGTCGTTCCCGTATAGCTATAAAACCAAACCCAGTAAGGGTTTTAAAACACAAAATGGCTACGCCATTTTGTGTTTTGGTATAATCTAGTAAAGGCGCTGCTATGCAGCGTCTTTATTTTTATCTATACAGAATTTTAATGACAGAGCTTTGTGCGATCGCCTTGGGGAGTAATTTGAGCAGTGAAGTGGGCGATTCTGAAAAAATTGTCCAATCTGCGATCGCAAAACTCGCGAATATTCCAGAGATTGAGGTGCTTAAGGTTTCTCGGTGGTATCGCACTAAGGCGATTACATTACCTAACTCTGCACCGCAGCCTGACTATATTAATGGTTGTGCGACTTTACAAACTAGTTTGCCACCCATGCAGCTTTTGCAAGTGCTATTAACTATTGAGCAAATGTTTGGGCGCGAGCGTCGTGAGCGCTGGGGTGCGAGAACCTTAGATCTAGATTTATTACTCTATGGCGAGCATCGGATTGATACGCCAGAGCTAGTTTTGCCACATCCGCATATGGGCGATCGCGCTTTTGTGTTACTACCCCTAGCCGAGATTGCTGCTGAGTGGATTCATCCTGTAACTGGATTTGCGATCGCAACGCTTGCCCAAAATCCTCCCGATCTAGCTCTGAGTCATCCCATGGCGCTTGAACCACAAGGAAAGCCTTAACAACGTTGTTAAGGCTTTCCTTGATTTGGTTTTGAGCGCAAAGCGCTATAACTAAACGCTAGAACCAAAGCGGATATTGTATACGTCCTGCTCTTTGTCGGTGTAAATCTCCACATCAGATTTGGGATGGGAAACACAGAGGAGAATGTAACCTTTGGCATCTAGCTCTTCACCCATGCCGCCAATACCCATGCCTTGGCTTTGATCAACTTCACCCTTGACAATTTGTGCCGCGCAGGTTGTACATACCCCTGCATAACAGGAACAGGGCAAATCTAAGCCTTGTTCAATCGCAGCATCAAGAATCGATTGATTTTCGGGTACAGCGACCGTAAAAGTCTGCCCTTGGTGGTGAAGTGTAGCTGTAAAGGTTTGAGTCATCTTAGTTTGGAAAATTGAATAAAGTTAAGAGTCAGTCTGAATGAGGTGCTTTGCCCATCACCCAAAAAATAAACGTCTAGAAAATGATACGATGTGCAATTGGCTTAATTTTATCTCTTCCTATGCAACCCCGCCACATCGCCCGCGAACTCGCCCTCTTTAGTATTAATCAACTACCTAGCCAACCAAACAAGCTAGAGGCTAAAACCCTAGATGACATCGTGACCGCCGTTGTGCGCTCCCTGCACGATGAAACCAAAGAACTATTGCAAACCGCCAGTGCTGAGTTACAACGTGGTCAAGAGCGCGTCAACTCCAGCGAAACCCGCACTGGTGATATTCGTCAAGACATTCAGGCTGTCGAAGGGATGGTGCGTGAAGCCATCGAACTAACTAAAAACGCAATTAATAATATCGGTGCAGCCCTAGACTTTCCCGTGACCCTAGTGCTGGCGCAGCGTACTGAAGTCCGTAATTATGCGATCGACATTCTCAAAACTGTAAATAGTAAGCGATCGCAAATTGATCAAACCATTAGTGATGCCCTCGTTAATTGGCAGATTGATCGCCTTGCTCAAGTTGATAAGGATATTTTACGGATTGCTACGGCAGAAATGTTGTTTATGAGTGTGGCAAGCAAAGTTGCGATCGATGAGGCTGTCGAGCTGGCTAAACGCTATAGCAGTGAGGATGGCTATCGCTTTATCAATGGTGTTTTACGTCGCATTGATGATCAACTTAAACAGGCGCGTAACTCCAAATAAAAAAGGGAGAGCGCTAAGCGCTCTCCCTTTTTTATGATTCTAGTTGCTTGGTTGCGGCGAGTTCTCTTTCCAACAGATTGACTCTCTCTAGTAACTGTTGATTAGAAGCAAGTAACTCTTGAGTTCTTGATGACAAATAGGGGTCAGACTCCCACCAGTTAATCCCGATTTCTTTAGCTTTATCGACAGAGGCAACTAGCAAGCGAATCCGAATACTCAGTAATTCCACACTGCCCACCGACACTGTGATATCACCAGCAATGACAATTCCCTTGTCCAATACTCTTTCGAGAATATCGGCAAGGGAAGAGCCAGTGGTACTGGTTTTGATTGCTTGAGGTCTAAGCGCTTGAGACATTTAAGTTATTTGATCCAATAGTTTAGCGAGACCGAGTTCTGACTCAGGCTTACCATCACCATAGCGAGAAATCAACACATCGAAGCAAAGATCCCGAAAATCCTCATCTTTACCAGAGACCGTAATCTCATGTTCATGGCAAATCTTACCAATCAACAGACAGGCACGTAAGCTCGAAGCTTTGCTACATTCCACCTGACGACGAAATCCTCTAATTAAATTAATTAATTTCAGGGCTTGATTACGATCGAGTCCCACCCGATTGACCAAGATTTGCTTCTCAGTTTCGACATCAGCTTCACCGATATTGATTGTGATCATTCGGTCAAGTAATGCATCTTGAGTAGGATGCACACCCGCATATTCCTCAGGATTAGAGGTAAAGATCGCCCTAAACATGGGATGGACGCGCACATATTCTGTTTGCGAACTATCGGGAGGCAATACAATCAGTTTTTCTTCTAGCGCACTGAGGAGGACGTTATTTACTTCTGGTCGTGAGCGATTGAACTCATCGTAAATCAGTGTGAACCCTTCCTTAGCTGCTAAGGTGAGGCGCGAATCAGTCCAGCTTTGACGCAGATCATCTTCGACCTTGAGAACTGAGTGGATGTAGTTATCAACTACTTTCTTGCGGGTATAGCCTGAATTAGAGCCGACTAGTTGCGACGAGCGTAAGTCCTCATCTCCATAGATTAAGACCATTGGTCTACCCACTAGCCCTGCAAGATGCATTGCTAACGTAGTTTTGCCAGTACCCGCAGGCCCACGCAAATGAATGGCAAAGCCTGATTGAAGATAGCGTAGGGCGCGACGGACTATTTGCTTGGTGAAGTCAGTGCTAATAAACTGACGCGCATTGGCATGGAGAACAGTGGTCATGTTGATGAGCCTTCTGCCATTTGTAGCAGAGTGTTAAGAATATCAGAGGGATCAACTTTGAGCGTATTGGCTCCCTGTGCTAGCAGGTCTCTGACGGTATCCCGATCATTGACGACTTCTAACAGACTAGAGTTTGTTGATAATTGAGCAACATAGTCAACCACAAACTGCTCGATTTTGCCAGAGGTTTTAGGTGCTTCTTTGACAACTTCAATGGGCTTGACGATTTCAGGCTCAGGGACTACAGCAACAGTCTCAGATTTATTGTTTTTCTTTTTTGACTTGGCGGAGCTAGCAGCACTGGTCGTTACTTCTGCCATGGGTTTGCTGATTACCTTCGGCTCTCTGGGCTGAGGTATAGGACTAACGGCAGTTGTGCGGTCGCCCCCCCATACTGATTCCTGTAATTGGGTGCGGAAGTTTTGTAATTTTTGAGCTTGAGATGCTGCTAGAGCAAGGCGATTGGCTTCTAGTTGCTCTAACGATGATTTGACATCAGCGGCGCGATCGCAAAATTCCTGCGCTCTAGAACTAGCATCTTGCTCCGCTTGGGTGAGGCGTTGTTCATTAATTGCTTGAATTTGTTCAGCAACCTCGGCAGCTCTGGATTGTGCTTCCTGCGATCTTTGGGCGGCGGCAGCAGCAGCATTGGCAAGGCGAGTTTTGTTGAGTTCTTCAATCTGCATTAGGGTTAGGGCGGCGCGATCATGCACCAGTTGTTGACGTTGGGCAAGGTCGGCTTTACCTGCACGAATGCGGGCTTTGTGAATGTGTTTTAGCTGCGATCGCATTTTAAAGGTGCGACTTCTTACCTCTTGAGCGCGTTGCTCACTATCAGCAGCAGCTTGCTCAGTACGATTAGTATTTAAATCCCCCAAATATTCTGCGACTTGTTCTGCGCGTTGTTGCATCTCGACTCGACGTGATTCGAGTGCGTTTTCGGCAATCGCCTGTCTGCCCTGTTCCCAAGCAAGACGAGTTTGCTCTGCATGAGCTAAATATTTAGCAGTTGCTTCTGCTTGAGCCTGTAGATCTCTTTCCCTCTGTTCCCGTGCTAGCTGCTGTTCAGACAGAAAATCTGCTCTATCCTGTAGTCGTCTCTGCCTTGCTTCTGCAAATCCTTGCATCAAAGAAGCCATAACATTAACCTCTAATTCACTACTCTAAAAATCAAAACAAATCACAACAAATCAAAATAAACCAAATTTCCCAAGCGCCGCAAGTTTCATAAAATGATCCCCCTTCCCACCGTGTAACTACCCTGCCAAAAATACACTGCTTTGTCAGCAATAATCTAACAAGAGAGTTTTTGGTGAGAAAGGGGTAGAAAAGAAAATCGGTAGGCTAATAATCTATTGTTTAGCGACTTACTGCTAGCGATGCTAGTAGTAAATGTGACTAAGCCGCAGGTACTGCCGCCGATGCTGTGAGACCAACTGCTTCAGCATACTTGAGGTATGTTTCCACAGATGCGATAACGACACGAGCTTCAATTGACAATAGTTCGATTCCCACTAGAGAGACTCTTACCCATGCATCAATAACAATGCCCTTATCTAAGATCCGATCGATGACTTCCGCTAGACTAGAGGAAGAGTTGACTTTTTCGACTGCCATAGTAATGTTCTCCTTGAGCTAACTATGTTTGGCATTTAAATTCTGCCTATGCAAACCTTACTACACAACAGCAAAATTACTTATACTTGTTTTAGCGCTTTGCACATATCATCCTAATTAAAGATGACATGATTCATTCTATAGGCTATGTCAAGTGTTGACAGTAAATTTTCTTTAAGAGAAACCACAAACAATAATTTTTTGTTGCGCCTACATAACTTAGCTTTTAAGTCAATAGGCTAATCATGTATTTTCCATCAAAGGCTTTGGCAATCTATTGTTTTTTAAGGCATGATTGTTAAATCTATTTCTAAATAATAACTATAGTTCGAGTCAGCTTACTGCAAATTTATTTGCAAACTATTTTTTTGATTACCGACACAAAAAGCATGAATACTAATTCAAACAATCAACCCAGTTCAACTACTCAAGGGGATCTTGACAAAGCTACTAGGTCATCGCAAGATGGGCTTCAAGGCAAAGAGGATGCTAGTTTCGTGAAACTTGCGATGCGGAATATGGTCAAAAAAGGTGGTACATCTCTTTTTCATTTTTTTCTGACAATTGTCGGAGTGTTTGGAGCTTTATTAGGTTTGGCAATTGTTTTTCATTAAATCTATTTTTTTACAGAATAATTTTCTGACAAAAATACTGTGGATAATGATATTTCTGAAATTTGATTAATGTCTTTTCTTGTTTTTTCCTGATTTAAATTGGATCTAAACTGCTGCGAATTATGTTAAGCATTTTGATCGTGATAATTCTTCAGAAAAACAGTTTTAAGCTTAAATAATTAACTGAATACAATTAAACATAAAAGCCAAAAATCTATGGCGAATGTGCAGTGTACACCACAGTTTTTTGCTCTAATTTTTAATTATGCCCGACTACTTATTTATATGATTAACGAGGTGATAAAAACTTGAGTATTGAATTGTATTGTGAAATTTATCCCGAAATTGCAGATTGCCATCCGATCGCAGTGGAACAGTGGCAGTCATGGTTTGCTAGTTGGGAGATGTATCTGCGATCGCAAAATGTGATCACAGAGGATGAGTACGAGTTGGCATTGGCGATCACCGATGACCCAACTATTCAAAAAATGAATTGGCAATATCGGCAAAAGGATTGCCCAACCGATGTTTTATCCTTTGCAGCACTCGAATCAGATATGCCAGACATCCCTAGTGATGAGGAGGATGACTATGTAGAGCCAACCTATTTAGGAGATATTATCATCTCCCAAACTACGGCTATGCGTCAGGCTGAGGAGCGAGAACACTCGCTCACCTATGAATTAGCATGGTTGGCTGCCCATGGTTTATTACATCTATTGGGTTGGGATCATCCTGACGACGAAAGCCTAGAGGCAATGCTACAACAGCAAGACCGAATGTTACAGAGTATTTCTTTTTAATTAATATTGGAAGAGTGGCGATTTTCTACAATTTAGGAATCTATCCTTTACTCGATCATAGACAATGCTCAGTAAATTAGTGATATGAGAAAATAGAGGCAGAGCCAAGGAGAAGGCTATGGAATGCCCCCACTGCCAAAGCCAAAAGATAATTAAAAATGGGAAACATCATCACTAAGATGGCAAAGCGCTCCAGAATTATTTCTGCAAAGGATACAGCAAGAGATTTAGCGAAGGAACGCCAATATCAAGGCTGAGAACACTCGCAGAGGAGGTTTCTTTTGCACTGAAGATGAGAAGTGAAGGAATGGGAATCAGAGGTAGTGGAAGAGTGCTAGAAAAGTCCCATGTCAGAATCATGAGATGGGAGCAAAAATTGGCAAACCATTCACAAAACTTACACGAACAGCGATCGCCCCTACTATCTCAATCTGAATCAAAAAACGATCGCCTCAAACATCGACACTTTCATTACACAAACGATCTCATCAAAATTCTAACTACTTTGAGAAATATTCAAATCAATCATCAAATTGCGTACAATTATGACTAATTTTTAAATTATGCAAGATACTGTCGAATATAACTGTGCTTTTTGTGGGGAACCCAATATGACATTCGTTGACTTCAGTGCTGGAATGCAACAGTCCTATGTGGAAGATTGTCAGGTATGTTGCCAACCAAATGTGTTGTATATCCAAATTGATGAAGATACTCTAGATATTGAAATTAGCAGCGAACCAGAAAGTTAGTTTTTGATCTTCATAGCATCACTTAAACTAAATCACAAAGCGATCGCCTAAAGTATCCACAACCTCGCCACACAAACGATCGCACTCAACAAACCAACAACATCAAAGCTGCAATCGCCTCAAACATCTATAAATAAGGTTCGCTGGCAGCGAACCTTATTAGCGAAATTATGTTATATTAAAAAAGTCGGATTAAAAGAGATATGCCACTTACTAGATTGCTTCGGTAATCTGAGGAAAATGCAAGCTCATTTTCTGCTGTGTTCCTTGATTAACGCAAAAATAGTGTTACTTTATGTACCTACAATGTGTTACTACAACGCACACTAGCGCATCCTAGGCACTGGATGCGCTCTGTATAGGAAGGGTTAAAACGGGTGTTCTCTAGGTTTATTTAAGGCACGCTCATTTCTCGCAAGAGATTGAGTGTAAATAAACAATACAGGAGACATCTCTTATGAAAAAGTCTAAAAAGACAATTTCTCAATCCGATAAACATCTGAATAAGTCCAAAAAACCAAAATCAAGACAATCTAGCAAGCGTCAGTGGCTGGAGAAGCTACGCAAACCAGAGACACTGCGTTCACTAATTAAACTTGGTAGTCAAATCTATAGTGCTTACAAACTATTGAAATGTCTAGTAGAAAAATTCCTTGAATTCTTCTCTTAAGTTTTGTAAGCTTATTACCCTTCTATACAACTTCTATAAACCTCTAATCCAAGGAAGCTAGATATGTTAAATAAAGCTCTAAGGTTGATGAGAGTATTTCATGATTTATCACAAAAAGATCTTGCAGAAAAGCTAGGTATATCTAAATCCTATTTGTCAGAGATTGAATCTGGTAAAAAACAGCCGACGCTTGATTTGCTGAATCGATATTCAAATATTTTTGATATTCCTTTGTCATCAATTCTATTTTTCTCGGAAAATATAGAATCTGATGTTAAGACTGATAAGTTGAAGACTTTTATATCATCTAAAGTCATTGCTATTCTTAACTTTATCGCTGAAAGATCAGCTTATGATGCCACAGTTAAAGAATAAGTATTCTAGATACGATCTCAATCAGTCTCCATTTTTTCGTTTAACATCTCAAACTAAACTTGCTAAAGTCTTATGGATTAGTAAGCGTAAGCTTGAGATTCTTATAGATTCAGAGAATTTATACATAGAAGACGTATTCATAAAATCTGGTAAAAGTAGGTTGTTGGCAAAGCCAAGATATGACTTAAAAAAAGTTCAAAAACAAATTGAGGATATTCTCAAAAGAATAAAATGTCCTGATTACTTACATAGCCCTAAAAAAGATTGTTCCTATATTAGCAATGCAAAGGTTCACACGAATGCGAATGTAGTCGTAACTCTTGATATACAAAATTATTTTTCTTCTACTCCATCAAGACGAGTGTACTGGTTTTTTCATAAGAAAATGCAATGCTCTCCAGATGTAGCTAGTATTTTAGCGAAATTATTGACTTTTAAAGATCATTTACCCACAGGTAGTCCTTCAAGTCCTTTAATTGCATATTTTGCATATATCGATATGTGGAATGAAATTAATGAACTCGTTGAAAATGCAAATTGCAAGTTAAGTCTTTACATAGATGATGTAACTATCTCAGGACAGAATGTTTCAGAAAAACTAATTTGGGAAGTCAAAAAGAAGATTTATAGTAACGATTTATCTGTCAATAAATCTAAGGAGAAGCGTTACTCTGGCAAACAACCTCGTCAAATAACTGGAGTTATACTAACGCCACAAGGTGAGATGAAGCTCCCTAATCGACAACATTTAAAAATGTATAAAGTTCGTAAATTAATCAAAAAAACTGACGATCCAGAAGCTAAAGATAATTTAACTCAAAAACTGAAGGGTTTGGAATCACAAGCTAAACAAATCATGTCATCATCAAAGACATAACAGATGAGATTGCTTTTAAATTCTCTTTGGTTGACTAGCAAATGGGACACTCAACTTAACCAAAGACTTTTGCAACATACTTGGCTTAACACTTAAGCAAACTTGATTGCGATCTTTTACTGGGATGATTATCTAATGTAACGCTGCAATCGGGACTATTTGACACAATATATCGCCTAAATTCCTTTTTGCTTCCATCAACTCATAGGCATAATGCAACCTCAAAAAATAACCATCCGACAACCCAAAATAGCGACATAAACGTAAATCAACATCCGCAGTCATCGGAGCCTTACCTTGAATAATTTGCTGAATACTCAAATAAGGTAAACGTAAACTCTCAGCCAAACTATTTGTACTAATATTTAATTCTTCTAAAAACTCATATTGCAAGATTTCGCCAACATGAGGATTACGCAGTAAAATATTTTCCATTGCCTTTCCTCCTAATGATAATCAACAATCTCAACATCATAAGCATTTCCATTTTGCCAAACAAAACAGAGTCGCCATTGCTTAGTGATGCGAATACTGTATTGTCTGAAGCGATCACCAACCAGTGCTTCTAAATGATTGGCAGGTGGTACACGCAGATCTTCCAGATTAGCAGATACATCAAGTTGACGTAGTTTGCGTAAAGCTCTTTCCTGTATATCTGATGGTAGCTTACGCGATCGCAAGCCTTGCCAAATCTTTTCGGTTTCTTTACAAGCAAATGAAACAATCATTAAAGCCCAACCATCTGAAATATAACAAACCACACTCACCATGCAACAGGTTTAAAATTATCATTTGCGAGCGCCCCAAAACTTAAACTTGATTAGCAACTACCTCTCTCAAATTGACCAAATACTTTCGTAATAAGTATTGCCAAAATGGTGACAGTGCAATGTTTTAATGCCAGAATCAATAACAGCTTGCCTATTTATGGGGTCGTGACAACAGGAATAATTTGGAAATTTTTACGTCTTGAAGCGAAAACACTTTGGACTAGTCAAGAAGATTATTTCATCAAGGAAATTGGCAAATTAATTGGTATTGTATCTAGTCCCTTTCAATCCTATTTTTAGAATAAATCCATAATTTTTTATGCGTTAGCGATTGGCATCACTTAGTGTCGCCAATCGCTTTTGAGTTTGGGACAGTTTTACATCACTTGTACCTGCATACTTTCCCATTGAGACTTGCTATAGGTCTTGAGTTGCAACGCATGGACAGCACCACTATCGAGATGATGTTGGATTGCACCATAGACTAATTTATGTTGCTTAATCATGGATAAACCTTCAAACTGCTCCGCGACCACGATCGCAGTGAAATGTTGTCCATCATTGTTAGGATCATCAACCTGAACCTTGGCATCAGGGAGGGCAGTACGAATTAACTCAGCAATATTATTGTGGGTAACCATTGTAGACAAGCTCAAATAATTCAAAATAAACAGCTGTCCACATTGTGCCATATTGCGATAGGCGAAGGCTTGGTGATACAGCGTCCTTAAAAAGAATTAAAACGCTAGGATATCAATCGAGTTTTGCTGAGAAATACAAATACAAATAATTTATGAAAATCGCCACTTGGAACGTTAACTCAGTCCGCACCAGAATTACGCATATCTGTGATTGGTTACAGGCAAACCCTGATGTGGATGTCCTCTGTTTACAAGAAACTAAGGTGATTGATGCCGACTTTCCCCATACTCCATTTACAGATTTGGGCTATCAAACCTATATCTATGGTCAAAAGTCCTATAACGGTGTTGCCCTAATTTCGCGATCGCAATTGCAAAATATCCAAACTGGATTTGCATCGGTGTTAGGCGATCTTGAAGACCCTAGTCTCGATGAGCAAAAACGGCTAATTACCGCTAAATTTAGCGACATTCAAATTGTGAATATGTACGTTCCCAATGGCTCAGAAGTTGGCAGTGAGAAATATGAATATAAATTGCGTTGGCTGAAGCTTTTAAAAAACTACTTAAAAACCCTGCTATCCCAAAATAACGATGTCCTGATTTGCGGAGACTTTAATGTTGCGATCGCAGATCTTGATATTTATGACCCCAAGGGTCGCGAAAACAAGGTCATGGCTACCGACATTGAACGAGAAACCCTAGCGCAAGTCTTAAATCTTGGCTTTAAAGATGTATTTCGCAAATTTGAAACCGCAGGTGGCTACTATAGCTGGTGGGACTATCGATCTGGCGGCTTTAGCCGTAATCGTGGCTGGCGGATTGATTATCATTTCCTTACGCAGTCTCTTTGCGATCGCGCCACCGCCTGCGTGATCGATGTCGAACCCCGTAAACTCACCCAACCCAGTGATCATACCCCTGTCATTGTCACCATTGATTAGATAGAGTAAAACCAATTCACGGAAGTGTGGTCACACTTCCATGAATTAAAACCAAACCCATTCAGGATTTTCAAAACACAAAATGGCGTAGCCATTTTGTGTTTTGGTATAAGTTGTGCAGTTCTTAAAATCGAAATTAGGAGAGATTTGACTATGAAATATCGCCTATTTTTTGCGATCGCAATCCTTATATTGCTACTGTTTCCCCTCCCTGCGTGGGCAGCCAATCAGGGGCAAATTTTAGCACTCCAAACTACTAGAAGTTGTCAATCCTGCGATCTGACGGGCGCATATTTACCAGTTAGTAAATTGGACTATACCTACTTGCTGGCGGCAGATCTCAGCAATGCCAATTTAGTCGGCGCGAGTCTTACCTTCTCTAACCTCAGCCGTGCCGATTTGAGCAATGCCAATCTTAGCTATGCCAACCTACGCCGTACCAAAATGCTGTTGACCAACTTTAGTAATGCCATCTTTGACAAAACTGACCTCACAGAAGCCGATCTCACCAGTGCCAATGTGTCGGAGGCTCAGTTAGCAACGGCAAAGTTATGTAAAACGACTTTACCAAGCGGAATCATTTCTAACCGTGATTGTTAATCCCTTCCTTGAATAATTAGTGGAAACGGATTAAGACAATAAAAAAGAGAGTTGCTTCGCAACTCTCTTTTTTATTGTTACAAAAATTGCAACTGCAAAGCTAACACTAAAAATTAGTGACAAACTCAAATTAGATAAATAATTAATAACTTGCAGCATCCAGTTCTTGAGCGGTATCGCAAGTTATGAGGAGTAAATTGTCATGAAACTACTTAAGCCTGTTTTGATTGCCGTACCCGCCGCGATTGTTCTTACCGTGGCGATCGCCTGTCGCACCCCAGCGCAATCTAATCCCCTTTCCAATTCCTCACGAAATAATGTTGCCATGATTAAATCAGGAATTATCGAACCCGTTAGCGATTCCCGTGTTTCCCCCGCAAAAGAGCGCCCCACGGGTGGGCTGTATGTCCAAACTAGCGATCGCAAGCAACAGGCTTTTACCCTCACCAACACCGATGTCAAAGGACAAATATCGGGAAATATCTCCCGAATAGAAGTTACCCAAACCTTCCAAAATCCCTACGACAAGCCCCTAGAGGCAATCTATGTCTTCCCATTGCCCGACCAAGCCGCCGTCGATGATATGGAAATTCAGATTGGCGATCGCATCATTAAGGGTGACATTAAAAGGCGGGAAGAAGCTAAGGAAATTTATGAACGCGCCCGTCAAGAGGGACGTACCGCAGGTTTATTAGAGCAGGAACGAGACAATATCTTCACGCAGTCCCTCGCTAATATTAAGCCGGGGGAACAAATCAAGGTCACGATTCGCTACACCGAAAGCCTGAAATTTGAAGAAGGCGACTATGAATTTGTGTTCCCGATGGTAGTTGGTCCCCGCTATATTCCCGGAACTGCGATCGATCCACAGGGCAACACGCTCCAAGTTCCTGATGCATCCCGCATCACACCACCTGTCCTGCGTCCTGAAACACGATCGGGCAACGACATTACTGTGAGCTTACAAATCGATGCAGGCGTACCCATTCGTAATCTTTATTCCACATCCCATCGCCTTGATGTACAAAATCGTGGCGAAACCGTCCAACTCAAGCTAGCGAATGGCGACAATATTCCCAACAAAGACTTGGTTGTGCGTTACAAAGTGAGTGGCGATCGCACCGAGCCAACTGTGCTGACCACTACTACCGAGCAGGGCGCACACTTTGCGACTTATCTTATCCCTGCGATCGACTATCGACCTGAGCAAATTGTGTCAAAGGATGTCGTGTTCTTGATGGATACATCAGGCTCGCAGTCGGGCGATCCGATTATCAAATCACGGGAATTAATGCGTCGCTTCATCAATGGCTTAAATCCCAACGATACATTTACAATCATTGATTTCTCGAATACGACCCGCCAGCTTTCTAGTTATCCCCTCGCCAACAATGCCGTCAACCGTCGTAGAGCAATGGCATATATCGATCAAGTTGATGCGAATGGTGGCACTGAGCTGATGAATGGGATTAATGCCGTGATGAAATTTCCTGCGGCAAAGGATGGCAGACTTCGCAGCGTGGTGCTAATCACCGATGGCTATATCGGTAATGACAATGAAGTAATCGCCGCCGTCCAAAAAAATCTCAAATCAGGAAATCGTCTCTACAGCTTTGGCGTAGGCAGTTCCACCAATCGTTACTTGCTAGAGCGCATCGCCGAAATTGGTCGCGGTACATCCCAAGTAGTCCGTCAAGATGAGCCAACTCAAGCAGTGGCTGAGAAATTCTTCCGCCAAATCAACAATCCTGTCCTTACCAATATTCAGGTCAAGTGGGAAGGTGATGGCGCAGCTCCCGAAATTTACCCCAGCAATGCTCCCGATCTATTTGCCGAGCAACCCCTCGTGCTATTTGGCAAAAAAGGCGATCGCAGCAATGGCAAACTCAAAATTACAGGTATCGCCGCAGGTGGTGAACGCTATGAGCAAATCCTCAATGTCAACTTTGACAATAACAATAGCAATCTCGGTATTGCCCAATTGTGGGGACGCGCCCGCATCAAAGACTTGATGAATCAAATGTTTGGTGGCGAAGTTAAATCCCTCGTCGATGCTGTCACCCAGACTGCACTAAATTATCGCCTACTATCGCAATACACCGCTTTTGTCGCGGTTAGTGATGAAGTGCGCGTCAATCCTGATGGCAGCAAAATTACTGTCCAAGTACCTGTAGAACTGCCCCAAGGGGTTAGCTATGAAGGTGTCTTTGGTGGCATTACCGCCGATCAAGCGGTTAATGCTCCAAGATCAAGGGCAATGATGCCTGCTGCGCCAATGCCATCGCAATCCTTCAGCACCTCCAGTAAGTTGCAAGGCTCTGTGCTTTATGAAAAACCTTCAATCACAGGAGCCGATCAACTGCAAACCAGACTTAAACCCAATAGCTCGAACACCGTGCGAGCAGAGGATAAAACAGTTACTCAAAGTCCAATTCAAGTTGTCCAGCTCACAGGTTTGACGGGTACGGATGTGGCGACTGCCCAAGCTGCGATCGCAAAACAATTGCAATCAGTCAAAGTTCCTGCTGGACTCAACGGCAATGTGATCTTAGAAATCACAGTTCAAAATGGCAGACTGACCAGAATCATTCTCGACGATGTAAATTCCACCCTCAAGGATCAAAATCTTGTGGAATCAATCAAGCGCTCGCTACAAGGCGTAGTCTTGCCTACTACCGCTAAAAGTGCAATCACCCTAACCCTCAGCGTGAAAGCCAATTAAATTGTTTTGTAGGTACTACAAAAGAAATTTTAAAAGCGCGGCGAAGCCGCGCTTTTAAAATTTCTTCTGTTTTTTAAGTAAGCGCAAAGTGCTATATGGGTATACCTAACACCTGATTTATGAGCAACTTTGATAGAAAAAAATTTCAGATATCAGAGTTTGTAAAAAATATTAATATCTATCCAATTACGAAAGCCTTGTAAAGATTTGTATGGGTTAATTTGCGAATATTGATCTTTAAGTATTTTTTAAGCATTAATCAATCGCTTGCAATCAAGGAAGTTCTAGCTACTAACTTAAGTTGGTTTGAGACGGGGATCGCTTTTCTGGCAATGATCCCCATTTTTTTGACGATATAATCGCTACATACTCAAAACTAATTTTAAAAGTTTAAATCCTACATTTTTAACTTATACATTAATCGCTCAGTTACTTAACTCTTTGTAAATATTCTTTTAGAAAGATTTTTAAGTATGTTTGTTAGACATCAATATTAACAAATATAAAAACTGATATTGTGATAGTTCCATCACAAGCGTTATTAATCAAGCCATAGTATGCACTAACTTCTAGTTCATTAAATGAAATGTATTGATTAAACAACGAAACAACTTAAATAGATCAGTTCCTATTTTCTTTATCAACAACAATTTAAATTTACCTATAATTTTAGGGAGATATCTAACATGATTGAGTCTATACGTTGCCCCAACTGTGGATCACCTGCCGAACGCCACCACCTTTCCTATCTCGGTCACGTCAAAACCCAATGCGAAGAGTGTGATTATCTATTAGTAACCAGTAGCCGCAGTGGTCATGTCTTAGAGTTCTATGCCCCCGGATTGCCTTCCCAGCCACGCTCTATCCAGCCGATCGCTGTGCAATTGAGTGCAATCACACAGCCTCATTCCCAAAATCCGCATATTAGAAATATTACTGGTTTAACTAATTTAAAACGGGCTTAAATTTTGAAAATGTGCTGAAGTAGGAAAAATCATATTTAGATGCAAACAATTACAATAAACAAACGGCTCTCCTAGATCTGATTGATTCACTAATCACCTCTGGGAGAGCCAAAAATTTGCGTAATCAACTATCTATTATCTCAAATATGAAATCTAAAGTATGAAACTTAAACGATTAGGACATGTAGCGATCGCAGTCCAAGATATTCCCAAAGCGATCGAATTTTATCAAAATCTTGGTTTAGAACTAGCTTGGCAAGACACTGACTGGGCTTATCTCAAGGCGGGGCAAGATGGCTTAGCATTGCTAAGTCCCGAATATAAAAGCGCGGGGCCACACTTTGGTTTTTTGTTTTGCGATCGCAATGAGCTATCAGCCCATCACCAACGTCTGACCGAGGCGGGCGTATTTGTGGGGGCAATCCATGAGCATCGGGATGGTACAGCCTCTTTCTACAGCAAAGATCTGGACAATAATTTGTTTGAATTTTTATACGAACCAATCCCTGAAGAAACTGCCTAATGCTTTGATGCTGACTTTAACTTCGGGGCAGTCAGCATCACAAACTTATCAGTAGATAAGACCAAAAAAAGTTAAAATTCAAAGGCTTTAAGTCATAGTTTGCACACCAAAACTTAAAATCAAAACTTAAAACTGATTACCCCTTAACCAATAGCTGTTCATTAAGATAATTGAAACATGGCTCCCATCGCCAAATTACTGATCGCCAATCGTGGGGAAATTGCCCTACGCATCATTCGGACTTGCGAAGAGCTTGGCATTCCGACTGTTGCCGTATATTCTGACGTGGATCGCAACTCACTGCATGTACAGCTAGCCCATGAGGCTGTATGCATTGGTGACTCACCCAGCAGCAAAAGCTATCTAAATATCCCAAATATTATTTCCGCAGCCCTCACCCACAAAGCCACTGCCATTCATCCGGGTTATGGGTTCTTATCAGAAAATGCCCGATTTGCGGAAATTTGTGCCGATCACAACCTCATGTTTGTCGGCCCTAGCCCCAATTCCATCCGTTCTATGGGTGATAAGTCCACCGCCAAAAAGACGATGCAAAAGGCGGGTGTCCCCACAATTCCCGGCAGTGAAGGCTTAATCGAATCCGAGGAACAAGCCATCAAAATCGCCAATGAAATTGGCTATCCTGTGATGATCAAGGCAACCGCAGGCGGCGGCGGTCGTGGAATGCGCCTTGTCAGTCATGCCGATGATCTCCTGCGTTTATTGCGTGCTGCCCAAGGTGAAGCAGAGGCTGCCTTTGGCAATGGTGGTGTCTATATGGAGAAAGTCATCGAAGAGCCACGCCACATCGAGGTGCAAATCTTGGCAGATATGCATGGCCATGTGGTGCATCTAGGCGAAAGAGACTGCTCGATTCAGCGTCGTCACCAAAAACTATTAGAAGAAGCACCTAGCAGTGCGGTCAATCCCAAGTTGCGCGAAAAAATGGGTGAAGCTGCCGTCAAAGCGGCAAAGGCGATTAACTATTTGGGAGTTGGGACAGTAGAATTTTTGTTGGACAAATACGGCAAGTTTTATTTCATGGAAATGAATACCCGTATCCAAGTAGAACATCCTGTCACCGAGATGATTACGGGGATTGACCTCATTGCCGAACAGTTAAGGGTTGCCCAAGGCGAAAAAATTCGCTTCCAACAAAGAGATATTGAGATTCGTGGTCATGCGATCGAATGTCGGATTAATGCCGAAGATCCCGATCACAATTTCCGTCCTAATCCTGGACGCATCAGTGGCTATTTACCTCCTGGAGGGCCGGGGGTACGCATGGATTCCCATGTTTATACTGATTACGTGATTCCACCCTACTATGATTCACTAATTGCCAAACTGATTGTTTGGGGAACCGATCGCAATGCAGCCATTTTACGGATGAAGCGGGCTTTACGTGAATGTGCGATCACAGGCGTACCAACGACAATTCCTTTCCATCAGAAAGTTTTAGACGATGATGAGTTTAGGTTGGGGCATGTGTACACCAATTATGTGCCATTGCTACAGGCGAGACTTGCCGAGCAGGAATAAAAAAAGCACCCCTTCGGGGTGCTTTTTTTATTTGAGCTTTGCCTTGGCTTGTTTCCAGAGTTTGTCTAGCTCCTCGGCAGTAAAACTATCGATGGGGCGATCGCTCAGTGTCTCAATCACTTGCAATCGCTGAATAAATTTACGGTTAGTCGATTGCAAAGCTGCGGATGGGTCGAGTCCATACCAACGCGCCACGTTGATTAAGGTAAATAGTAAATCCCCCAGTTCTGCCTGTTGATTTTCCACGGACTCATGTTCGAGGGCATGGCGCAGTTCATCTAACTCTTCGTGAAACTTTGCCCATACACCATCCGCATTGTCCCACTCAAAGCCATTTGCGGCGGCTTTTTGCGAAATTTTCATGCCCGCCATCAATGGCGGTAGCGATCGCGCATAGCGATTGAGTTTATAACTTAGCTTTTGGGTTTCGGCTAAATCCTGTCCCTTTTCCTCCGCTTTAATTTTTTCCCAGTTTTGATGAATCTGCTCCATGCTGCCGGCTTCGAGATCGCCAAATACATGGGGATGACGACGAATTAACTTTTGAGCGATACCTTCAGCTACTTCTGCGATCGCAAACTGATTGGTTTCACTGGCAATCTGGGACTGCAAGACTACCTGCAACAACAAATCCCCCAACTCCTCTGCGATCGCTTTACTATCACCGCTTTGAATGGCATCAACCACCTCATAGGCTTCTTCAATCACATAGGGAATCAAACTTTCGGGGGTTTGCTCCAAATCCCAAGGACATCCACCATCAGGCGATCGCAATTTTGCCACCACATCGATGAGGTGTTGTAAGGCGATCAGGTTAGCCGAAGACTGAAAACTCATAAGATTTGTTTAATGTTAAGAAAAGTAACAAAATGCTATAATGCTTTGTATAAGAAATTCTGACTTTAATAAAACCATACCCAGCGATAACCTTGCTGCTTGAGACCTGCACCATGAGTGATACCGCCAATCCCGATGCTGAGATGCTCAGACAAATTCTAGAGCCATTGCTAGAAGATTTTAACTACTGGTTCGATCGCGCTCAGAAATTACTCTCTAGGGAAAAACTGAGCTTTTTGACTGAGACTGAACAGCGTAATTTACTAGCAAGAGTCGAACAGGCAATCAAGGAAGTGAGTGTGGCGGTTGCCCTATTTAGTGCCACAGGTCATCAAGTTGGTGTTGATATGGCAACAATGAAACCTTGGCATGAGCTTCTCATGGAGTGTCAAGCCGTGGGGATGCGTTACTATCGTAATCAATCCTCTTAAGTATCGAGTCAACATCGAATAAATATCTAAAACTTGAAACAGATTCTCCCATAGCGTACTCTGCTCCCAGTTTGAATTTGATTTTAAATTTCCCTTACTAATTCACTTAATTTACATATCTTTTTAGGAAAGTAGACATGGTACAGATTCTTTACATCCTCGCTTTTACGATCCTCTCCATCTTCGCGATTAGTAATCTTATTCGCAGCATGATTTCGCTCTCTCAAAACGAATCGCGCAACTATCAAAATCGTAATCGTCGAGTAGCGACACAATATGCTCACCCTGAACTATGGGATAAAGACGGTAAATATATTGACGAGCCATTAATGGTAATCAAATCCATTAATGTTGATGATGCCCGCTCAAGGCTTGACGCACTATATAATTCTTCTCCTAATCACGATAAATGACTCATCGGCTCTTAGTTTGTACGACCTGCGCCAGCACTTGGCAAAATGGCAAAAAAGTTGGTGTCAGTAGAGGCGAAATATTACTTCAAGAATTATCGCAATTACATCAGGACTGGGATTTGCGATCGCAGTTTGAGATTCGCGCCGTGTCCTGCATGAGTGCCTGTAGCCATGCTTGCGTAGTCACCTTTGCCTCAGAGGGTAAATACTCATACCTATTTGGTGATTTACCTAGCGACGCTGATCATCTCCCTAACACTGCCGCCGCAATTCTTGAATGTGCTGCCACCTATTGCGATCGCCACGATGGCATGTTGGCATGGAAAGAGCGTCCTGAGCCTTTAAAAAGTGGCGTGATTGCCCGTATTCCACCACTGTAAACATTCACAACCAAAATAAATGAGGATGGTGCGAAGCACCATCCTCATTTATTTTGGTTGTGAACTAACTAGTAATCCTAAAATTATTTGTGTATTATTAAGAAAGGTTTACAAAACTTATCTAATCTTCAAGGTTTGCTCCATGAAAACACACAAAACGAATCGCTTCTTGATTAAAACCGTTAGTGTTGCGATCGCAACAGCCAGCCTTCTCGTTGGACTACCATCCTTAGCCAACAATCATTCTAAGACTCCTACCACCACAAAACCTGCCAAGACTAAGCCTGTTGCTGCAACTACTACCAACAAAAACATTGTTCAAGTTGCCGTTGCTAATGGCTCTTTTAACACCCTAGTCGCTGCAGTCAAAGCTGCTGGATTGGTAGATACTCTTTCAGGTAAAGGCCCGTTTACTGTATTTGCACCATCTGATGCAGCTTTTGCCAAGTTACCCGCAGGCACTGTCGAAGAACTCCTCAAGCCAGAGAACAAAGATGTTCTTGTTAAAATCTTGACCTACCATGTTGTCTCAGGCAAGGTGCTATCCACAGATATCGCTGCTGGTTCAGCATTAGTACCAAGCGTTGAAGGTGGCTCTCTCAAAGTAACCAAAAGTGATAAGGGCGTGGTAATTGACAGCTCTAAAGTTGTTGCCGCTGATGTAAAAGCCCGTAATGGTGTCATTCATGTCATTGATACAGTGCTAATGCCCCCTGACTTGTAAGGTCAAGCCAAAAGCTTATCAACCCATAAAAAATAGGCAAGGATGGACGGCGTGAAGCGCCGCCCATTCTTGCCAAAATAAAAGCCCTGTTTAACAGGGCTTTTATTTTTATGTTTTCGACTAAAAAGCTTTAAGATGATGGGGAATTAATGACATCCCATCATAGGTGTTCTATATTACCATCTTTACAAAACTCCAATCCCTAACATCTCATGCAAGGCACGCTCAGAGAAATTGACATAACTACCATTATTAACCTCATTGAGCTAGGACAACGTACTGGTGAGTTATTAATAGAGTCCAATGCGGGAGAATTTTGGTTTTTATTTTTTGATCATGGGGAATTAATCTATGCCACTAATGCCGATCGCAATTTGACGAGGCTACAGGACTATCTATATGGATTAGGACTAGAATCGGCACTCAACCAATTGGGCAACTCCAAACTAGGGGCTAGCGTGTTGGAGTATGAGCAAATTTGGGCATTACTAGAAACTCAAATCCTAACCACTCAGCAAGCAAAGTTAATTCTGGCAAATACGATCAAAGAGGTGTTATTTGACATCCTCAATCTGCATCAAGGGACATTTATTTTTGAAATAAGTGCGTCGCTCATGCCTAAGTTGGTGAGATTTAAATTTTCACAAGTCAGCGCTGAATACGCACAGCAAATCAAACAATGGAAGCAGTTTTATCCAGCGATTCAATCGATTAATCAATGTCCTGTATTGATATCGCCAGAGGCTGTCCCCAATTTAAGCAGATGGATCGATGGCAAAACCACAATTCGGCAGTTAGCGAGATATTCGGAACTCAATATTTGTCAAGTGGGGCAAGCAATTTTTAATGCGATCGCAAATGGACAGATCTCCCTCACCCCGATCATCACCGATACCCATGTAACGCCAAAAGCACAAGTTCAAAGAGTCCTCTGCATTGATGACAGCGTTACCATTTGCCGCACCGTTGAATATATTCTGCACAAACATGGTTTTCAGGTACTCGCAATCTCTAGCCCCACTAAAGCCCTAGGTCTTGTGTTCCAAAACAAACCCGATCTGATTTTGTGTGACATCACGATGCCAGAGCTAAGTGGCTACGAACTATGCGGAATGCTGCGGAAATCTAATGCTTTTGCCAAGATTCCGATCATTATGTTAACAGGGCAAGATGGATTTATCGATCGTGTTAAAGCCAGAATGGTAGGGGCTACCGAATATTTGACAAAACCATTTGGCGAGAAAGAATTACTAACCACTGTCGAGAAATATAGCAAGCGCTAGCGCCGCGTTGCTTAACCATTTGCAGCGTTAGTTCCCATCGCCAATGAGAATAAATGCTGACCAAAAATAAGGATGCTGAAATTTATCGAACTGAGTAGCTTGCAGGAGTGTCAACTGGGATTGTCGTAGGGAATTAATAATGTTGCGACCATCCTGTAATTGTCGATAAAAATTACTCATGAGCGCTTGAGTACCTTGGTCACTAACTGTCCATAGAGAGGCGATCGCAGCCCTTGCACCAGTCCGTTGAACTTGGTAGCCAAAACCCAGAATTTCTTCTCCACTGCCAACGATGCCACCGATCGCTGTTTGACAAGCACTCAAAACGATTAATTGTGTATTGGGTAATTTCCATTCGCGCAACTCTCGTAGATTGAGGCGCTCGCCATTGCCCATTAAAACGAAAGAGTCTTCTGGTGTGCCACGCACAAATGCGGCATGGGTGGCTAAATGGATCAGGTTGAAATTGCTAAATTGATCAGCAATGACATTGCGGCTAAACGATGTATCGACCAATTTAGTCGTGTTGGGAACTGTTGTAGAAATATCCTCAATTTCTTTACCTGCAAAGGGTAAACCTGTAAAGGTGAAATTTTCATTGCCGATCGCAAATTTAACTACACCTTGGGTAAAGGCAGCCGCAATTACTTTTAGGGGAGCTTTTGGCGCTGTTGCCAATTCTAAAAAGCCCGAAGCAGTCAAATAATTAACACTATAACGCTCGACTAACCATTGCTTACCGTCATAGAGTGATGCCAGAGGGATATAGCGCATCTGGCCATCAGGTGCATAGAGCAACAGTTCAATATTGGCGGCGGTGAGATCTGCTTCAATTGGTTTAATTAGATACTGGTATAGCCGTTTTGCAGAATCTTGGACATCGAGAGAGCTAGGATCTTGTAAATCTACACGAAAATCTTGAAGCAATTGACTAAATTCACTGCTGCTAACTGACAGGGATCGTAAGATTGGTGCAGATTTGGCTGGCAAAAGCACAAGAAATAGTTGATCTTCAAATAGTAATGGTGAAAATAAGGCAGCCCGATCTCCAAATTTCTGTACATTTGCTAATAGCGATCGCGATGAAGATAAATTTACGCCCTGTATTGCTGAGGTTTGTTGAATTTGCTTAGTTAATGATGAGCCATTTACCAAAGATTTGAGGTCAGCCTTAATTAGGGTTTGTTCATTCGTAAATAGCGTGATCCCCATAGCCGTGCTTTGAGTGCCTTTAACATCGCGTAAATAGTCCTGTAGCTCTTGCACTTTTAACAGATCAAGGATTTGTAACGCCTCATAGATTCGACCTTGTTGTAATAGCAGTTTGGCAAGATGGCGATAGGTATAGGCAACACTTTGTTTATAGGCAGCCCGATCTTCACGGGGCAACATGCGGAGCGATTGCCGAATTGATTCGCGCACATTTACTGACTGCTTAAGAAATGCGATCGCAATTTCTAGTTGTTTTTGTTGCTCAAACAAGTCGCCAATATTTGCTAGTAATACGGCTTCAGTACTGACATCACGCACTTCCTGCACAATATTCAAAGCTTTTTGATAAGTGGTGATCGCCTCGGAATACTTACCCAAATTGGCATAGGCTCGACCTAAATTACTTAGTGCTACACCCGTTCCTGTGCGATCGCCAACTTTCTCATACTGAGACAGAGATTGCTGATACAAGGCAATCGCCTGTTCCCTTTGCCCCAGTCGTGCATAGGTGCTACCGATATGATCAAGGGTGATACCGATGCCGAGTTCGTTGCCAATTTCTTGATAAATTACTTTGGCTTTTTGAAAAAGTGTAATTGCCTCAGCATATTTACCACTGTTGCTATAGAGCTGTGCGAGATTATTGAGATTATTTGCTTGTCCTGCCTTAACAGTAACATTTTGATTCGCAGTATCTCCTACGGTTGCGCGTACCGACAAGCCGCGACTATTCAGGGTGGGGTTGCTGTTATCTTCACCTAAAACATCATGCAGCAACTCAATTTCAGTCTTTTCTAAACCTGCAAAGTCCTTACTAGTCAACTGCAAATAGACTTTATTAGCTTGATCTGCCAACTCTAAGGCGCGGCGATTTTGCCCAAGACTAAAATATAAGGCACTCAAATTATTGAGGATTGCTGCCTCGTCACCACGATAACAACATAGCGATCGCACTAAGCTCAAAGCTTGCTCATAGGAACCTAAAGCTTGTGAATATGCTGTTTGATTGGCATAAATTACTCCCATATTATTCAAGATTTGGACTTTGCCAATGCGATCATCTCGTTCTGTGGCAATTGGGAGCATCTGGTGATAACTAGCAAGAGCAAGGTCATATTTAGAAGACTTGAAGTAAATCGAAGCCATCCGCGAAAGAGTCAAGCCTTCACTGGTTAGTAAAGCATTGCGATCGCCTTTTTTAGATTTGAGGCGATCGCGGAAAATATCGAGAGCCTGTTGATAGATCGGCAATGCTTGCTCATATTGCCTCTGTTTGTCATGGACATCAGCAATGTATTGCAAGGTATAAGCAACATCCGTAGGATCGCCTTCAGGTGATTTGGCAATTTGCATAGCTATTGGTAGAGCTTGCTGAAAGTGCAGCATCGCTTGCTCATACTGCCCCGTATTGAGATACACCTCTCCCAAGAAATTCAGGGTGTCGCGTTCGCCACCCTTGGCTTTCCATTTCTGAAATAGCTCTAAAGCCTTTCGCAAATCTGCGATCGCACCTTGTGGATCTGCCTTCTGCAAACGGTCATATCCCGACTGTTTGAGATAAATTGCCTCAGTAATTTGCTGTATTCGCAGGTCATCCACTGATTGTGCGATCGCACTTAGTTCTAACTGGATTAGACTCGGCATTGGCACGCCGATGATAGTTAGCCACACTGCCATACTCGCCACACTAGCGAGTCTTGGGCTTATCCTGTTGTTTACAACGAAACCTTTGCGCCGCAGAGGTTTTTGCATGTTTAGTTGTTCTGCCACTGACACGCTCCCGCCACATCAGAAAAGATGATCGCTTCATCGACTTACGCATGATTTTAATCACCTCCGCCTCAGAAACCCCAAATTGGTCGTAAATCGTATCAAAGGTGGTGCGATCTTCCCAAGCCATTTCAATAATGCGATCAATATCAGCCGCAGTGAGTGATTTTAAAGGATCGGTATTCATGTTTATATCCAGTCTTGTTGAGCAATGCCTTTTCAGGTATTTTTAAGTATTCTATTTATCCTTGCTTCCAATGACGCGCTAGTTGCTTTGCCTTTAATCCCGATTCAATTACTTCCAACAATCTGGTCATACCTGTAGTATTCACGATTTCGTAAGTTTTATTGGCTCGCCGACAAGCCTCAATCGCTCTTTCCGTCAGCGAGTGACTTGCATAACCCGTCACAATAATAATCAGATCACCACCCGAAATTTGGCTCTCACCCTGCGCCGCCAATTGCAAACCATCCTGCTCGGTATACCACATTAAATTAATTGCCGAATCGCGCAAGCGATTTTTGACAGCCGTCTGTAAACGATCATGACCACCAAATACCAATACCTTGCCACTGAGATCCGTATACAAAGCAGGTCTTTTTTCAGACTTGCGATGTCTTGCCGACGGTTGCACATCAGGAGCGCGATCAACACGAGAGCGGTTTTCAAGAGCCTTGTTATAAATAAAAGTTAGCGTTTGCTCATGGCTACCACGTAAACGGGCAACAGGGCCCTCTTCACTGTGGGAATTTATTTGATTGATCAATGCCTCGACCACTTCCTCAAGCGCCCCAATTGCTTTTAAGTCATTGGCATATCCACGCACGGCAATTGAAGCATCTGTGGCACTAAAGAAATCCTGCTGTTCTTCGATCATCTCCAATAAATCAGCTTTTAACTCCTGTCGCCATTGAGCAGTTTGTTCGGTTATTCTTTCATCTAGTAGTCTTTCTTCACTCAAAATCAACTGGCGATCAGCTAGCTGTGCCGCGAGAATAGGTGCTTCCGATATTTCTTGACGAATGTCCGAGGCCTTCTTGTCTAGCCTTTGTCTAGTTTCACTGTTTGGATTACCCCCCTCGCGATCATATTCCTGCAACATCTGCTCAACTTTTGCCAGCAATGGTTTCAATCTTGCTTCAATTTGGGCTACTGCCTCTTGGATTTGACGATCTCGTTGTTGTTGTAGTCGATTTTGTTCTAACTCCACCTTTGCCATCGTCAGCAAATCGCTAACCGACGCTTCTAGTTCATCTAATTCAGAAATATGCATATTCACTTAATATTTATTTATATTTGATTAATTTGTATAACAAGAGTAGAAGTCGTGAGAAATGACCTCGAATAAGTAATTATAAGAAGTTATCGTCACTAATCTCCAATGTAACCTCTTGCTTGCCTAAGTGTGTATAGTTTTATGCCTCAAACTGATATCAATCCTGCCCCATACATCGATTACGCCCTATTAGATCCTGCTGCTAGTGATGAGCAAGTTGATCGTGTCTGCGAAGAAGCCGATCGCTTTGGTTTCGCTAGCGTCTGTGTTTACCCTTGCAACGTTAAGCGTGCTACCGAAAGATTACTAAAAACCAGAGTCGAAATTTGTACAGTGATCGGCTTTCCCAGTGGTGCAACTACATCAAATGTGAAGCTTTATGAAGCTATGGAAGCAATAGAAAATGGTGCTACGGAGTTAGATGTTGTTATTAATTTGGGATGGCTAAAAACTGGACAAACAAATTTGTTGCACCAAGATATTGCCCAAATTTGTGAAGAGTCAGGTAAGCCTGTCAAGGCGATTTTAGAGATGAGCTTACTTACTCCCGATGAGCAGGAACTCGCTGCTGAGATTTGCCTAGACGCAGGAGTTGCATTTCTGAAAACAGGTACAGGCTGGGCAGGTGGTGCCACCGTAGAAATGGTGAAATTTCTCAAAGAACTTTCACGGGGCAAGGTTGGCATCAAAGCTTCAGGTGGAATTCGTACTAGAGAACAAGCAATCGCCCTGATTAATGCAGGTGCAACACGCATCGGTACTTCTCATGGTGTCGCTATTTCTCGTACCTCATAGCAAATCCAAGTAGCTACTTTCCCAGTGAAGAATTAGCAATTCTAAAAAATTGGAGTGTAGTTTTAAATTTATAAGTTGGTAAGCATACAATAAAAAATATAAACATCAAAATTTAAGCTGTGATACCAACTATTGATGTCAAACATGCTTACTCGATGTGTTTAGGAATGATCATCACACTGACGGGAGTTTCTCTGTGGCAACGCTTATCTCCTCCCCAAAATAGAGACATTTCTGAAAATATTGAAGCATCTAAGTTAATTGTCCCACCTTTACCGTCTACTTTTACGCGCCCTTCCCTCAATGATGGGGAAAATATTGGCAGCTTGCGCGTTGGTAACCGCACTGATCGCTCAGTCCGAATTGTTCTGCTTTCAAGAATCACCTCTCAGAATGAATGGCAAACGATTGAACCTCTAAACTGGGACTTTGAACCTAATGAGGGTGGCAAAGAAGGTCTATTACTATCACTGCCCAATTACAAAATTGCGATCGGTAAGGGTGATGTAATTTTTGCCTTTGCTACTGACGGTTCCCGCACCTACTGGGGGCCTAATATTGTTGGTGAAACCGATGCCCCATTCTGGGATAGTCAAAACAAAGAATGGAGTATGGTATTACAACCCTAACATTTCACCAAAAAGAAGCCTTCCATATGGAAGGCTTCTTTTTGGGTGCTTTACTCATATAGCAAAAAAGAGTTAGCTAGTAGAAAGCCAAATCCAAGAAGCGAGTAGCGGCGCAAAGCGCCGCCACTCGCTTCTTGGATTTTATGTCCTAAGCAAAACTTAATCAGCTATACGTTGGGATCTTTACGCTTAATGATTGGTTTGGGCACAGGGGGACGCTCTTCCGTAGATCGTGGTCTAGGCGGATAAATATTAGCGGGACTGCCACCATCAAATTCACCTGTATAAGACGGCTTAAATGGACGATCGCTAAATTTCCTTGGTGCAAATTTATTCGTCCCAAAGCGCCCCTTAGGTTGCTGGTGTCGCTTGCCTTTATAGGGAACAATGCCGATAAATTCGCCATCGATGATCGTTAGAACATCCCCTTGACGTTGGACATTGACACTCCAAAATTGTCCAATCGCATCAGTTGGCAATAGTCCTGTCAGTCGGACTTTAAATTTGCTATATTCCCTAGTGACTTTATCTTTTTGCTTGTCAAACTTTTGTTCAGTACGTCTTACCTTCACAATTACCGAGTTATCTTCGGCTGATTGACTAGATATTTCACCACGAACTGAAAAATATCCATCTTGGACATTGGGATCGATAGGCAAATCTGATTTGCCAAGCTCTACAGGAGCCCAAACCCCAGCAATCTGCACATGCAATCTTCCCGCCTTATCATTAGTGCGTGGATAGACAACCCATAGATATTCCTGATCGCTTTGCAATCTTTTCTTGACAATCGAGATGATTTTGCCCAGTAATACTGCATCAACTTGCGAACCATCAGAGGTTAAGATATGCCCCTTTGCAAAGTTATCTTCATTGGGAATATATTGACCGTGCACTACGCCGATAGCTCTGTATTGAAATGGTTCTGTCGCTTCGGGAATTGGCTGTAGGCAAATCTTCGGCTCATTACTCTCTTCAACCTGCTTCTGTATAGAGGCAATGTCTACCGAGCGTTTGGGCGCAGACTGTTTTACCTTGGCAGCAGCAGCAACAGATTTTGCAGAGACGGATGAAACAGAAGCAGATGCATCTGTATTTTCTAGATGAGGCAATGCTGATTTTGCGTCTTCAGATTCAGTGGGTTCAGAAGACTTAGGAGCAATAACTTTGAGAACTTCTAATTTTGGCAAGTCTTTATTCGGAGGTTTCGGTGTGACAGATTTGGATACTTTACTGTTGGAGTCATTGGATTGACTGGACTGATTGGTTTTACTCATCTGAACCTCCAGAAAACTAAAGTGTCTAGTGCGGGCTAGAACTTACTGAACAATTGCTAAAAAATATGTAAATCAACGCTAAACAAACTCTATTTAGAATAAATAAAGCATGAATTGCAGTCGATCGATATCTCCTTAAAAATATGAGATATTTACATACTTAAAAACCACCCAAATCAAATTCCGCAACAGATAAAATATTTAGGCAGTTTAGTTTATCCCATCACCGAACTTAAAACTTCAACCAAGTAAGTAAAATTATTAAGGCTCAGGACGATCTAGATTGTGAGTTTTTAGGTCTCTAGTTCAGCATACACCGTATTAACAACAAATTAAAATCGACCCCTGCAATGTAGTAATTGATACTACCCTTAGGTTTGAGTTTTTTTTGGTTGTCTAAGAAAGTAAAATAAGGCTTTTTGTTCCCAGCTTTTTAATTCGATGGTATTAAGGATTTACAAAGGATTTGCGATCCCCGCTAAATCAGTGATTAACATACTTTTGTCCGCAAGTTCAGGAAAAACAACCTGTACCTAATGATATCTGCATGATATCTGCCGATGTTTCAACGGATAAAGAGGATTTTATGACATCTGACAAGCAAAATTTTGGATTAATCGGTTTGGCGGTAATGGGTGAAAACCTTGCTCTAAACATTGAGCGTAATGGTTTTTCGATGAGTGTGTACAACCGTAGCCGTGACAAAACCGATAAGTTTTTGGCGACCCGTGCTGCTGGCAAGAATTTTAAAGGCACATTTACGATCGCAGATTTTGTTGCCTCATTAGAGCGTCCTCGCAAAATTATGATCATGGTCAAGGCAGGAGCGCCTGTGGATGCCGTCATTGAGGAACTGAAACCATTCCTAGATGAAGGCGACATCATCATTGATGGTGGTAACTCGCTCTATAACGATACTGATCGCCGCACCGTGGAGCTAGAGAGAATCAATCTCAAGTTTATTGGTATGGGGGTAAGTGGCGGCGAAGAAGGCGCACTCAATGGACCAAGTATGATGCCTGGTGGTCAGAAGTCTGCCTATGCTGAAATCGAGCCAATTGTGACCAAGATCGCGGCTCAAGTCGATGACGGTGCTTGTGTGACTTACATCGGCAAGGGCAGTGCAGGGCATTACGTGAAGATGGTGCATAACGGTATTGAGTATGGCGATATGCAGTTGATTGCTGAGGCTTACGATTTACTCAGCACTGGGTTGGGCTTGACGGCAAGTGAGTTGCATGAAACTTTTACAGCATGGCGTACTTCTGAGCTTGATTCTTATCTAATCGATATTACGGCAGATATTTTCACTAAAGCCGATGAACTGACTGGGGATGCACTGGTTAACAAGATTCTTGATGCCGCAGGTCAAAAGGGTACGGGTAAATGGACTGTCCAAAGTGCTTTTGATCTCGGTGTAGCGATCCCCACAATGATTGCGGCGGTGACCGCAAGGGTGATGTCTTCTTACAAAGAAGAGCGCGTAGCAGCTTCTAAGGTGCTAAAAAGTTCGACCTCTGGTAAATACGAAGGCGATCGCCAAGAATTTATTGATGCAGTGCGTGACGCACTGTACTGTTCCAAGATTTGTTCCTACGCTCAGGGCATGGCACTACTTAGTGCAGCTTCCCGTGATTTTGGCTATGACTTAAATTTGGGTGAAATTGCCCGTATTTGGAAAGGTGGTTGCATTATTCGTGCGGCTTTCCTTGACAAGATCAAACTGGCTTTTCAGCGCAATCCTCAATTGCCTAACTTGTTAGTCGATCCTGATTTCAAACAAACGATTCTGACCAAAGAAGCGGCATGGCGAAAGGTGGTTGTAGCAGCGGCGCAGTTGGGTATCCCGATTCCTGCCTTTAGTGCATCCCTCGATTATTTCGATAGTTACAGACGCGATCGCCTACCTCAAAACTTGACACAGGCTCAGCGCGATTACTTCGGTGCTCACACCTACGAGCGCACCGACAAGCCCAGAGGTGAATTTTTCCACACTGAGTGGATGAAGTAATTTCATTATTCAAAATGGTGTTAACGTTTTGAGTATCCCAAGAAGAAATGCGGTATTTGTACTGCCTTTCTTCTTGGAGGCAGACTAACCGTAATCGAGATGATATGGGTAATAATGGTAATACCTTAGATATGTCAAGAGAGTTACAAATTAATGACTCAGACAATTGCAAAACAGTCATTGTACGAATCTGACTACTTACTTTGGATACAAGAAACCATAGCGAATTTAAAATCTAAAAATTTTGAGTGTTTAGATATTGATAACTTAATTGAGGAGATTGAGGACTTGGGGCGATCGCAAAGGAAGGAGTTAGAAAGCCGTCTCAAGACTTTGCTAGAACATCTCCTTAAGCGGATTTACGTCAATATGCCCGATTGTTTCAATGGCTGGGAAAATACAATTCGTGAGCAGCGATCGCAAATTGAGGTGTTACTCAACAACTATCCCAGTCTGAAAAGCTATTGGGATGAACATTTGAGTTCTGCATGGCGCATCGCTTTAAAATATGCTCGTAAGGAATACCAATCGCACGGCTTTAATTTTCCTGATACATGGCAGTTTGAAAACGACATCGACTCGATTTTAAATATTGATTTTTGGCTTTAGCGACAATTCATGATTAATGTGCCAACGGACAAAATATTAGCAATCGGCTTAATTAGTGGAACATCAGTGGACGGCATCGATGCGGCTCTAGTGGAAATTTACGATCGCAATGGCATTCTTAGCACTAACCTAATTGCAGGACATACCTATGCCTATGAGGATGACCTGCGTACTGAAATTTTGGCAGTCTGTGCAGGTGCGCCGCGATCGCTCCAGCAAATATGTGAATTAGATGATCGCATTGCCGAAAGTTTTGCTAAAGCTGCGATCGCAATTAAAGAAAAAAGTGATCAAATACCAGACTTAATTGGCTCCCACGGTCAAACAGTATTTCATCGTCCGCCAGTAATGCCTAAGGATGGCAAAACAGGGCTTGGATATTCAGTGCAGTTGGGCAGAGGTGCAGTCATTGCTGAACTAACAGGAATTAAGACTGTCAGTGATTTTCGGGTTGCCGATATCGAAGCAGGGGGACATGCTGCCCCCCTCGTACCAATGTTAGATCTCTTGTTGCTATCTCACCCCACTAAGCACCGTGTTTGTCAAAATATTGGTGGCATTAGCAATTTGACCTATCTCCCTCCCAACGCCATCGAAAATCAAGATCAAGTATTTGGTTTTGATAATGGCACGGGCAATGTGTTGATGGATATGGCAGTTCAAAAACTATTTGGTGTATCGTTTGACAATGATGGCGCAATTGCTCGGCAAGGCAAACCAGATATTGCTCTCATCGAAACATGGCTCAAACAAGATTTTTTTGATACACCTCCTCCCAAATCGACGGGGCGTGAGTTATTTAGCCCTGCATACTTAGAAAAATGCTTGAGCGAATGTCAACATTTAAGTAATTACGATATTCTTGCCACGCTCACTGAATTTACTGCCCTTGCGATCGCAAAAAGCTATCGTGATTTCCTGCCCGTTTTCCCTGAAGAAGTCCTAATCGGTGGAGGCGGTGGGCGCAATGGCTATTTAATGGAGCGATTACAGGATGTACTAGCACCAGCAATCGTCATGCATACAGATGCGATGGGCTTGAGTGGCGATAGTAAAGAAGCGATCGCCTTTGCGGTGCTGGGATATTTAAGAGTTAAAGAACGTTTTGGCAATTTGCCGAGCGTTACAGGCGCAAAGTACCCTGTATTATTAGGCAAAATTTTCCCATAAAAAAGCGGCGCTAAGCGCCGCTTTTTTATGGGTGAGAAGCCTTAAGCTTCTGCACCTTCTTCATCACCAGTGATGATTTCATCATCAGCCAAAGCTTCTACTTCTTCAGCCGAGATTTCATACTCGATATCTTCAATATCGCCATGACGACCTTCGTAGATCGCGTCAGCCAACTTACCAACGATCAACTTGATCGAGCGAATTGCGTCATCGTTAGCAGGAATACCAATATCAACGCTATCAGGGTCGCAGTTGGTATCAAGTAACGACACAATGGGAATACGTAGCTTTTGGCACTCTTGAACCGCATTGTATTCGCGCTTATGATCAACGATTACAACGATATCGGGTGGCTTACGCATCAACTTGATACCACCAAGATATTTGCGGAGCTTTTCCATTTCGCGGCGCAAGGTCGATGCTTCCTTCTTAGGTAAGCGATCTAATGCACCACTTTCATCGCGACGTTCGAGATCCTTGAGGCGATCGACACGGGTTTTGATCGTTGTCCAGTTGGTGAGCATTCCACCCAACCAGCGTTGGTTGATATAGTAGCTACCGCAACGGGCTGCTTCTTGAGCAATCAAACCAGCAGCTTGACGCTTTGTACCCACAAACAATACTTTCTTGCCTTGCTCGGAAGCTTGACGCAAATAAGCATAGGCTTCTTCGAGGTATTGTGCTGTCTGCACAAGGTCAATAATATGGACGCCATTACGCTCGGTGAAGATGTAAGGCTCCATCTTGGGGTTCCAACGACGGGTTTGATGCCCGAAGTGAACTCCCGACTCTAGCAATTGGGCTAGGGTTACGACTCCCATTTAAGTTTTCTCCTGTGTTCGGGTTTGTCCTTGCGCCTGAGATGGAATCTAGTAGTTACGAGTAACTCTAAACACCCGAAACCTCAAGCGTGTGTTGATGTGTGTATTTTTCACAGCCTATCTAGGATAGCGTATGATGTACTTATTTGACTATGCATTGTTCATGGAATTAGCCACTTTTCTTTTCTAATTCAATGCTCTGTCAATGATTAGGCGTTCAGTGGCTCACCTGTCGAGACAACTTTCTCTATAATGTCAGCAGCTCGACTTACTCCTCCTGATGCTGCGATCGCAGTTTGCATCCTCACCGCGTTTTCCTTGTAGGAACTTTCGGTCAATACCTTTTGAATTGCTGTTCTTAAGCGAGAAACATTTAATTTTTTAAGCGGGATTGTCTCACCACAACCCGACCAAGCAATTCTTGCTGCCACACCAGGCTGATCATTAGTAACGGGTATCGCAACCATTGGCACACCGTTCATCAAACATTCCATGGATGTATTCATACCCGCATGAGTAATCATTAACGAGGCTCTTTTGAGAATCTCCAATTGCGGAGCATACTCTACAACTAGAGGATGTCCCTTTAAGTTTGGCAGGGATTCTGGTTTCGTTGCTCCACCCAAAGAAATTACCAACTGAACGTCAAATTCTTCGCAAGCCGCAGAAATATCCTCAAATACACCAAGTAAGCGATTTTGCAACGTTCCCATTGAGGCATAAATTAACGGTTTTCCTGTTAACTTTTCGTAAGGAAAATTCACTGATTGACGACTACTGGAGGAGTGATAGGGACCTGTAAAATGAAAATGTGGAGGTAATTCTTGACGAGGAAACTCAAAGGCAGCAGGGGCTTGGCTAATTTGGGCAAGTTTTGAGTAGCGTTGATTGGGATTGTTGTACAGAGGTAGATTATGCTTCTGACGAAATTCATTCAGAGCATCAGTAATTGGTTGTGCAGCTCGACTGAGAATTTTGTAGCCTAATCTGTTACGTAAAATTCCAATCCAGCTAGGATCGTAAGCCCAGCTTGTATTAAAAGGAGGAACAGATGCCTCCCGATTCAACACTACAGCACTGCATATTGTGACAAAGGGGATTCCTAAGAAGTCAGCAACCGTTCCTCCCTGTGATGCACCTTGGTTAACCAATAAAGCATCTACACCTAATGATTTCATTTGGGAGGGTGCTTCTTTCAGTAAAGTGACTGCTTCTAAAGTCAAGAAGTTAATCGTGTATTTTAAGGCTGCTAGTCCTTTTAGCTTTCCTAATTCAGCAAAGATTTTTTTAGTAATTCCCAAAGGAAATTCTGTTTCGCCGATCGCCTGAAATTCAATTCCTGCTGTCACTGCCTTGGTTTGAGTATCTAGTATCCCAAACAGAGTGACACGATGCCCACGCCTTTGTAACTCTTGCCCCAATGGAAGCATTGTGTTTAGAGGTCCTGTGGAGCCAGGGGAAATTATGCCAAAATGCGTCATGTTTGATGGTTACGATCGCAATATTAAATGATTTATTTAAGAGCATACCCTGCGGGCATACCCTGCGGGCATACCCTTAAAACTGTTAAGCCTGAACTTTAGCTGCGATCGCCTTAGCAATCTCTCGTAAAGCTTGAGCTGAAGCAGACTCAGGATGACCTAAAACAATTGGCACACCACGATCACCACCTTCACGCAGACTAATTTCTAAAGGTACACAACCAAGCAACTCTACACCCAGTTCTTCAGATGCTTTTTTACCACCACCAGAGCCAAAAATATCGTACTGCTTGTCAGGCATATCGGGAGGGATGAAATAGCTCATATTTTCGACAATACCCAGCACAGGAATACCCATATTTTGGAACATCTTCAAGCCTTTACGGGAATCTAACAGCGACACAGTTTGCGGTGTGGTGACGATGACGGCTCCTGCTAATGGCACAGACTGCGTGAGTGTCAACTGTGCATCCCCAGTACCCGGAGGCATGTCTACAATTAAATAATCTAGTTCGCCCCAATTAGCTTGGTACAAAAACTGACGGATTACGCCATTGAGCATTGGGCCCCGCCAAACTACAGGTTGATCCTTAGCAATTAAGAATGCCATGGAGATCATTTTTACCCCATAGTTAAAGGCTGGCTCAACTACATCTGCGCCATTTTCCGCCTTAACAACCTTTACTTGAGCAGCTTCCATGCCTAGCATTACAGGCACATTAGGGCCATAAATATCAGCATCGAGAATACCGACCTTTGCACCCATGTCGGCAAGAGCAACAGCAACATTAACCGCTACCGATGTCTTACCTACGCCACCTTTACCACTAGAAATTGCGAGGATATACTTCACACCTTCAATGCCCTGTAAAGCACTAGTGGGTGTGGTTGGTGTGGCGATCGCAGGGCTATTAGCAATTACCTTCACCCAGACATCCGATACATTTGCGATCGCATTAATCGCATCTTTACATTCTTGAATTAAAAGATCACGCTTTGGGCTATTCGGATCATTCAGTAATAAAGTGAAACTGACTACCCCATTAGACTTAACGGTGATATCTCTCACCATATTCAGCTCAATAATACTTTTTTGGCGATCAGGATCAACAATGGGCTTTAATAAGTTTTGGATCGCTTGCACATCGGGTAAATCAGCCATAGATTTTTAAGATTAAAAAGATCATTAATTAAGTAATAGTGCCAAGATCTCATTAAAGCCCAAATAAGAACCAAAATCATCGATAAAGATTTATGCTTATTGAGAATCAAGCATCAAGATTTGCTCCCTCAGCAAAACTCCTCCAATTTTCTAACTACCTCTAACCAGTCAAGAAAAAATTTTATGAGTAACCAAGTACAAATTATGCAACCTTCGGGAAGGTTGGATGTCACAACGGCGGCTGATTTTCGTCGCCAAGTCAATGACATTGCCTCATCAGCGAACCCTCCTAAATATTTGCTAGTTAATCTCCAAGATATTAACTTCATGGATAGCTCTGGCTTAGGTGCGCTAGTGTCCGCTCTAAAATCCATTCGTAACAGCAGTGGGGATATGGTGATTTGTGGGGCAAATGACCAAGTGCAAATGCTCTTTGAACTGACAAGCATGACCAAGATTTTTAAAATTTATACAACGGTTGATGAATTTCAGGCAACCTTAGCTAGTTAAAAGAAAAGCTGGTGCTGCTCTCTAAGCTAGCAGCACCAGCTTTTCTTTTAAGGTTTAAATTTCAAATGAAACCTCTAGTAAAGACAAATCATCCTCAAAGGGACGATTATTGGATGCAGCTTTAACGCAGTCTAGTATATGCTCAATTCGCGATCGCTGATCACAGGGCGTATGGATAAAGGTATCAATCAAAGAATTAAAGCCCCAAATAGTTTGATCCTCCTGAGTAACCTCATAGACTCCATCACTAAATAGATACAGCCTACTGCTAGTATCAATCTCACAAACCTGCTCTTGGTAGTTCATGTCAGGCATCATCCCAATTGGTAACCCAGATGTCTTGAGCAACTTTATTTTCGGGATTTCCTGATTAGATATTAAAACGGCTGGGGGATGTCCACCGCTTGAATAGACCAACTTATGCGTCTGCCGATCATATACCCCATACCAGATTGTGAAATACATTTCATTGTGGGCTGACATCTGAAAGTTACTATTCAAATCACGCAGAACTTCGCTAGGGCTGTAAAAATTGGTCGTATCTTGAGAGACTCGACTTCGCCTGAGACTGCGTGTCCGCATCAAATTTAAAACAGATACTGATAGTAATGCCGAGCCAACACCATGTCCTGACACATCGAGCAAATACAGTGCCAGATGATCATTATCTAGCCAGAAATAGTCAAAACTGTCGCCACCAAGCTGAGTTGACGGCAAAAAACTCGACTGAATTGAGATATCTCCAGACATTGGTGCAGGCAAAAGCGATCTTACATATTGCGAGGCTTGGGATAGCTCTTGCTCAATCAAATGCTTTTGCTTTTGGATTTGTTCTGTCGCTTGACATAAGCGGATTCCAGCTCGAACCCTTGACTTTAACTCATTAATGCGTGGTGGCTTGTTTAAAAAGTCATCTGCACCCATATCAAAGCCCTTCACCAGATCCCCTTCTTGGTCCTTAGCAGTCAACAAAATAAAGTAAATATTGGCTAGTTCAGGATTTGTTTTAATCTGCCGACATACTTCTAATCCATCAACGACAGGCATCATCCAGTCGCAAATAATTAACGTGGGGTGGAGTTCTTTAACCTTTGCTAAACCTTCCTGCCCGTCCTTAGCGACAATCACGTCATATCCCTGACTCTTGAGAAATCTCTGAAGGGTCATTCTGATGGTGGGATCATCATCAATGATCAGGATATGCGGCATATTGTCAAGTTATGAGCTTACAGCACTAATATTTTTTATTCGTCAATGGTGAAAGACTTAGCAACTCTAGAGAATAGATCTTTCACTTTTTCCCAGCGTTTTTCAGAGCTAGAAATACTTAAGGTGTAAAGATTGCCACGATTAGTAGACACAGTTACAAGGTCATGACGAGGTTCACCCTGCGCTCTCTGCACAGCATATTCAAAAATGTAATAATTGCGATCGCCTGATTCTTTTTGAGTAGCACTCAGTAACTGGGCTTGGCGACCAGAGCCTTCAGGAGCAACTACACGCTGCTGTACACGCAAACCAATGGCATCGGCATCACCAATTTCTTCTAGGGTTTTGACAGTTAGCAGTTTTGTAATTGCCACCGACACATTTTCCGAAGGTTCAATAATGTCATGAAACAGAATATCGATCGCAGAATTACCCTTTGTTTCTGTCCAACCATTCGGATACAAAAAACGATATCCATCTTTACTATCCGCAAATGGCACTAAACCGCTTGTAGGCGTGCTGGCACAGCTAGTTAGGAGTAAGGAAAATACCACAAGCAATGTAGAGATGACACGTTTGAACATAATCAAGAATATTAAATAGAGTGAACGATTAAATTATTAATAAAAAGGATTAGTAAGAGTATTAAATTATTCTGCAAAGCAGTTCAACAAAACTAGCAGAAACGGTAGTGCTAAAAAGGAAAGGATTGATTTTTGTAAGGATGGGCGGCGCTTCGCTCCGCCTATCCTTACCTATTTAGCGCTACCGCAGAAACTACCTTGTCATTTACTCTTAGCCGAAGAATTACTTTAAAAATCTTGGACAGTAAGATATGAGATTAATTTACAATACTTACCAATACTAGGATACAGCACCGCAGCAATCTCAGTTCGGTAAGACCATACCAAAATCTTAGACCTAAACCAGACTTAAGAGATTGCTGAGTAGCTTTGAAATCTGTAAATTAATTAAAATTGCCACCCCGTTGATAAAGTGCCGTCAACTCACGCAGAAAGCTTAAGCTCTGCTTGCCAGTCATCGAAATTGGTGAAAATGTCTCAGAACTAGAATATTTTAGAATAATATCACAAATTTCTGCTTGAGTGCCAAGCTGAACGACCTTCATTGACCATAGCCCAAAGTCACGATGTTCAATTTCGGAAAAATCAATCAGTTCTGCGTTGTTATGGCGTTTATCCATCAAAATTCGATTATAGGTTTGGCTAATTAATCGCCGACTGCCCTCTAGCACCTGTAAAAACATAGAGTCTCCAAATGTAAGCATTCCTGTGATGCCTACATTTTTGTTGTTATGCTCAGACTTCTCCGCAATATCAACCAAATCAGGATACTCTAGCCCTGCGATCGCCTGACTGACATAGATTAAACGATAGAGAGTCATAAATTAATTCTGACAAGTTTTGACAAGTATTTATATCAAGATTAGCAAAAATTGGTAGGTCTAAATAATATGGTAAGGAGTAGTTGGGGATTTTTGCCAACTACTCCTTACCTATTGAATAATCTATATAAATCTGAATTTTATGACCAGCAAACAATGGCGATCGCTTGCCAATATTTTTTTAATTTGCCTAATTTGTCTTGGTATAACCTTCACAAACTCCTTTGTCACCAAAGCCTTAGCAGCAACCGAACCTTCATCAAATCAGATCATTGATCGTTTTGAAAACATCAAAAATAAAATGGCAAAACTAAGATTTTGCTATAACGAAAGCTGTTTCTATCGCAACGTTACCAGCAAAGTGATCCCGCCTAATGATAAGAATCCTCATTACACCGCCGAAATCTCTGCGGCAGTTGAGCGCCCATCCTCAAGCCCAGATCTTGCAGATTATCATTTTATTTATGCTGATGATCACTGGCAATTAGTCAAAGGTGAAGAGTTTACCGATGTGGCAGATTATGTATTTATTGGCGATCGCTACGAAATCTACAGCGTTCACAATAGCCATACTTTGCGCGGTAATCTCGATAAGGCAAAAGAAGATGGCGGTATCAAGTCAGGATATTTGCCGCTTTACTATGAAGTTCTAGATCGTGGAATTGAAAAGCTATAAAAAGATGAGATGCGGCGCAAAGCGCCGCATCTCATCTTTTTCATTAAAAAAAGCCTCGCAAAGCGAGGCTTTTTTCGGGTAAGTAATTAACGTTTCGAGTATTGAGGAGCCTTACGCGCTTTCTTAAGACCATACTTCTTACGTTCCTTACAACGAGGATCGCGGGTCATATAGCCTTCAACCTTTAGAGGCTTACGATTTTCAGGAGCAAGTTCACACAATGCACGAGCAACACCCAAGCGAATTGCATCAGCTTGACCAGTTACACCGCCACCATGGGCATTAACCATAACATCATACTCATTTTCCAAGCCCAAGGTTTCCAAAGGAGCCTTAACACCTGAGATATAAGTAGGGTTGAACTGCAAATACAGATCGCCGGGTTTACCGTTGATCACAATTTTTCCTTCCCCTGGGACTAGACGCACACGGGCGATCGCAGTCTTACGGCGACCAGTACCCCAGTAAACAGCACGATTAGAACGTTCGGTATCTGACATCGTTTATTTCTCCTACTTCTGCGATGGAATGGTGTTGATTACCAAGGTTTCAGGCTGTTGTGCATCATGGGGATGACTACCACCCTTATAAACCTTGAGCTTTGTAAAAAGCTGACGACCAAGAGTATTCTTAGGCAACATACCCTTAACTGCATGTTCAAGAATGCGCTCAGGAACACGAGCGATTACCTTATCAAAGGTTTCAGTTTTCATACCACCTGGGCGACCAGAATGTCTTCTGTATAGCTTTTGGGTGGATTTTTTGCCAGTTACAGCAATCTTTTCAGCATTGATAACCACGACAAAATCGCCAGTATCTAAATGTGGGGTATAGGTTGGCTTATTTTTGCCGCGCAAGATAACTGCGATCGCGCTAGCAAGCCGTCCGAGGCGCTGACCTTCGGCATCAATAATGTACCACTTACGTTCTGGGTCTTTTGGTAAGTAGCTTTTATTAGGAGTGAGTGTAGTTGTAGTCATTAGTTTCTCTACAAAGGGAATTTATCTATGAAACTTTTTGATTTAGAAGAGCTTTTGTAATCTCAAACCAATGTAATGATTTGCTTATTTTTTAAACTCAACGTTTGCTTGCGCGATCCGAACTCTTCAAATGGATCATCAGCATAACCGATCGCCAAAAGGCATAGTCCTTGAGGAGGAGCGGCATACTTAACTTCTATACGACGTTTTTGCTGCCATCTGTCAGTAAAAGCGGCGACACTGAGACTAGAACGCCCCACATCAACTAATTGCCCTACCAACAAACGGATCATGCCATACAAAAATCCACTTGCTTGGACTTCCACATGTACAAAATCTCCATCTCGCCAGCATAGAGCCTCTTGGAGTTCAAGACGACTATGGGGACGGGTTGATCCTGCTCTCTGAAATGCTGCCATGTCTTGTTCCCCCAACATGGGTTGCAAGGCTTGGTGCATCAGCTTCTCATCAAGATAATCGTGGTAGTAGTGCCAGCTAAACTGCTTGACAAACAAATTCGGAATTGCTGCGGTGTAAATCGTGTAACGATAACGTCGCCATGTTGCCGAAAATCTTGCGTGCCAGTCATTAGGAACTTCTGTTGATCCACAGATTAAGATCCCTTCAGGCAAATAACTATTCAGTACCTTTGCCCAACGATGGGGAGGAATCAAACTTGACGTATCAAAATGCGCTACTTGAGCCGCAGCATGAACGCCTGTATCTGTCCTACCAGCACTATGCAAAACGGTTACTTTTCCACAAATCTTTGCGATCGCTTCTTCAATCGTTTGCTGCACACTGGGATGATTTGGCTGCCTTTGCCACCCATAAAAATGTGTACCTAGATATTGAATAACTAAAGCAACACGATGGGATGACTCAGAATCAGCAGAGAACATCTTCGGGTTTATACAAGTTGCAAAATTGCCATTTCTGCATTGTCACCACGACGACTGATGGTGCGAACAATGCGAGTATAGCCACCATTGCGATCGGCGTAGCGTTCTTTAGCTTGGCTAAACAACAAGTCAACTAAGCTAGTAACGCGCTCTTCTTCAGGAAGCTGCTCTTGCTTGGTTTTAGTCATTGGGCGATCGCTAACGGGTTCGCCATCCTTGACAGCAATGTCATATAGATAAGAGATTGCTTGGCGGCGAGCATGTAATGAGCCATCCTTGGCAAGGGTGATCATGTGATCAACGTTGGTGCGGACAGCATCGGCTTTCGCTCTGGTGGTCTTAATTTCGCCTCTGAGGATTAACTCAGTGGTCAAAGCACGGAGCAGTGCTTTGCGCTGGTCAGCAGCTCGATTAAGCTGAGGGGTTTTACAACGGTGACGCATAGGTGTGTACTAGATGGATGTGAAACGAAACTCTGTAATCAAGAGATTTTTAGAGAACTTTAGAAGCTTTGGACTCAGTTAAGGTCAAGCCAAGATGCTGTTTGAGGGCATCCATAACTTCCTCTGCTGACTTTTGACCAAAGTTTTTAATTTCCAGTAGATCGTCTTGGGTGTATTCCAACAAATCAGCAACAGTATTGATCTGTGCTCGTTTGAGGCAGTTGTAAGCCCTGACGGATAGTTGCAATTCTTCAATGTGAATTTGCTTAGTCTCGTCTTGCTCATCACGTTCTTGAGGCAACGAAGGCGCAAGGGTGATTTCTTGAAGGGGCGAGAACAAATTCACTAAAACGCTAGCAGCTTGGCTGAGCGCTTCTTGAGGCGTAATGCTGCCGTTTGTCCAAATATCGATGAGTAAGCTCTCTTTGTTGATCGCATCACCAATCCGAGCGTCCTTAATCTCATACTTGACCTTACGCACAGGCATAAACACAGCATCAATCTTGAGTGTATCAATGGGAGAACTGTGATCTTCTTTAGATCGGTCTACCGAGCGATAACCTTTACCACGCTCAATTGTTAGCTCCATTTCCAAAGTTGCGCCTTCACTAAGAGTGGCGATGTACTGGTTAGGATTAACAATCTCGATGTCTGATGGCAAAGAATGAAAACTGGTAGCCGTGACAAGCTTTGGACCGCGCTCTACCAAACGAATGATCTGTGGTGCTGAGCTGTAAGACTTCAACACTAGTTCCTTCAGGTTGAGCATCAAATCTAAAACATCTTCCCGCACACCTGGAATTGTCGCAAATTCATGGTTAACACCAGCAATGCGAACGGCAGTGACGGCCGCACCCTCAAGATTGGAGAGCAATACTCTTCTGAGCGCATTTCCAATGGTAATGCCTTGCCCCCGATCTAATGGCTCCAGTACAAATTGACTGTACTGGCTATTGTCTTTTTCTGTGTGGGATGCAACGCACTCAACCTGAAACTGTGCCATATTTGTACCGACTTAGTCTGCAAGAGTAAACGAAAATCAAAGGAAGTTAGAAAGTAAGCTAAATAATTCAGTAAACAAGTAAAAATCACAGCGCGATCGCTAGTGATATTTGCCAAGGTCTGAATTTTTACACACGTCTGCGCTTTGGAGGGCGGCAGCCATTATGAGGGATAGGAGTAATATCACGGATGAGGGTGATCTCTAAACCAGCAGCTTGTAAAGCTCTAACTGCGGTTTCACGTCCTGAGCCGGGACCTGTAACCATTACTTCCACTTGACGCATCCCTTGTTCCATCGCTCTTCTTGCTGCCGATTCAGCAGCAGTTTGCGCAGCAAAGGGAGTGCCTTTCTTTGCTCCCTTAAAGCCACTAGCCCCAGCGGAAGACCAAGAAATTACATCGCCAACGGTGTCTGCAATCGTGACGATAGTGTTGTTAAAAGTAGACTGGATGTAAGCGACTCCATTAGGGACGTTGCGCTTGTTTTTGCGTGCGCCAGTTCTACGAGTTGTTTGACGAGCCATTGTTTCGTATTAATCCTTACTTACTTCTTACCTGGAGCCTTCTTCTTACCTGCGACTGTGCGACGACCGCCACGACGGGTACGAGCGTTGGTGCGAGTACGTTGACCACGCACAGGAAGACCCATACGATGGCGACGACCTCGGTAGCAACCAATGTCTACTAGACGTTTGATGCTTAAACCTTCGAGACGACGCAGATCGCCTTCTACTTGAAAGTTGGATTCTACCTCTTGGCGTAAAGTTGTTACTTCAGGATCAGTAAGTTCTTTAACCCGCGTATCAGGGTTTATTTTGGTAGCTGCTAAGATTTTTTTGGCGCTAGTTAGACCGATTCCGTATATATACGTTAGTCCTATTTCGATGCGCTTGTCACGAGGAAGGTCAACTCCTGCAATGCGAGCCACTATAAGTCTCCCAATTTGTTGTCAGTTTTCAGTGTTATGTTTGTCCCGACACACCGCAAGTTAAAGGGGGGTGCAGAACGGATGGCTGTACAACACTATCTTCGCGAGAGCGTGCGTTCTATGCAGTGGGTTAGCTACAATCGGCAGAAGCAAATTACGAAGACGTAATATTTTACAGCGAACTCTATAATATATTGACAATGGCAACTTCTGTCAATATTTTTTAGGATTAGGTGCAATTTACTAGGGTAAAGTTGCAATGTCTTGGGTAAAAACTAGCTATCGCGATCGCTATCTATGGATGTGAGTCCAGAGATGGGGCGATAGGTATAGCTAGCAATTGATGGTGCTGCATTGGGGGATTGGGGACGAGATATTTTCATAATGTCGTCCTTGATTGCTTCGAGGTCAATATAGCGATCAGCAACGTTAATCAAGTGATCACTGGTCATTGATCTCAAACTCACTACTTCGACGCGAACACCTCGATAGCTAGCAGCATCTACGGCGTAGGCGAGATCCCCATCGCCACTGACAAGTACGGCTGTGTCATAGGAACCAATGAGCGCCATCATGTCTACGGCAATCTCGACATCAAGGTTAGCTTTTTTGGAGCCATCAGGAAGCTGAACTAGTTCTTTAGATATGACTCGATAGCCGTTACGACGCATCCATAACAAGAATCCCTGTTGTTTCTCATTGGTGCGATCAACACCTGTATAAAAAAATGCGCGTAATAGACGCGAGCCATCAGTCAGACAGAGAAGCAACTTGGTGTAGTCAATTTCGATTCCCAGTTGCAGGGCCGCGTAAAAAAGATTTGAGCCATCAATGAAGATGGCAACCCGCCCTCGATTTTCTAAAATTTGGTCTGGCTTAAAGCCAGAATCTTGCTCAAAAGGTAACATATTTTTGCCTATAGAACGCTTGTTATCTAGTGCTGCGGGATGAAGCTTTGGTATTAGCATTGATACTTAAAACCGTCCTAAGTTGTGTTTACCTAATTCAGAAGAACCTCTTAAAATTTTTTAATAAACCCAGTCACTAAATTTTTTAGATTTAGTATTCGGACGTTAAAAGTAACCTTTTTAATAAATAAATTTGCTTTACCCCAAGACTATTTGAGAGTTATTTAAGAAGAGATATAGTAAATCAGTTCCGAGTAAATCACAGATAAATCTCAAGTAAACAGAGAACTGTAAAACGAGTTTTTTATAATAAGAACACAAAGGGAATAATTATATTTTTATAACCTATCCTCAACTATACACTATAAGTAAATATACTTAGAGGTATAGATTTTCAGGACTTTAATAGTTAATAAATTACAAAACTTAAAACTAAAATTAGGACTAAAAACAAAAACTAGCTGAGTATTTAGTTGATCTCAATTCGCTGAAAGATTGGGATAGGAGGGGTAAGGGATGTACCTGATCTTAGTATTCCCCAATTTGTATGACTCCAATCAGGAGGATCTGTTTCGTCGAAGCTTAGCCCCAGTTGCTGGTATGCGGAAATGCTAAGTTGCGGTGTAATTGGCGATAGTAAGTACACCGCTATTCTCACTGCTTCTAATAAAGTGTACAAAACTTCATTCACTTCTTGTTGCTTGCCAGCTTTAAACTGCTTCCAAGGTGTCGTCTCATCAATTAGTTTGTTGCAATTCCAAATTAATTCTAGAATTTTTTCACAGGCAGCCCGAAAGTTAAGATTTTGGTAGTCAAGATTTACGCGGCTGCCTAAACTTTGCGCTTGTGCGATTACTGCGTTAATTAGGTCTGAAAATTCATGAATATGGCTGGGATCATGTGCAGGAATGGTTTGTTGGCAATATTTGTTTGCCATACCAAGGCTACGATTTAGTAAGTTACCAAGGCTATTGGCAAGGTCGGCATTGACGATCGCAATAAATCGATCTTCGGCAAAGTCTCCGTCTTTGCCAAATTCAATTTCTTTGAGGAAGTAGTAGCGAATTGGATCGGAGCCAAAGCGATCAACTAGGTCGTAGGGATCGATGGTATTACCCAAAGTTTTGCCCATTTTTAAACCATCTTTTGTCAGTAAACCATGACCAAAAACACGCTTTGGTAGCTCTAGCCCTGCGGACATGAGCATCGCTGGCCAGTAAATTGCATGGAATCTGAGAATATCTTTGCCAATGATGTGCAGGTTGAAGGGATACCACTTTTTAAGGGCGTTGGTGAGGGTTGGCTCATCGTCGGGATCGAGTAGAGCGGTGACGTAGCCAAGGAGGGCATCGAACCAAACATAGATCGTGTGACTAGGATCGGTGGGAATGGGGAATCCCCAATCAAGGTTAACGCGGGAGATGGAAAAGTCCTGCAAGCCTTGTTTCATGAAACCTAGAACTTCATTGCGGCGGCTTTCGGGCTGGATAAAGTGGGGATTGGCTTCGTGGAATTGATCAAGGGCATCTTGGTATTTGGAGAGACGGAAGAAATAGTTGGGTTCGTCGCGCCATTCACAGACGACGTTGGTGTGAGTGGGGCAGTGGTGACTGGCGGGTAATTCACGTTCTTCTTTAAATTCTTCACAGGCGACGCAGTACCATCCCTTTTGTTGATTTAGGTAAATATCGCCTGCGTCATAGACCCGTTGAAAAAATTCATTGACGATTGCTTGATGTTTGGGAGCGGTGGTACGAGTAAAGCGATCGAAGCGAATATTAAACTTTTCCCAGAGTGTATAGAATTCAGCAACAGTGCGATCGCAATGTTCTTGGGGAGACAGATTATTTTTTTCGGCAGTACGCTGAATTTTTTGTCCATGTTCATCGGTGCCAGTTACAAACATGACAGGATGCCCCTTAAGCCGATGGAAACGCGCAAAAGCATCAGCAGCAATTGTCGGGTAAGCACTACCAATATGCGGACGATCGTTGACGTAAAAGAGTGGTGTGGTTAGTGCAATTGGTTCTAGGGCGTTTTGTTCGGGGGACATGGGGGACTCAGTTCAGGACTGTTACCATTTTGCAAAAAAATGGCAGTAAATTTAATATTTTTTCTAAAAATTGCGATTAAATATAAACCTCTTAAAGAGATGGCGCACGCGCAGCGTGCGCCATCTCTTTAATTAGAACAAGTCTAAGTCAGTTACAGCACCTTTACTGCTGGTGGAAACAAGGGTGGCATATTTTGCCAATACACCCTTGGTATAACGAGGAGCGGGGGGCTTCCAGTTAGCGCGGCGGCTAGCGAGTTCATCATCACTAACATTGAGCTGAATCAATCGCTGATGAGCATCAATGGTGATTGAGTCGCCTTCGTTGACCAAGGCAATTGTCCCGCCAACATAGGCTTCTGGGGCAACGTGACCGACGACCATGCCATAGGTTCCGCCAGAAAATCGTCCATCGGTAATCAAGCCAACAGAATCGCCTAGTCCAGCACCAATAATTGCACTGGTGGGGGCAAGCATTTCCCGCATACCAGGGCCACCCTTGGGACCTTCGTAGCGAATCACGAGGATATCTCCAGCATTGATCTTGTTTGCCAAAATCGCATCTAGACAAGCTTCTTCTGATTCAAACACGCGGGCTGGACCAGTGATAATCGGATTTTTGACACCAGAGATCTTGGCAACTGCACCTTCTTCAGCGAGGTTGCCTTTGAGAACGGCAAGGTGTCCTTGCTTGTACATCGGGCGCTCCCAAGGACGAATCACATCTTGATCGGCACGAGGTTCGGCAGGAATATCCTTGAGGACTTCTTCTACGGTTTGACCTGTGATCGTGATGCAGTCGCCATGCAATAAGCCATGAGCCAACAACATTTTCATGACTTGGGGAATACCACCTGCTTTGTGGAGGTCGGTGGCTACATATCTACCCGATGGTTTGAGGTCACAAATAACAGGAACACGCTCACGGATACGCTCGAAGTCATCAAGATTCCACTCAACACCTGCGGAATGTGCAATCGCTAAAAAGTGTAGTACCGCGTTTGTCGATCCTCCCACTGCCATGACTACGGAAACAGCATTTTCGATGGATTTACGAGTAATGATGTCGCGAGGACAGAGGTTATTGCGAATTGCATTCACCAGAATTGTACCTGCCAATTCTGTGTTAGCTGCTTTTTCAGGGGAAACGGCGGACATGGTAGAGGAATATATGGGACTCATGCCCATTGCTTCAAAGGCTGACGACATTGTATTTGCCGTATACATTCCCCCGCAGGAGCCAGCCCCCGGGCAAGCATTGCGCTCAACGGAGTTGAGTCTTACTTCATCAATACGACCTGCGCTATATTGACCGACAGCTTCAAAGGCACTAACTACAGTTAGATCTTCGCCATCAAGATGTCCTGGTTCAATCGTACCGCCATAGATAAATACGGCGGGAATATTCATTCTTGCCATGGCGATCATTGCCCCTGGCATATTTTTGTCGCAACCACCGATCGCTAAAACGCCATCCATACTTTGACCAGTACAAGCCGTTTCGATTGAGTCAGCAATGACATCACGGGAGACTAGGGAATATTTCATGCCCTCAGTTCCCATGGAGATGCCGTCGCTAATGGTGATTGTCCCGAAAACTTGCGGCATCCCATTGGCAGCACGAATACCGGCCTCGGCGCGGATGGCAAGGGGAGCAATGCCCATATTGCAAGGGGTAATTGTACTGTGGGCACTGGCGACACCGACAATTGGCTTTGTAAAATCTGAATCTTGGAAGCCAACTGCTCTGAGCATGGCTCGGTTAGGCGATCGCTGCACACCTTCGGTAATTGCACGACTGCGGCGATTATCAGACATAGTTCAAATCTCTTGAGTTAGCTTTACTAAAACATTTTAGAATTTTTAGACCCCCGAACTATCAATTTGGACTATCGACAATTACCAAATGCAATTAATCAATCGTTTTAGTCGCTACGTTGTTCTTTGCTTCACTGCTAGCTTTTTACTGTATGGCTGTGGGGAGAGTAAGATTTCTCAATGTAACAAGATTGTGTCTGTAGCCAACAAAGCTAAAGAGCTAGCTGTGCCTAAGGAAATGGCGGGGTTGGTGACATCCGCCGAAGAGATTGAGAAAATTCGGGTTGAAGTCCAAGCGATCGCAGTCCAAGATCCTAAGCTTAAGGAATTACAGGCTGACATGATCGGCATGTATGGTGATGTATCTGTTGCTATGCAGGCTCAAGTTAAAGCCACAGAGGCAAAGGATGCTAACGCGCAGAAGAAGGCGAAGGAAGATTTAGATGCGGCGGTGAGTAGGGAAAGTAGCGTGGTGGACACAGTTAATGCGCTATGCAGTAAGTAGACCTAAGACTTATTCCTGATATTTCTAAACCAGTCTTGGAGCATTACTTGACATTGCTGTTCGCGAATACCTGCGATCACTTGCAGTTTATGAAATGAGACAGGACTGTCGGGTAAATTGGCGACTGTGCGAATTGCTCCTGCCTTGGGGTCATCAGCGCCATAGACAAGAGTGCTAATTCTTGATTGCAAAATTGCGCCCGCACACATAGGACAGGGTTCTAGGGTGACATAGAGAGTACAGCCATTCAGATGCCAATCTTTTAATATCTTTGATGCGGCTCTAATTGCGACTATTTCGGCATGGGCAGTGGGGTCTTGCTCTTGCTCTTTACGATTGACTCCCGTTGCGATCGCAGTTCCATGGCGATCGACGATAACTGCACCTACGGGGATTTCTCCTAATGCATGTGCATCTTTGACTAATGCGATCGCAAAATCCATCCAGCGATAGTAGGTTTGTAATTTGTCACTATCCAATGTGCTTGTGCTGCCCTAGTTTACTGATTGAAAATCTTGATGGTTTGGCGACTAAACTCTCGTAAGTTCTCAATTCCATCTTCCATCGGCACTTTATCCCCAAAAAATTGCCAATTATCCACTGTCGAAAATCGCCAACATTCACCTTTATAGTCATGACCACTAGCCTCGATGCCAATTGCCCGTAAATTACCATCGACAGGATCTTCGTATAGTCGAATCTGAAATAGAATGCTGCGAACCTTGAGCCGCCAACTTACCCCCGGAAAATGAAAACCCACATCAATTGAGTCTGGATCAAGTAATTTGCGCGTATCCGAATTATTAAGCCAAGGCTTCAGGTCAGAGCGAGCCGCAGGGTAAATTGCTTTAAACAAATTAACAATCGTGGCAATTTTTGTCGCTATTTCCACATTTCTGGCTTGTTCGGCAGCATTCACAGGGGATAACCTCACATAAAACCTAAAAAACAAGTTTTATCAGTCTTTGGTAGCTGATTTTAGCATCTGCTCACAATACAGCGAGTCAAATTGCGATCACTGTAGCCAGTGCTATATTTTCACAACTCGCAAATCAGAAATATTAGCAAATTGGGGCAATACGGAAGGATCTAAACTGAGGCGATCCAGTAACTTGGCTAATTCTTTACAGCAAGCCTCAGGGTTTTGATCAATTTGGTCTTGAGCAAACTTGATCATAATCCAGCCTGAATTTAATAAGAAATGCTCTGCCAGATCATTTTGCCTGACCGTTGCCGCCTGATCCGAAGCAGAGACAACCTCGATCGCAATATGAGCATTTAGCTCAGGGTCAACATAGGTTAGGGCAGGACTCCAATCATAATCAATGCTAGGAATATGAATCGTTAAGCCTTGATAAACCATTCCTGCTAAATATTGCTGAAGGGTAAGCCCAAACTTGGAGATTGCTAATTGTGCTTGATCGACAGGATCACCGATTGAGGGCAATGTATCGGACTGATTGCGTGGTGACATCTTGGCAAACAACTTCTGAAATTGCTGATGGCGAAACGCAAGGATACGGTCTGGGGAATTTGCGATCGCAAATGCTTGCTGATATTTAACTTCTTCGCGGGAATAATCTTCCAGCTTGGCAAAATAATTTTGAAGAAGATGCTGATGGTTTTGATATCGTTTTTTATAAGTCAAAAACTCAAACCGAATCCGCAGCACAATTCCGACTGTTCCCAAAATCAACAGAATAATCCCTAATTCTTTAACAGCAGCCGTAACAATGGCAACCACCACAATTAAACCAATACTTAGAAATATCGCTTCTTTGATCTGAATCGGTGCAGGGGGCGGCGGCGGAACACGGGGGAGTGAAGTATTAAATTTGAGCGCAACAGGTTTTGACTGAGCAATGCGCTGCACTTCTGGGGGAATGAGGATCGCGGGAAATTGACGCATTGTTGTAATTTTTACAAAAACTAAGGAGGTGCAAAACACCTCCTTAATTTTATGGAAATTTAGACGTTATCCAACCCCGGAATTGAGCGATATAGCTGGACATATTTCTCAGCAGAGGCTTGCCAACTAAAGTTATTACTCATGCCACGCTGTTGCAACAATCGCCAAGCATCGGTGTAGCGATAGCTTTCCCATGCGCGTACCATGCAGGTGTACATATCCAAAGGCTCATAGCGATCAAAACTAAAGCCCGTGCCAGTCTGGGCAATGGGGTCATGGAATGACACAGTATCAACCAGTCCACCTGTACGCCGCACGATTGGAACACAACCATAGCGCAGGGCGATGAGTTGACTCAGACCACAGGGTTCAAAGCGGCTTGGCATCAAAAAGGCATCAGAGCCAGCATAAACCCGATGGGATAGGGCGGAGTTAAATAAAATTTGCGCGGACATGCGGCCAGGATAGCGGGCTGCAATCTGCCAAAGTTGCGATTCATAATAGCGATCGCCTGTCCCTAGCACCACAAACTGAGCATCGGTATAGGCTAAATAACGTTCGAGGGTTTGCAGGAGTAAATCAATCCCTTTCTGCTCTACGAGGCGACCGACCATGCCAATCAAGAAAGTCGCAGGGCTAACTGCCAAGCCCAATTCTTTTTGCAAAGCAATTTTATTTACCATGCGATCATCAAGGGTATCGACAGAGTAATTTTGGGCTAGGGCAGGATCGGTGGCAGGATTTTCAAGCTCGGTATCGATACCGTTTAAAATTCCCCAAGGCTTGAGGAAGGAGAGAATACCTTCTAAACCTTCACCATAACCAGGGGTACAAATCTGTTGAGCATAGGTTGGCGATACGGTGTTGACGCGATCGGCATATTTAATGCCTGCCGCCATAGTGTTATGGGCATCCATGTACCAAGGAGTCCAAGTAGTTTTATCCAAAAACCAGCGCCAAGGGCCTTGATAGGCAAGGTTGTGAATTGTGAATACAGTGCCAATGTCGGAGACTTGGTGCATCCAGACAGGAATCATACCCGTATGCCAGTCATGGCAATGAATGAGATTGGGCTTCCAATAGTTCCAAGCAAATTCGGCAACAGCATTGGCAAACATAGTGAAGCGCCAATCTTCGTCTTCGCCACCATAGACGCGAGCGGGGATAAACGAACCATGCCCCATCAAATACAAAGGTACGTCTGTCCCTGGCAAGACTGTTTCAAAAATATCAAACTCCTGAAACATGGCATAGCCTTTCCATTTCCATTCAGGGTTTTCTTTAAGCTTGTCTGGGATTACGCCGTAGTAAGGCATGATGATCCGCACATCATGTCCCATTTTCTTGAGAATCGGGGGGAGTGCGCCCACCACATCTGCCATACCGCCAACTTTGGCGAGGGGAGCAACTTCAGCCGCTGCAAATAAAATTTTCATTCGTTGACCATTACTCTTATTTCAGGCTCTAACTATTTTCAGGCATAGTGCGATCGCAATTGCCGCAATTTTTACAAGAGGTACTTGCGAATTTACAAAGAAACCCCACGGTGTGGGGTTTCTTTGGGGCTTGATTTATCAGCTTTTAAGGAAAAGTACAGTCTGCGGTGGGAACTTGTACAGAATTATTTTGAACTCTATACTTACCAACTGCTCCGCCTATGTTGCCTCTAGCTGCAAGCTCATCTAACAGCACTGTATTAGACGTACCCACAGCAATCTCCATGCTTAGCCCTTCTAGTTGCAATCCTGATGGTGCTGAACTCTGTCTACGGAATAGATAATCAAGACTAGATGTGGGATTGTCTAAGGTATTGCCCTCAAATCTGACACAGAGAGTAGCAGTATTTTGCGATCGCAAAATGATTGCTGCATCGTCAGCACTGCCTGTTTCTGTATTTGTGAGAGTATTATTCTGCACTGCTGCTCGAACAGACGATTGCCCTCCATTTGCCGTTTCTCCGACGCGTACCTGAATTGCTGCCCCGCCGACATTACTGATCTGATTATTAGCGATCGTCGTTGTCCCAACAGAACCATCAACTGCACCAAAGCTAATACCCTTATTCACGATATTGTCGAGTGTATTATTAGTGATATTGATTGTGGCATTGGCAAAGTTACCCAGATTGATATCAATACCATCTGCGCCATCATTAGCCCCTGTAATATTTTGAATAGTATTACCCGTAATATTTACAATGGCATTAGCAGCCGCAGTGCAAGCAGGCAAATCAGCATAGACACGACAGAGACTAAACTCAATTCCGTCAATTTCGACAACACCTGCGGTGGCAGTGTTATCTCTAACAATATTGTTGGCAATCGTTAGATCAGCATTGCCTGTGTTGTTGCGTACCAAAATACCAGCTTCCACATTAGTTTGAGTGTCAGGCTGGATCGTATTAACAACCGTATTTCCAGAAATTACAGCAGTACCACTGACATTATCAAGACGAATCCCTTCTGCGATCGCATTGCTAACTTGGTTATTCAGGATATTCGTATTGCCACTTGCACCAACCAACACAATTCCTCGTCCTGAAGTGCCGACACCCGTACTAGAAGGAGCTGTAATGGTGACAATGTTATTGGCGATCGTCGCATTGACATTGTTGTTGCCAATGATGCCCGCATTCGCACCAGTTGCCACATCTTTATTGATGGCAAACCCAATCAAAGCTTGGTTTGTGCCGCCTGTTGCTAAAGTGACTGTATCGGTAATAATTGGGAAAACGCCAGTATCCGAAGGCAAGGGTAAACTTGTCAAAAAATTGCCACCCACAAGACTAGGTAGATTAATCATCGATGCAGCGCTAGAAATTACCTGCACTTGGTCAGGAATGGTAAAACCGCCAGCAGTTGGGGCAGGAAATCCTGCTGGCGCATAGGCAAACACAATTCCATCTGAGCCTAATGCCTCTGCATTGGCTACAGCATCAGTAAAATTTGCATAACTCACTACATTAGGATTACCCAGTAAACCTGTCGTGTTGTCGGCAACGATAAAGAAACTATAAGGCTGACCAGTTAAGGGATTAATTACAATAAGTTGATCACGCACTGTTTGATTTTCAATCATCACTGAGCCATTTCGCACCACCGACTCATTCATCCGTTCCAACAAAGTTGGTGGTTTTGAGGATGGACGATTGCCAATATTCACGCCGATATTAAAGAGAATACTAGTGCCGAAAACACGGTCATTCTGAACCGAAATACCTGCATTAATCAGACTGCCATAGTATCCCAGACCACCTCGAATTCCTAATGCGCCCGTGCTATTTGCCGCCGTATAAAAATATGTGCCTGCATAGGGACGCAGGTAGCCATCAAGTCCTGTGATATTCAAGGTTGTGCCAGCTTCAACATCGACCCCACCCAATGCTGCATCGATACGGCGATCGCGATCGATACCAAACTGATTACCAATAAATTTGCCCGTACCGAGCAAGGTCTCGCCTAATTGGACGGTACTCTGACCAACGGGCATATAGGCATTGAGACGTAAGTCAAACGTCTCTGCAAAAAATTCTAACCCTGCGGAAATTTGTTGAAAAAAAAGTGCCCCCGTATCACGGTTATCGTAAGCCACATATCCCCCCAGAATATGCTTAGCAGCTTCATCAAGGGATCGATATCCAACGATCAAATTAGAGCCAATTTTGCCATTGTTAAAAACTCTGATTTGCGGTGTGACATACAAAAAATTGTCAGGAGTCTGATTGAGCGGAATTCGTAAACCAACGCTAGTATTACCATCAATGCCTGCTCCACCACCGTTATAGCGAAGTTGGGCATCTAATGGAAATGGATTAGTTTGACTAAGAGCTGCTGGAGCAATTCCTAAATTTATACATACTAAGGATAAGCAACAGGGTTTAAAGATTTCGGATACTGATAGTTTACGCATAGCCCTGACGATCTATTTCTCCTAGGAAAATCCACACGTTCCTATTTTGAGAGACAGAGGCTTAAAACCCATGTGTTGCCTAACACTTGGGTGTATAGAATTAACAAAAAAAGAACTTGCTATGCAAGTTCTTTTTTTGTTATTCAGCGACCGCGGATTCGTTTTGCTGATTATCGTTATCGTGGGGCAGCTCTAGGCAATAACCAGCACCATATACCGTCTTGATATATTTGGGATGGCGAGGATCTGGCTCTAGTTTGGTACGTAAATGGCGAATATGCACCCGAATCGTTTCGATATCGTCATCGGGTTCATAGCCCCATACCTCCTTGAGGATTTCACTAGGCGAAACAGTTTGTCCGTGGCGCTGAAGCAGACAATGCAACAACTCAAATTCTAGGTGCGTGAGTTTGACGGTCTTATTAAACCAAATTGCTTCAAAGCGTTCTGGTACAAGCGTCAGCGAACCAAAGATAAGTATTTCTCCATGTTTTGCGGTGTCAATGATGCGGTTAGTGCGTCGCAGTAAGGCACGGACTCGCGCCAACATTTCCTCAAGCTCAAAGGGCTTCGTCAAGTAATCATCAGCCCCCGCATTAAAACCCTCCACCTTGTCTTGAGTTTGCCCCATTGCGGTGAGCATCATTACAGGAATTTCTCTAGTGCGTTCATCACGGCGCAGCCTTTGGCAAACTGTGAACCCGTCAACCCTTGGCAGCATCAAGTCAAGAATGATCATGTCGGGCATCAACTGAATGGCAAGCGCTTGTCCTTTAATACCATCACTCGCTTGACTGACTTGATATCCAGCATGTTCGAGGTTTAGCGTGACCATTTCAGAGATTATCGGATCATCATCGATCAGGAGCAGCCTAGGCATCATTAGTCAAATTTCCATCTATACGATTGGATTACGATTTGTTAAATAATATATATCATGCCGATACATTGATATCAGGGTCAGTAATTTGCGATACCGATAAATATGGGTTTGGTTTCGTTTAGCTTGTTGCGATCGCAAAAAATTTCTGGCTAAAGGAATAGTAGGTACTTGCTGTCAGCTATTTACGTCTGTCTGAGCGATGTTGACCACAAAAACAGGTGAAGTCTATCTTCAACTCTTACAACATTCTCATACAATATATGAAGATATGTAAAAATTGATATAAAACTGGTTTATTCGCATGAGCCTTCCAACTACTTCTGTCACCGAACTTTTTGCACCAGTCAAAGATGACTTGCGTACTCTCACGGATAACCTGAAGCAGTTGGTCGGGGCAAGACATCCAATTTTGTATGCGGCGGCGGAACACCTGTTTGAAGCCAAGGGCAAGAGTATGCGCCCTGCCCTAGTTTTACTAGTCTCCCGCGCCACCATGACCGATCGCGATATTACCCAACGCCATCGCCGCCTCGCCGAAATCACCGAAATGATCCATACCGCCAGTTTGGTTCATGACGATGTGATTGACTCCGCTGACCTCCGACGCGGATTACCTACCGTCAACAATAGTTTTGGCAATCGCATTGCGGTACTAGCAGGGGATTTCTTGTTTGCTCAAGCATCTTGGTACTTAGCCAATTTAGATCACCTCGAAGTCGTTAAGCTTTTGTCCAAGGTAATCACAGATTTTGCGGAGGGGGAAATTCGTCAAAGTTTGACCGCCTTTGATAGCAGCTTGACTTTGGAAGACTATTTAGAAAAAAGTTTTTACAAGACTGCTTCGCTAATGGCAGGCAGTGCCAAAGCTGCGGGAGTATTAAGCGGTGTTGGTCAAGTACAGGCTGAACAATTATTTAATTTTGGCAAACATTTCGGCATTGCTTTCCAAGTTGTCGATGACATTCTCGATTTCACCAGCTCGACAGAGACCTTGGGTAAACCTGCTGGATCTGACCTCAAGCAAGGCAATTTGACTGCACCAGTTTTATTTGCTCTAGAGGAATATCCCCAGTTATTAGGCTTGATTGAGCGAGAATTTAGTGAGGTCGGTGATATCGAAAAGGCTTTGGAAATGGTCTACAACAGCCAAGGTATTAACAGAGCGAGAGAATTAGCGAAGAGTCATGTGATGTCGGCAATGACTGCCCTTGAGTGGCTACCTTCCTCTGAACCTAAGCAATCTCTGATTGGTTTAACTAACTACGTGTTAGATCGCTTGTATTAATTTGTATTAATATTCTGGGGAGTAACGGCTTGCGCCGATCTTCTTAGTGTTTAACCAATGAGGTGTAAGCATGGTTGCAGTATTAAGTATCGACAAAGCTGCTGAAAACATAATTGAGCAGAACCTAAATACTTGGGTCAAATCCTCTTGGGAAGAATTCGTTGAAGTTGCGGACGCTCCAAAATATCAAAAATATAAATTTTACTACTTCAATGGAGAAGCAAGAGTCGAACCTATGTCCACTGGCTCAGACCATTCCGACGATCATGCACTAATCGTAATGGCAATGGGTTTATTTATTGCTGTTAATGGACTAGTCATAAGAGGTAAGGATAATTGCTCTTATCGAAAAGTTAGTAATAAAGAAGTACAGCCTGATATTTCCTATTATGTTGGCGATCGCGCTCAGTTAATTCCTTGGGGGGCGGGTGTTGTCGATTTGGATATTTATCCTGCACCTGATTTAGCGATTGAGATTGCCAATAGCTATTGGGCGGATGATATTGGCAAAAAGCGCTTAATGTATGAAGATTTGGGCGTTAAGGAATATTGGGTAATTGATGTTAGGAATGTAGAAATTTTAGCTTTTACAATTACAGATTTTGATGGTGCTAAAGGGAGTTATAGAATTTCGCGATCGCAAATAATTACAGGTTTAGAAATTGCACTTTTAGAAGAAGCATTACGCTTGTCAAGAGAAAGTGATCATGGTCAGGCTACGTCATGGTTGTTAACGCAATTGCAAGAAAGTAAAAACTAGAGTTGCAAATCATAAAAACACAGCAAAAACAGGAAACATAATAAAAATCTATATTTTACCTAGAAATATACTGATTGAAAAAGTGGTTACAAGCCATGTCAGAAAATAATGCCACACGACAGCATGGTAATTATCTGGTCAGAAGAAGATGACTGCTATCTTGTCCATCTTCCCGACTTCCCATTTCAGAAATTTCATACCCATAGCAATACTTACGAAGAAGCTGCCAAACATGGACAGGAAGTAATTGATAGTTATCTTGAGATTTATCGGGAAGATGGAAAATCTCTGCCGCAGCCAAAAAATTCTTCGCAACTTTTGCGAGCAGCATAGAGCAAAATAGCTCATATTAGGGCGATCGCCTAAAATATCCTTAGACTGAAAACAAGCATCTATGCCCAAAAAGATTCGAGAATTAAAAAGTATGTTGCTGAAAGTAGGATTTACCAGTGAATCGGCAAAAGGAAGTCATTCCAAATGGTCGCATCCTAGATTATTACGAAAAATAGTTATTTCAGGCAAAGATGGAAGCGATGCCAAAAAATACTTAGAAAAGCAGATTAATGAAGCCCTAGAAGAACTCAGAAAACTCAATGCAGAGGAATAAAAATTATGCAATACACAATTCTCATTCAATGGTCTGATGAAGATAACTGCTTTGTTGTCTTTTTACCAGAATTTACAAATGTTATGCAGCCTTGCACTCATGGTGATAATTACTTAGAGGCAGTCCAAAATGCTCAAGAAGTGATTGAGTTGCTAGTAGAAACTGCCATAGAAAAGGGCGAACCATTGCCCAAGCGACAAAAATTTCAGGCAATTCCAGCTTTACAAGCTGCATAGATCGCAATCTGGTTCATGTCAGAGCGATCGCTTAGACTGGATTAAGAATTGTTAATCAGTTATAGCCAGTGTTGCGTAAATCTAAGCAAAAAACTCAACAGAAGATAATTGTCGTCGGGGCGGGAATTGGTGGCTTAACGGCGGCGGCTTTGTTGGCGAAACGTGGCTATGAAGTAATCGTTTATGACTTAGCAATCGTAGCTGGAGGCTGTGCATCCACATTTAAGCGTCGTGGATTTACCTTCGATGTCGGCGCAACCCAAGTTGCAGGGTTAGAGTCTGGCGGTATTCACGATCGCATTTTTAAGGAACTAGAAATAGAGCTTCCTGAAGCCACTCATTGCGATCCTGCCTGTGCCGTATTTCTGCCCAACGAAACTGAACCAATTAACGTTTGGCGCGATCGCAAAAAATGGCAAGCTGAGAGGCAACGACAGTTTCCCCATAGTGAAGCGTTCTGGCAATTTTTAGAGGATTTATTTTGGCGCAGTTGGCGCTTTCAAGGACGTGATCCAATTCTGCCACCACGCAATCTTTGGGATATGGGGCAGTTACTAAAAGCTTTGCGCGTCGATACCCTCGCAACAGTTCCTTACACCTTTTCGACGGTTGGTGATGCCCTCAGAGGATTTGGGCTAGCAGGCGATCGCCGCTTACGCACTTTCTTAGATTTACAGCTCAAACTATATTCACAGGTCAATGCCGAAGAGACGGCTCTGCTCTATGCTGCCACTGCATTGGCAGTATCCCAGACACCTCTAGGGTTATTTCATCTCCAAGGTAGTATGCAGGTATTAAGCGATCGTCTGATTGAGAGTATTGAGCGTGATGAGGGAAAGGTTTTGATGCAACATCAGGTCACAGCGATCATTGATCAAGGTAAACGTAAAAAGGTAGAAGTAAAAAATCTTAAAACAGGGGAATTATCGTGGGATGAGGCAGGTCATGTGGTGGCAAATGTGACCGTCAATAATTTTGTGCAGCTCTTGGGGGATGCTGCGCCCAAGGGTTATGCCCAAAGGGTCAAAAATCTGAAACCTGCATCCGTAGCATTTGTGGTTTATCTAGGTGTAACTAGAGATGCAATTCCCCAAGGTTGTCCACCCCACTTGCAGTTTCTCGAAGCTTATCAAGAAAACTCTACAGCTCATAAGCCGCACTCGCTCTTTGTGTCCGTCAGCAAAGAGGGTGATGGTCGCGCTCCCGCAGGTAAAGCCACGATTATTGCTTCGGAGTTTACCGATGCCGATGTTTGGTATGGCGATGATGATTATCAAGCACTCAAGGAAAAATTTACAAAACGAGCGATTGCTCAGTTAAGTCAATATTTCAATCTCAATGATCAAACATTGATCTATGTCGAGGCAGCAACACCGCAGACTTTTGCCAGATATACAGGACGCGATCGCGGCATCGTTGGCGGCGTAGGAATGCGGGTTTCCACCTTTGGCCCCTTTGGGTTTGCGACTCGCACTCCCCTCAAAAATATTTGGCTAGTCGGTGACTCAACCCACCCTGGAGAAGGGACGGCGGGAGTTAGTTATTCGGCAATGACTGTAGTTAGGCAAATAACTGAGTAAGTGAGGCTCACTTACTTAAGCGCAAAAGGCTGCCAAGGTAGATCGCTAGCACCAGTCAAGAGCAAGTCTCGCGTAATTTTTGCCGTGGCAGGAGCCATCATGATGCCATTGCGGTAATGCCCTGTGGCGATCAGCAAATGCTCATGGTCTGGCACAAACCCTAAAATTGGCGCTCGGTTTGACCTTGGTCTAGGACGATCGCCTGCCCATGTTTCTAAAACTTCGGCATCAGCAAAGGCGGGACACCATGCGATCGCATTTTCTAGCAACAGCCTCACATTTGCCTCACGCGGTAACTGCTCATACTCAAACTCGACGGTTGCGCCGAGCCAATATTGATCATCGCCTAGTGGCACAATGTTAAAATCTGAGCCATCTTCATTTTCCGCATGAACCACGTTCTGCAAATTGAGTTGAGGCACTTTAACTTTTAGCGCTTGACCGCCCACGGGTTGCAATAGTTCTTGAGCTTGATTTGGTAAAAACTGGGCAAGCAGAGCATTAGAACCGATACCCGATGTAATCACAATGCGATCGCAAGATAACTTGTTTAAATTCTGAACTGGGGACTGCCAAATAAATTTCACCCCATTTTGGGTTGCCGCAGTGATCAGCGCCTTGACTAGCTGGGTTGGATGCACAGCCCGATCGCAAGGACTAAATAAAGCTCCACTAGTTTGAAATTGTGGTAAAGCGTGAGATATTTCTTGCTGACCCAGACATTGCAACGTGAATCCTTGCTCTTGGCGAATGGCAATCAGCGATCGCAATTTAGTGATATCGGCTGCCCGATACAAATTGAAAATTCCTTGACGGTTGTAAAGAATATCAAGGTTAGTTTGCTTAATTAACTCATCAATTAAAGGGTCATAAGCCTGCAAACTGGCTAGGCGCAACTTCACCAAATCCCCCTTTGCCTTTGCGCTAGAAGCTGCCATCAACACCCCCAGCGCCGCGCCTGTTGAACCCAAGGCAGGTTTAGCGTTTGCCTCTAGGACTGTCACATCTAAATCTGATTTACTTAGTTCATAGGCAATCATTGCGCCGATAACGCCACAGCCGATAATCGTAACGGTTTTCATAAATTAATTTCGTGATTACACTAAATCTATTGCATTCTGCCCAAGCCAATCCCATCCAGACTTGGAAATTTACCACCAAGTCAATTATTCGGATTGGTCGAGCTGCTGATAACGACGTGGTTATCTCTAGTCCTACTGTTTCCCGCTACCACGTTGAGATCCATCATCAGCCCAAACAATGGCAACTTGTCAATATTAGTGACAATGGTACATACATCGATCAGCAACCAATTAACACTGAGGTTCTCGTAAATGGTGCAGTGATTCAGTTAGCAGTCAATGGGGCTAAGCTACAAATTCTTTTAGATCAAGCTTAGGCGATCGCCCAAATAGGTTATTTGTAAGCCTGTCTACGGCAGGCTTACAAATAACCTATTTTTATAATGAGAATTGCTGCGTCAATATCGTAATATTATAGACTTGGCATAAATTAACACTCGCTGATAGTGTTGCCAAAAAATGTTTTGTGAATTCTAGATATATTCAATCTAGGCATACTTAAAATCTAGGCATATTTAATAATGAAGGTCACTCTAGAGAAGCTTCCCGCCAGTCAAATTGGTTTTGACATTCAAGTAGAAGGAGCAAAGTCTCAAGCAATATACGATCGCGTTGTCAAAGAATTAACGCGCACGATGCAAGTCCCTGGTTTTCGCAAAGGCAAAGCTCCCACTCAACTTGTATTAAAGCAAGTTGGCAGTCAGAGAATCAAAGCCAATGTCCTCGAAGAGCTGCTAGAAAAAACCCTAAACGAAGCCCTTGCTGAAAATAAAGAAGTTAAAGATAAAGCTCTGGGTGGCTTTCAATTAATTACTGATATTGAAACTCTCGTCCAAACCTTCACTCCTGGACAAGATTTATCCTTTAAGGCGGCGATCGACGTTGAGCCAGAAGTTACCCTCAACAAATATCAAGGGTTTAGCGTCAAAGCCGAAGAGATTAAGCCAGACCTCAGCGAAGTTGATCGCACTTTAAGAGACTTTCAAGTCCGCAAATCAACCGTCGTACCTGTCGAAGATCGCCCTGTTGAGTTAAATGATGTCGTCACCGTTGATCTCAAGGTTCTTGATCGTGCTACTGGCGAAGAGTTAGACCAAGCAGGCGAAGAAGATTTACAATTGGATGTCGATGAAAAAGCCTTTGTGCCTGAAGTCATTCAAGCAATCATCGGCGCTGCGATCGATGATGTTGTTGAAGTTGACTCGATTTTCCCTGAAGAATATTACCCTGAAGAATATGTCGGCAAGGAAATCAAGTATGTAGTCACAATCAAATCGATCAAAGGCCGTGAGTTACCTGCCCTCGATGACGAATTTGCCGCATCGATCAGCGACAAACAAACGATCGCCGAATTGCGTGAAATGTTGGAAAAGCGCGTAATTGAAGAGGCTGAGTCCAAAACCCAAGCCAACAAAGAGCGTGCCGTCCTTGATGCCCTCACGGCTGAGCTAGAAGTTGAGCTACCCGCCACCCTCTTGCAACAAGAGCTAGATTTCTTGGTCAGGCAACAGGCTAGCTACCTACAAGATCGGATTGACCCTGCGATGGCAAAACAACTGTTCACCAAGGAATTGGTCGAAGAGATGCGTCGTCTCAATCAGCCAGAGGCAGTAACTCGTCTCCGCCGCAAGGTTGCCCTTGATGAAATCACCAAGCAAGAAAAACTAACTGTCGATGAAGCCGTACTCAAAGAAAGAGTTGCTAACACACTAGAAGCGCTCAAGGGTCAAAATATTGATCCTGCTCGCCTAGCCAGTGTCATCCGCGAAGAAATTTTGACGGAGCAAGCAGTTGCTTGGTTGATCGAAAATTCGGAAATTGAGCTAGTTGAACAAGGCTCGCTCAAGCCAGACACCCCAGAGGTGGACGCGGCTAATGCAACCATTGATGCAGCATCAGAAGAAGTCTAAGTTCTAAAAATCCAGATGGGAAATTGCTGAGCAATTTCCCATCTGGATTTGTTTAGCGGTGCAAAGCTGACTACCAATCACAATTTTTGAGGCATAATAGCTCTTAAGTCGGTATGGTATAACTCAAGCTTTGCTTGGGACAGCGTTAACATTATGGTGAATTCAAAACGAATGTTCCCTTTATCCAGTCAATTAGCATCCAGTCAATTTGCGATCGCATCGACCCAAAATCAGGTTGTGCCGATGGTAGTCGAGCAATCAGGTAAAGGCGAAAGAGCATTTGATATTTTTTCGCGTTTGCTGCGCGAGCGAATTGTCTTCTTGGGTTCGCAAGTAGATGACACCAGCGCCAACCTGATCATGTCGCAGCTCCTATTTTTAGAGGCTGAAGATCCTGAAAAAGATATTTACCTCTACATCAATTCCCCTGGTGGATCGGTATATTCTGGCATGGCAATCCTCGACACCATGAACCATGTTCGCCCCGATGTTTGTACAATCTGCATGGGGTTAGCCGCGAGTATGGGCGCGTTCCTATTAGCCGCAGGTGCAAAGGGTAAGCGCATGTCTTTACCCAATGCCAGAATCATGATTCACCAACCCCTCGGTGGCGCTCAGGGACAGGCGGTGGATATCGAGATTCAAGCAAGGGAAATCCTCTACATTAAGCGATCGCTTAATGAGATGTTAGCCGCCAACACAGGTAAACCCCTCGAACAAATCGAGCAAGATACCGAGCGCGATTTCTTTATGTCCCCCGCAGAAGCTCAACAATATGGTTTAATCGATCGCGTTTTAACCAATTCCCGCAGCCTTCAATCCCCTGACCTCTCTCTAGTCTAGCCACAGCGAGATAGCTTATGCCCAGTAAATATGACTCTCATCTTAAATGTTCTTTCTGTGGTAAGTCGCAGGAGCAGGTACGCAAACTAATTGCGGGACCAGGGGTATACATTTGTGATGAGTGTGTGGATTTATGTAATGAAATCCTCGATGAGGAGCTGTTTAACAGCGCTCCCCCTCAGTCCACCCAGCGGAAAGAACCTGCCACGGAAAAGCGGAAAACCAAAACTGCGGCAAATCTTAACCTCAATCAAATTCCGAAACCCCGCGATATCAAGCGCTATCTTGACGAGAATGTAGTTGGTCAAGACGAAGCCAAGAAGGTGCTGTCCGTAGCAGTTTATAACCACTATAAGCGGCTTAGTTTTCTGGACTCGACAGCGAAGGGGCAGAATGAGGATGGGATCGAACTTCAGAAATCGAACATTTTGCTGATTGGCCCCACAGGTTGTGGTAAGACCCTCTTGGCGCAAACCCTAGCTGAAATGCTGGATGTGCCTTTTGCAGTTGCCGATGCCACTACCCTGACCGAAGCGGGCTATGTCGGTGAAGATGTAGAGAACATTTTACTGCGGCTATTACAGGTCGCGGATCTTGATGTCGAAGAGGCTCAGCGTGGCATTATTTACATTGATGAAATTGACAAAATTGCACGTAAGAGTGAAAACACATCGATTACCCGTGATGTATCTGGAGAAGGGGTGCAGCAAGCATTATTAAAGATGCTCGAAGGCACGATCGCCAATGTGCCGCCCCAAGGTGGTCGGAAGCATCCTTACCAAGACTGCATCCAGATTGACACTAAGAATATTTTGTTTATTTGTGGTGGTGCTTTTGGGGGCATGGAAAAGCTGATCGAACAACGGATTGGCAAAAAGTCGATGGGCTTTGTGCAACAGGGTGAATCAGTTCCCCGTGAAAAGCGGACTGCGGAAATCTTGAAAAACTTGCAGCCCGATGATCTGGTCAAGTTTGGGATGATTCCTGAGTTTATTGGTCGCGTACCTGTGACCGCAGTCCTTGATCCGCTTGATGAAAAAGCACTGATGGCAATTTTAACTGAGCCTCGCAGTGCGTTGATCAAGCAATATCAGAAGCTCTTAAAAATGGACAATGTGCAGCTTGAGTTTCAGACTGATGCTGTCCATGCGATCGCAAAAGAAGCTTATCGTCGCAAAACAGGGGCAAGAGCTTTGCGAGGAATTGTCGAGCAGTTAATGCTCGACATGATGTATGAGTTGCCATCTCGCAAGGATGTCACCAAATGTCTAATTACCCGCGACATGGTAGAAAAACTATCCACTGCGGAAATTTTGCAACATCCCGCCTCAATGCCTAAACCTGAATCAGCATAAACAAAAAAGGACTCGCGAGGCGAGTCTTTTTTGTTTATATTGCGCCTACCTACTTAATAACTGTCGCATAGTGTTAATTAATTGACTCAGACTCACAGGCTTAACGAGATAACTATTTGCCCCTGCTTGAATACAACGCTCATGATCTTCTGGCATAGCAAGTGCAGTCAGCGCAATAATCGGAATATTGATCAAATGGGGGATTTGACGGATCTGTTTAGTCGCTTCTAATCCATCCATGATTGGCATCTGCACATCCATCACAATTAAATGCGGTTGCATTGCCTGAGCCATTGCAATCGCCTCCTGTCCATTTTTGGCAATTAAAATCTGGTAGCCCCTTTCCGTAAGGTAACTAGAAACAGTCAAGACATTAGCTTCGTTATCTTCGACTAGCAAAATTACAGGAGCATTGAGACGATCGATATCGGTAAATTGGGGTGGTGATTCTACAGGGGTGATGGAATGATGGCTTGACGTGGGCTGTTCAACGCCAGAGATGTAGGGGAGTGTAATTGTAAAGCAACTGCCTTTGCCTAGCTCACTGGTGAGGCTGACATTACCACCATGAATTTCTATCATCTGCTTGACGAGGGTGAGTCCTAACCCTGTGCCTGCATATTGACGATTGAGAGCGCTATCGATCTGGACAAAGGGTTTGAATAGTTTGGGGATGTTTTCGGCGGCAATGCCAATTCCTGTATCAATTACGGATATTTGCAAATTTGCGATCGCATTATTACCTTGACTCTGCCCTGACCTATCAGCAGGGCAATAGGTAACATCTAAAGTTACACTCCCTCCTGCTGGTGTGAACTTAACGGCATTATTTAAGAGATTAATTAAAACTTGCCGAATTCGCCGCTCATCGATCCAAATATCTGGCAAATCGAGAGGCATTTTTGTATAGATCTGAATTTGCTTTCGCAAGGCTTGTTGTTTGACAAAGCCAAGGCTCGATTGGCAAAGCTGGGGAATGGCAGTGGGAATGCGGTTGATTTCAATTTGTCCAGCCACAATTTTAGAAACATCCAGAATATCGTTAATCAGTTCCAATAGATGTGTACCACTGGAACGAATCGTCTGAATCGCTTTGATTTGCCGTTCATTCACTGTACCGAATACTTGATCTTGCAAACCTTCCGCCATTCCCAAAATTGCATTGAGAGGAGTGCGGAGTTCGTGGCTCATGTTGGCGAGAAATTCATCCTTGAGTCGGGTAGCACGGGCTAACTCTTGGTTTGTTTGTTGCAGTTGTGCCTCAGCCAGTTTGCGATCGCTAATATCACGCACAAAAAAGACCACTTCATCATTGCCGCAGGGAGACACCCGCACTTCTTCATAACGGAACTTCCCTCCAAGCCGAATATACTGCTCATAGATCTGTACATTCTTTGTACTGAGAGCTTTTTCGATAGCGGCATGTTTGAGAGCGGCATGTTCTTCGGAAATATCTATGGGATAGGGATCATAAATATTTTTACCAATCACCAACTGCGGATCAACACAATACTCCTCTTGAATAGGCTGCTTAAAATCTAAATAATTGCCGTGGCGGCTCACCCGAAACACGAGATCAGGTATTGCCACAAGCATCGCATGGGAACGCTCTTCGCTACTTTGCAACTGGGTTTCACTCTGTTGCAATGCCTTAGTACGTCGTTCTACCCGATCTTCTAGTTCCCGATTGAGCTGCTCTAGAGCTTGGTTTGCCTGTTTGCGTTCGTTGATGTCCAAATGCGTACCAATCATCCGTAACGGTCTAGCATCCTGATCCCAAGCAACAATTCTTCCCTTACACAGTACCCAAACCCAATCGCCCGATTTGTGTCGCATTCGCAATTCACACTCATAGGCAGATATTTCCCCTTGCAGATGTTTTTTGAGCATGACAGTAGCTTTCTGAAAATCATCGGGATGAAGATGCTCAGACCAAGTTTCAAAACAAATTGGTTCTAATTCACTAAGGCGATAGCCAATCATCTCAGCCCATTGATCATTGATTGTGATTTCTCCCGTCTGAATTGACCAGTCCCATAGCCCTATTCCCGAACCTTCGATGGCAAGTTGTAACCGTTCCTTCGTAAAGTCTAGTTCCAATTGAGAACGCTGACGCTCTGCCCGCAGTTGCACATCTCGCAGTTCGCGTTTCACAACTTCAGGTAGTCGGGCGAGATTATCTTTCATGAGATAGTCATGAGCGCCAGCTTTCATGAGTTCCACAGCCGAAGTCTCGCCAACTTTCCTCGCCACAATGATGAATGGCAAATCGTTCGGACTTTTTTGCACGATTTCCAGAATCGTCATCACCTCACACTGCGGCAGCGAGTCATCAGATATAACCACATCCCAAGTTTGATTCGCCAAAGCTTGCCTCAGTGCCTCAAGACTAGACACCCTCTCTAAATCAACGGTGAACCCACCACGCTTGAGCGCTTGCTCAATCAAAAGTGCGTCACCCTCTGAGTTACCTATACTCAAGACCTTGAGATTGTTACTTGCCCCAACTTCGACCATTTTGATTAGCTGTTGAATTTAAGCTTTAAAGCATCTTAATACCGTGCGAGTTTTTGCGATCGCAAACCAAAATATAACGTTATTGATTGCTCAAGCTAGAATCTTTTATAGCGGCTAAGGTGCAAGGGTTAAAGAAAGTATCGAGTTAGACGATTGCCAATCTCATAATATCTAGGATAAGAACCTATGCAATTAACTGAAAAGCCTTTTAGTGCTGAGCAAACTGATCAAGTGAATTCTCAAGTAATTGAGCAGTCCCATGATTTAGCTTTTTTGCCGATTACTGCCCAAGTATCATTTGCTAATTTGCTGGCGCTGATTCAAACTCTGCCTAAAGAGCAAAAATGGCAGGTTTATCAAACGTTGGGGGTAGAGCTTGCGCCCCAGTCGGCGGAGGCGAAGGCGGTTGCCCGTTTAGCCGATGAGGATGACGAGTCTATGTGGATTACAGTTGTCCATGAAGATGATGAGATCGATGAAGAGGCTTTAAATGAATGGTTGGTGAAGCGTGGTTACAAAAAAGCAGAAGTATAGAGTTACATTGCATCCGCTAGTGATCGCTGACGACTTACCTCTGTTACCTGAGTTTCTACAGGATGATCTGGCTAAATATCAGTTTGTTTTAGCGATCAATCCAGTCCAAACGCAGGGAGTGCCTAGCCATAATTTGCGTGGTGATTTGAGGAATTATCGGGCTTTGGAGATTGACTATAACGGTGTTTGCTATCGGTTGGTTTATCGGGTGTATGATTCACCTACACCAAAACGGGTGCAGGTGACTAGTTTTGCTGAGCATGATTTGGCTTATGAAAAAGCCAAAGAGAGAGTTTAATGAGTACGGATGTCTAAGCTAGGTATGAAATCTAAAAGTCAAAGTAGATAAAGGGTAGCTTCTTCTCAGGGCTGAGGATACTGACTAGAAATAGACTAACGGGGACTAGAAATAATTTGACTTGCCAATTTAACTGCCACTTTTTGCGATCGCAAAGATAGGCAATCAGCGACACCATTACCAAACCAAACATTAGTAGTGCAATTTGCCCGACCGTAATCCCAAGGGATTCCACATAGATTTTTAAGCCAAACTGAGGATCACTCTCATAGCCCCATAGTCTTTGCACAAACCGATTTGTATCCATCAAATTTGGTAAGCGGAAGGGAATCCAACCGAAAAAAACCACTAACTGCGTAATTGCGATCGCCAAAATTTGCATCGGCAAAGTTTTCCAGAGCTTTTGTAAACCCTCAAAGACAGCACAAATTTCCATCCAGAGACGATGCAGTACCAACGCCGCCCCATGCCATACCCCCCAAATAATAAATCCCCAATTTGCACCATGCCAAATTCCTACCACCACCATAATGATCATCAAGTTCAGACAAGTGCGCCATAAACCACCGCGTGAACCGCCAAGGGGAATATAGAGATAGTTCCGCATCCATGCGCCAAGGGTCATATGCCAACGTCGCCAAAAGTCAGAAATGCTGCTTGAGAAATAGGGGAAATCGAAATTTTGTGGCAATTTGAAACCTAATAGCAAAGCGCTACCCCTTGCCATATCAATGTAGCCACTAAAGTCACAATAAATCTGAATCCCGTAAGCGAATAGAGCTAACCATAAATCAATGCTGCCAGCTCGTTCCGTATTCCGAAAGGTGAGATCGACCAGTCGCGCCATATTGTCAGCAACGAGTCCTTTTTTGATTGCACCACAGGCAAACAGCCAAATTCCCTCGACCATATCAGGTAACATCGGTCGCGATCGCGTCAATAGCTGTGGTGCAAATTCTTGATAACGGGTAATTGGCCCCGATAATAACTTTGCAAAAAATAACTTGTAAGCAGCAAAGTTCAGGAAATCCCTAGCAGGAGTATTACCGCGATAGGTATCGACTAAATAAGCAATTAACTCAAACACAAAAAAACTAAGGGTGATCGGCGGTACGATATTTGCCTTCGCCCAAATTGCGAGTGAACTACCTACAGGCAAGCCCGTAATATTGCCGATCGCCGTCGCCACAAAAGGAATGTACTTAAATCCAAACAGCAGCAGTACATTAAAAAATATCCCCACAAATAAAAGCCACTGTTTGAGAAATCGATCTCCTTTACGAATTTCCTTGCCTAACCAGTAATTAATTGTCAACATCACAATTAACAACCAGACATACTGCACTTGAATGAATGAATAGAAGGCTAGACTTGCCGTCAAAATGAGCAATAGACGGGCTTGGATATTTGGCAATAGCCAATAAACAAGGGCAATACCGATCAGGAATTGGGCGTATTGGAGGGATAAAAAATCCATTATTTAGGAGATTACTTTAGGAGCAGGCATGGAGAGCACCTCCGCTAGATCCTCTAAACCTTCGACATCCTCAATGGGCTTGACGGGAACCCAACTAGGCAAGGTGGAGCTAGCTTCTTCTACCTGTAATTGGACACAGGGAATTGTATCCGAAAGTATGGAACTTGCCATCATGCCTGTATGAATCTCTAGATGGGCAATATTAATTGCTTCAAATATAAGATTTTGTCCGGGGAACACAACCCGCTCAAAATACCACTGAGGAACATCGGTGATCCGCGCAATTTGAATTTTGCTAGTGGCATTGACATACGAGCAAACTATTTTTTTGTCGTGTAAATCAGCAGGTAACGGATCAAGTAGAGACATAATATTTTTTATATAAATTTACGTAAGCAGAGATTAACAAGTTTCTTATATGGCAAACTAACTTAAGTTTGTCGTAAATCCAAAAATATTCCTAGTTAACCCAAGTAAACCCTGCCGATATGCTTGGAATTAACAAGAATATTTATCTTGTCCCTTCGCTCGTACATAAAGCTAACACCCATAGAGGACTAGCGATTGTAAATACTACTACCAACTAGTAATTCAGGATTCTGAGAAATTGCCCTGACAGCTCGAAACATACCAAAGCGGCAAATGCCCGTACCAAAAGCAATTCGCATCAATATTAGGGTAGGAACTTCACGAAATGACTTAATAAATCCTGTGATCCCAAACTTAAATAAACCATCTGGGCGAATGATCCCCTGCCAAATTGAGTCTAGCCAAGAAGGTAAAGTCTCTTGAGTCCAGTCTGCAGTAGTCACTTCACCTTTAACAAGGTTGGTCTCAGCCAATACTTCGGCAAAGCCTTCGATGCTCGCAAAGGCAGGATGTGACCATTGATCGAGAAGTTGCCGCATAATCAAATTTTCGATAAAATTAAGGGGTATTTGGCGATCATCACGCTGATTCCAATCGGCAACGACAAGAATGCCATCAGGCTTGAGTACACGCATTAATTCCTTAGCAAAGATCGCTTTGTCGGGCATGTGGGGGCCCGCTTCGATACACCAAACCACGTCAAAACTGGCATCAGGAAAAGATAGCGCCATGGCATCATCAACCTGAAATTTTGCATTCACGTCAGGATCTGTGAGTTCGGTTGCTCTCTGGACTTGCTGTGGACTGATAGTGACACCAGTAACTGCAAAGCCGTAGTCCCTTGCCAAAATGCGGCTACTGCCACCGATGCCACAACCAACATCAAGCAAAGTGCTACCCTTGGCTAGCTTGTCTAGTCCTCCCCATTGCACCATCTCGCGTACAAAATCCACCTTAGCTTCCCGAAAATCTTTGGAATGTGTAGGTGAGCCGTAATGCCCCAGATGAATATGATCGCCCCAATAAAACTCTAGGATGCCATCTTGTGTCCATTCGTCATAGGAGCGTGCTACGGAATCGGAGGACTGGTAGGGACGAGTGGTGAGTACATAAATAATGACACCTAGTAATGACAGACCTAGGGTGATTTCCAGAGCAATTAGGGGATTCATCGGCACTTTTAAGTTGGAGTTTTAAATTGGTGATCTTATTTACATAAGTTTACATGGAATCGGCAAGGGAGCTTTTAAGGATTGAGGCAATCTTTGCCTCTGTCTGAGTTGAACTAAAGTTAAGATATATGAAGCCCTGATCGATGAGTATTTATTAACCGTACCTGTAAAACTTTATTTCGCCATTTTTATAATTTATAGCTATTTTTTCTTAACTCGATTCCAAACTAATACCTAAAATCCTATGCAAGCTCTCCACTCGAACAGTGATCATGCTGTGACTAGTCCTGCTAGCGATCGCATTTTATATATTCGGCTTCCATGCAACCCAATTTTCCCGATTGGGGTGGTGTATTTATCCGATCACATTCATAAGGTTGCGCCCCATGTGCAGCAAAATATCTTTGACTTGGGGACAGTGCCACCCCTCGATTTTTATGCGGCGTTAGATCGCGCCATTGATAAGTTTCAGCCCAATTTGCTCGTTTTTTCATGGCGTGACATTCAGATTTATGCACCTGTGGGCGGCCGTGGCGGCAATCCTCTCCAAAATGCCTTTGAGTTTTACTACGCCAAAAATCCTGTCAAGAAATTGCGGGGCGCGGTGAATGGGTTACGGCTATTCACCGCCTATTACACGGAGCTATGGCGCAACTCGCAGTTAATTAGACGCGGTTTAAGTCGAGCGCGGCGCTACCATCCAGAGGCAAAGGCGGTTATTGGTGGCGGCGCGGTCAGCGTCTTTTATGAGCAGTTGGCAAATATTTTACCCAAAGGCACGATTGTTTCGGTGGGCGAAGGTGAGGCTTTGCTAGAAAGCTTAGTGCAGGGGCGAGAAATCGATGGCGATCGCTGCTATGTGGTTGGTGAAACTAAGCCTCGCGAGCGATTGATTCATGAACAACCTGCACCGATTGAGAAAAGTGCTTGCGATTACGAATATATCGAATCAATTTGGGAAGACTTTAATTACTATTTTTGCGATCGCGATTTTTATATTGGCGTACAAACCAAGCGCGGCTGTCCCCATAACTGTTGCTACTGCATTTATACCGTCATCGAAGGGAAGCAGGTTCGCATCAATCCCACCGATGAAGTAATTAAGGAAATGCGCCAACTATACGATCGCGGCGTTCGCAATTTTTGGTTTACCGATGCTCAGTTTATTCCTGCCAAAAAATTCATCGATGATGCGGTGGAACTATTGGAGAAAATTAAAGCTTCAGGCATGACTGATATCCATTGGGCAGCCTATATCCGTGCTGACAACCTGACTCCTTACCTCTGTCAACTGATGGTGGAAACAGGGATGAGCTATTTTGAGATCGGCATTACGAGCGGTTCTCAAGAATTGGTTCGCAAAATGCGAATGGGCTATAACCTCAAGTCGGTCTTACAAAATTGTCGAGACCTCAAGGCGGCAGGCTTTAATGACTTGGTGTCGGTGAACTATTCCTTTAATGTGATCGATGAGACCTTAGAAACGGTTCGCCAAACCATTGCCTATCATCGCGAATTGGAAGCAATTTTCGGGGCGGACAAAGTGGAACCTGCGATCTTCTTTATTGGTTTACAACCCCATACCCATTTAGAAGAATATGCGCTCAAAAATAACTTCCTAAAAGAAGGATATAATCCCATGAGCATGATGCCTTGGACTGCCAAAAAACTACTTTGGAATCCTGAGCCAATGGGGTCTTTCTTTGGGGAAGTATGTTTGGAGGCATGGAACCGTAATGAAGATGACTTTGGTCGTACTGTGATGGATATTCTCGAAGAACGTCTAGGACGTGCGCCATTGGAAGAAGCCCTTGCTGCTCCGATGAAGGAGTTAGTCAAGGCATAAACAAAGAAGAGTCGCAATGCGACTCTTCTTTGTTTTGATCAGAAAGGTGATTGCTATAAGTTGTAATATGTAATCAGCGAATGGAATAACATCTATGGTTCAAGCCGCGATTCCCCAAGTCAAGTATCTATCCTACGAAGAATACTATGCCTACGATGACGGCAGTGACATTTGCTATGAGTTAGAGGATGGAGAATTAATTGCAATGCCCCCCGAATCAATTTTCAACTCTGATGTATCAAGACGGTTACTTTTTGCTTTGGGTAAATTTATCTCCCCTCACTTGCTAGCCTATAAAGAAGTCTCGATTGAGGTAAGTGGTCGTCGAGCTAGAGTGAGAATTCCTGATTTGATTGTCTTGGGCGAAGAATGTCGAGCGGCACTAGAAACAACAACAAGAGGAACAATTACCCACGATATGCCACCACCATTGTTGGTAATTGAGGTGGTATCGGCTGGACATGAAAATGAAGCAAGGGACTATCGGTTTAAGCGATCGGAGTATGCGGCGCGAGGAATTGCGGAGTATTGGATTGTTGATCCTGTGCGTAGCCAGATTACCTTGCTATCTTGGGTTGAAGGTTTTTATGACGAGACGATTTATACTGGTGATGCCGTAATCAAAAGTATCGTAATTCCAGAAATTGAGATTAATCTGAGCGATATTCTGGGTTAGCTTTTCCATGCAAGACTATCTTCAACGGGTGCGCTATCTTCTCAAGAATTACGTTAATTCATTTAAGAAAGAATTAACAGAATTAGAACTAGCACAAATATTTGCGAATGAGCAGAAGCTGGCTAAAACTGCGATCGCAATTGCTGTATTCGGCATGGTGTCACGGGGGAAATCATCACTCATTAATGCTTTGCTTGGTCAAAAACTGAGCGAGACTGGGGCAGTGCATGGCATTACGAAGGATGTCACTATTTATGAATGGGAAGCTGGTGATAAACTTCAATTAAGCTTGATTGATACACAGGGCATTGATGAGGTGGGTGGCGACATTCGAGGACAAAAAGCCATAGAAGCAGCGCAGCAGGCGGATCTGATTTTGTTTGTGATTGCAGGGGATATGCTAAGGATAGAGCAGGAAGCGATCGCAAATCTCCAGCAATTCTATAAGCCTATTTTGCTAGTTTTCAATAAAACCGATCTCTATCCCGATTGCGATCGCAATATCATCCATCAAGCTTTACAAAATGCAGAAGTTCGTAAATTCATCTCACCCCAAGAAATTATCTTAACTTCTGCTCAGCCCAAACCCGTTAAGGTTCGCCTTCAATATAGTGATGGAACTAGTCAAGAAATTTGGGAACAACCCCAACCCGATATCCAATCTCTGCAACAGCGAATTGTGGATTTACTGAATAGGGAAGGTAAAGAACTAATAGCAATCAATGGATTGCGATCCCTATTGGAAATTCAAAATGCTGTGGCAGAGAGACATGTCCAGAAGTTACAAACCTCAACGGCACTGGTGGCTCTAGCCTTCCTCACCGAGGCAATGGGTCTATTGCTATCACCTTCACAATGGTTAGATGCGTTGATTAGTGGCAGTTGCAGCAGTATTTTCGTGATTTGGGCAATTGGTAAATATCCCAGTCAGCAAAAGTACCGATGGTTATTCATAATTTTTGTGATCGCAGTTAGCCTTGGCAAACTAGGGTTCAATTACCAAGTAATGCGCTATTTGCAAATCCTCGGTGCGGGCTTGAGTATATGGTTACTATTTAAAGGCATCATCATCGATCTCAATCAAAGTCGCGCTTCTGGTAGATTGGGCGCAAAAAACTTAATTGCTGAGATTGTTAGCTCTGTACCCGCAAACTCGATCTTAAAAAGATTTATCTAACTTTGTACCGCTCGCTAATAAACTAGCGGGGCAAAATTAAAAATTCCAATCTCGTCGCCAAGTAAACCAATCTTTAAGTTTAATTTGTTGCTGCTGGCTGCGATGGAGTTGTTGCCATTGCTCAACTAATCCCAACTCTGGCAAACCCCTCAGATCTTGAATCTTGATCTTTGATTGCATCGCCATGGCGATCGCATCGACAACCACTTTTGCTTGCTCACCGACCATGCTTGCCCCCAAAATTTGACCATGCTGATTACAAACAATTTTGCACAGTCCCATTTGTTCCACATAGCTTTCTAGAACCACCAACTTTGCTCGATATTGCTTGGCTGCCAAAGCCTCAGTCATGCCAATTTGAGCAAGTGGTGGCGATGTCGGTACAAATGTGGGAACAGGAATTGGCAATGGCGAAGATCTGAATAGCTCCAATAAATTCGTTTGTAAGACCCGTTGCCGAATAAAGTCAATGTCGCGATCATTGCCGCAGGGATAAATATGCCGATCGCAATGAATATCAAGATGCGGAGTTGACTCAGGAATTAATAGACGATCGCAGTCAAGGGTGCTGCCATTGAGCCAAAGTTTGACGTGATCATGCTCAAGCTCTGTAACTGCGGTGACTTGAGTACGAGTATAAATCTCAATGCCTTCAACTTCGAGCTGTGCTTGCAAAGTTCGCGCTGTCGTCACATCAATATCAGGCAAAATATGGCTGCGATCGGTAATCAATTTGATCGGAATGCCAACCAAATTCAAGAGTTGAGCAATCACACAACTCAGCGAATCATCGCCTAAAATCACCATGGATTGGGGTGGCTTTTCTAGATTAAATAACTGATTGACGGTTAAGAAATGCTGATCCGTTAGTCCAAAAATCTGGCGGGGGGATGGGACTTGTGACGTTGCGATCGCAAAGGCACGGGAGCTTATTTGTTTTGGGGTATAGTTTCTAAATTTATCGGCATGATGCTCATCTACGGTAAGAATCTGCGCCCCGCGTCTCTGACTTAAAAATTTTACCTCTCCCCAAATTACATCAACCCCTAAACTTTGTAAGGTTTCGAGCGATTCATCTGAGCAAATACCCTTTAGAATTAAATTAATTTGCTTTTTTAAAAGTGTGAATTGCGACAAGGGGGGAGAGGCACAATGTTTATTTGCTAATTGTTTGAATAAGTATGAAGCACTCACACTCTGACCAATCTTTGTCACATCATATAAATTACCAAAGAGATTATCCAAATTACGATTTCCCTCACCGATCCACGCAACTCTAGCTCCACTCTGTGCGGCAAAGCCCACCAATTTGTGAGCATGAGCGCCCATACCAATGACAACGAGGTCATAATCGACCGACATGCTAAATAAGCTCTCAATAACTTAACGACTAAACCAATGCTAGTACAAAACAGCATTTATCTTGATCTGGCGATTGTAGGTGAGCCCCTTACCATCAAGTCTGATGTGACCATTATTGCCGCAATTAGACTCATGAATCAGTCCCTACATGCTGCGGAAATAGAACATTGCGATCGCCGATTGTTAGAGTCTAGAGCTAGCTGCGTACTAGTAATGAATGGGCAGCAACTATTAGGAGTCTTTTCTAAATGGGATGTATTACGTTTAGTTGAAGAACAGGTAGATCTCTACCAAACGCCGATGAACGAAGTGATTATGGCAACACCGATCCTCGTTAAGCGATCGCAAATTAAAGACTTTGAAATCATGTTCAATCTCTTGCAGCAGTCACTATGTCGCCATCTAGTCATAGTCGATGAGAGTGATCAAGTAATCGGCATTGCCACCCAAGAAAGCATTCTCTTTGCTAAAAACAAGTTAACCGCAGATACCTTAACCAATATTGATGCCCAAAAGAAAGCAGTCCTCACCGCAATTCCCGATTTAATCTATCGTGTCAGCGCCGATGGAGTCTATTTAGAATGTTTTGCGAGTAACTATGTCACAGATCTCCTGCCATCAGACTTTGACATAGTAGGCAAAAAGCTCTCCGATATCCTCACTCCTGAATTGTCATCGCGCAAACTCACCGCAATTCGCCAAGCAATCGCCACAGATCAAATACAAACCTTTGAGCAACAATGGCAAATCAATGACGTAGTGCAGTATGAGGAGGTGCAAATTGTCAGGGTCAGCGATCAAGAAGCCTTGACCATTATCTCGAATATTAGCGATCGCAAACGAGCCGAAGAATCACTCCGAGAATCAGAAATGCGGTTTAGAAGTGTATTCGATGGTGCTGCTGTAGGGATTTCCGTCGCTGCCCCCGATGGTACACATCTATCGGTCAACTCTGCGCTCTGCCAAATGTTGGGATATACAGCATCAGAGATGCAAATCCTCACCTTTCAAGAGATTACCCACCCTGACGATCTAGAAAGGGATCTCCATAACTATCGCAAACTCCTGAATAATGAGATCGATAGCTTTCATATCGAGAAGCGGTTTCGCCATAAAAATGGAGACTTTATTTGGGGCTTATTAAGTGTTTCCATTGTGCGTGATTCTCAAAATCGACCAATGTATGACATTGCCCTCATTCAGAATATCAATGAACTAAAAAAGACCCAACAACAACTTTCACTACTGAATCAAGATCTAGAAATTAAAATTCAGCAAAGAACTGAGGAGTTGGTAAAAAGTGAAACTCGTAAACAGGAAATTCTTAACGCTATTCCCGACTTACTACTTCGGCTCAACCTTCAAGGCGATTGCATTGACTGCATATTACCGCGCATCCCTGACAAGGAAGCCTTTATACCGATTAAGGAGCATGTCTCCGAAGTTTTAGAACCCACCATTTTAGAATCCCATCTTGCCGCCTCAAGACTTGCGATCGCCACAGGAGAAGTCCAAATCTATGAACACCAGCTCCAAAAATTTGGCAAATCAATCTATGAAGAGGTCAGAATTAGTCCTTGTAGCGACAATGAGGTATTGGTACTAGTAAGAGACATTAGCGATCGCAAACAGGCGGAGGCAGACCTTCAGCTTAGCAATGAACGTCTACTCACCATGAATCAAGAGCTAGAAAGAGTCACCCGACTCAAGGATGAATTTCTCGCAACTATGAGCCATGAATTGCGAACTCCCCTAAATGCGATCTTGGGTATTTCTGAGGGATTAATCGATCAGGTATTTGGGGAAATTAATCAGCGCCAACGGGGCTCGTTAAAAACAATTCACAGCAGTGGTCAACATCTTTTAGCCCTGATCAACGATATTCTTGATGTCGCCAAGATTGAATCAGGCATGTTTACCCTCGATCTCAGCTCAGTGTCGGTACGATATCTCTGTGATAGCAGTCTCGCTTTCATCAAGCCCCTCGCCACTCAAAAAAATCTTCAAGTAAGTTTAGTTATTGACGAATCTCTCCCCAAAACGATCATCGTAGACGAGCGCCGCATCAGACAGCTACTCATTAATCTCTTGAGTAATGCCGTCAAGTTCACCCCCCGACATGGCAAAGTCACACTAGAAGCAAAGGTTGTAAGCAGTGATGATTCCTCTTCGGTCAACGAATTACATTTTTTGGTATCAGACACGGGCATCGGTATCGCTGACAGCGATATCGGCAAGCTATTTCAACCCTTTGTCCAAATTGATAGCAACCTCAGCCGTCAATATGCAGGTACTGGGCTAGGTTTAAACTTGGTCAAAAAAATGGCAGAAATGCACGGTGGACAGGTCAGTGTGAGCAGCAAAGTCGGTGAGGGCAGTTGTTTTACTGTAACGCTGCCTCACACCAAGAGCGAGTCCTAACGAGAATCACAATCACAGGACTAGCGATGTCTGACCAAAAAAGCAGGCAAATCGACTTTGGCGCTATTTCGTTGCGATCGCAACGGCACTTCATTTCTTGCATCATTTCTTGGCTCATTTACCATCAGTGATTGCCCAAAGCCATGATCAGTAGTAGTCAGCGCTTCTAACGGTGATACTAAATGTCTAACGGGTTTTTCCTCTAATAAACGATCAAGAGCGCCACTCAGTTGTAAAGCATGATGCTGATGGCGCACCGATTGTTCTTTCCAATGCTGGATGGCGGCCTCATATTCCGAGGCTCGCGAGGCTTGCTGCAAAACTTGATTTTGCAATTCCTCAATCTGCTGCTCTAGTTCCTGCACCTTGGTCAAATCGCTAACATATTCATTCTCTAGTCCCCGTAACGATTGATGCAGTTGCGCTTGGTTCGAGAGGTGCTTAATTAGTTCTTCTTCAAATTGATCGCGTTGGGTCGTGACTTCCGAGAGTTTGGTTTGGGCTAGCTCAAGGGTCTTGGTTGATTCCTTGAGCAAGGCTTGAGTTGCCTCTAACTCTGCGGTTAAGGTCTGTTGGGAAATATCAAGAGCTGTATTTTGACATTGCAATTGCTCTATTTGCGTGGTTAATTCCTTAACTTGGCGATCACGATCATCACTAACACTCATGATCTCTTTTTCTAATTGATCCACATACTCACATTCAAACTCATACTGCGATCGCAATTTATCTAGTTCCTCCTGCAAACGATTGCGATCGGCAGTTAATGTCGCAGTCTGGTCATTAGTCTCATTATCATTAATACCATCTGCATCACCATCACCCAGCGCCCAATTTTCCGCAAAAATATCTAAGTCCCCGTCTAGTACCATGTTAGTGATTTCGGCGATCGCCTTTCTTTCGGCACTATCAACCCCCAAAATCGCATCTAGCTCTTCATCATCACTAACAGTTACCGCTTCAATTTCTACTTCTTGTAGTGCTGTGTCACGCTTCAATCTATTCACAAATGACCTCACCCACAATACCGAGGGATTTTTACATGACAAACATTAGCAGACTTTACTAAGTTTGCAATATTTTTTTGAATTGCCTCAAATTTGTTCCCAGCCTATTATTGCGATCGCAGTTAGCCAAGTAGCCGCTATTAAAATTTGCAATCTAAGTTCTCGCTAATCACAGTCCTAAAATATCGATATATCTATCGACTATTTTGGAGGATATAAAACCCAACAAGCCAGTGGCGGCGCGAAGCACCGCCACTGGCTTGTTGGGTTTTGACTGACAGAATACAGCTATAACGCATCAAAGCTGCTGAATTTTTTAAGATTTCGCAAAAAACTTTATCGCGAATGATTAGTAATTCTTATATCTTGACTGTAAATGTTTTGCTTATCTTTTTATTGATTTGTATACAGTCATGAAATTTTTAAACATAAAAATCTGAATTTAGCTCATTGCAAACATATTTATCAAATCAATCCTAAATAGTTTCTATAAATTTAGTTTTGATATCTATCAAAGGGATGATTTGTTGCCATTTGTGGCACTTTATTTCTGAAATCATGTCTTCGTCAGGCTTGTATCAATACCTTCAGACATCTCAATTGTAACCAAAGCCGAAAATTTCTTGTGTATTGAGGTCTGAGGCACATAAACACTTTTTGTCTGCAAAAATACCTACCTCTAAAGGCATACTTTTGCAGCATATTTTTTGTGATTAATCTTACCAAGTTCCATTTTTATAAAGAATCCTAATGGGAAAGAAGATAAATATCGATTTTCGGCAAATAAGAAGCTTTAAAACCCTTTCCCTGTAAGCTTTTGAAGCCTAAAGTATTGCCATTCTAAATAACCATGTTAATCTGAAGTTCATGAATAAAAACACCTAGTTTTTTATTCCTAACCCGCTAAATTACTTGTTAGTGATTTTGCTTGTAAGCCATTCTCAGTCGAGCTTTCATCCATAAATACTAATCATTTCTGTCTTAACACCTATGCTTAATTGGAACTGGAGCCACACTATATCCACCTCAGTTGTGTCTCTTGCAATCGTCTCAAGTCTTGCCAGCCATAGCGCACAGGCTCAAACAGTATCTTCGGAAATCAAATCTACCCACACATCTACCTCTCTAGCAACTCCTGAAGCCACATCTAACCTAAAGGTCGGGGAAACGAGATCACAGGCACTTAGCAAAGGCAAAGATGAATCTATTGCCCGCATATATAGTCACCAAGTAGATGGTAAGAAGGCCGCTACGGTATATGTCCGTGGTATTCCTGTAGTTACTTACATCGAATCTGACGAAGTAACCGAAAAATTAAGCGCAACTACTAAGACCAATTCCAATAGCTCTGAAAAAACTAAAGGTCTAACCAAGAGCGAAGTTAAGGGGGAAACCAAAAAGAATTCAGACTCACTTAAGTCCCCATCAACGACAATTAATAGTGAAACAAACCTAGCTAAAGCTAGTGAAGACACCTCCGAAAGTCTGCTACTTTCTGCTAATCCCATCGAGCGCGCTACCGCAGCAGCAGCACTAATCAATCAACTAAATCGCGATGGTCTCGATGCCAGTCAGATTATCCCCGCTTGGAAAAATGGCGACTTTGTGATCAAGCTTGGCGATCGCGCCACCATCAAGTTTGACGAGCAAGCTCTTTCTCCTGCATCCCTAGAAAATAATGCCGAGGATGTATTAGAGTCCGCCAACCTATTGCGTCGCTTGCTCGGTGGTGCTTCTCCCCTCTCAGAAGTAGCTAATGCCCCCAAGCCAAAAGTTGTTGTTGCGAATCCCGCACTAAGCGATCGCATTGTGGGTGTGATGTCGGGGATGGCTTCTTGGTACGGGCCCGGATTTGATGGCAACTATAGCGCCAGTGGTGAAGTTTTTAGAGCGAGTGACTTGACTGCTGCACACCCTAGCTTGCCCTTCGGCTCTATGGTGCGGGTTGTGAATATGGACAATGGACAGTCCGTAGTCGTCCGCATCAATGACCGTGGCCCCTATGCCCATGGGCGGGTCATTGATATCTCTGCGGGTGCTGCGAGTGTCATTGGTCTGATCTCCTCTGGGGTTGCACCAGTCAGGTTAGAAGTTTTATCGAAATAAATCTAAATAAAATGAGTTGCGGCGCTTCGTGCCGCAACTCATTTTATTTAGACGGGAAACAGCTATGCTTTTGATCTTGATTTTATTGAGGTTGATTGCTTGACACAGCTATTTACGACGATCGCAGCTCTGCGTGCTTACTTAAAGTCTCAAAAATTTTCACAACCTCATGGACAATTATCGGTGGGGTTTGTGCCGACAATGGGCGCTCTGCACATAGGGCATTTGAGTTTGATCGATCGTGCTAGAGATGAAAACACTTGCGTTGTGGTCAGTATTTTTGTCAATCCCTTACAGTTTGGTGCAGGCGAAGATTTTGACAAATATCCGCGTACCTTAGCTAGCGATCAACAAATTTGTGAGCAAGCTGGGGTTGATGCCATTTTTGCGCCCAATGCCTCAGAGATGGGTGTCACTAGTCATACCGTTACGCAAGTTATTCCCCCCTCGGCAATGACCGATATTTTGTGTGGACGATCGCGGATTGGACATTTTCAAGGGGTTGCCACGATCGTCACCAAGCTCTTGAATGTTGTGCAGCCTGATCGCGCCTATTTTGGTAATAAGGATGGTCAACAATTAGCAATCATTCGCCGCTTAGTTAATGACTTAAATATACCTGTGGAGATTATCGGCTGTCCGACCTTGCGCGAACCGAGTGGATTAGCCCATAGCTCCCGTAATCAGTATTTATCGGATTGCGATCGCATTTTAGCGGCGCAGATCTATCAAAGTTTGCAAAGGGCTAAGCAACAATTTTTTAGGGGAGGGACAACTAGCTCATCAGAGCCAATTTTGCAAGTTGTCCGCGATTATCTAGCGAAGCTGTCAGCAATTGACCTAGAGTATATTGAGTTAGTCGATGCCAAGACCTTACAACCCTGTCAGCAAATTACACCTGATGCAGAGTTAATGTTGGCAATCGCTGCTCGAATCGGAAATACACGCTTGATTGATAATATTTTGCTGAGTCCTACCGTTACACCCCGAAAACCGATCATTGCGATCGATGGCCCCGCAGGGGCGGGCAAATCTACTGTCACCAAGCAGGTGGCAAACCAGTTAGGTTTATTATTCCTTGATACTGGTGCGATGTACCGCAGTGTAACTTTAGCGGCGTTGCGCGAGGGGCTAGATCTGCAAGATCAAGACAAAGTAAAAGCGATCGCGGCTAAGTCCAAAATTCAATTGTTTGCCAATCCGATCGCAGGGCAGCCGATGCAGGTGCTACTCAATGGCGAAGACATCACCACTGATATTCGTACGCCTGAAGTCACTGCCAATGTTTCGACCATCGCCGCACAACCTGCGGTTCGCAAAATTTTGGTCAAGCAACAACAATTAATCGGTCAAGCTGGCGGCGTGGTGATGGAAGGGCGGGACATTGGCACCCATGTTTTTCCTGAAGCTGAAGTAAAAATATTTTTGACTGCCTCAGCACAAGAACGGGCGAAGCGTCGGCAAGCTGACCTGATCGCGCAGGGACAGGTCGCACCCGATTTAGCTACCCTTGAGCAAGAAATTCAAGAACGCGATCGCAAAGACTCTACCCGCGACCATGCCCCTCTAACCCAAGCTAAAGATGCAACTTTAGTCAATACAGATGGTCTAACCATAGAAGAAGTGGTCGCAGCCATTGTAAATTTGTATGAAGCCAAGGTACAAACCCTATGACCTTTTCATTTTCTAAGTTCGCTTTTCCCACCGCGATCTCTAAATTATTGCTTGTTGCCATCCCCTTTGCGATCGCAGCCAGTGCATTACCACCCACTCAAGCGCAAAACACTTCGTTAACGATTCGTGCGGATGTGCAAGAGGCAAACTCAATTACAGGCGTAGTCACTGCTACGGGCAATGTGCGGATGACCTATCCTGCCAGACAGATTGATGCGGTGGCAGCACAAGCACAATATTTCTCCAAGGAACAAAAAGTCGTTTTGACGGGGGATGTCACAGTGACCCAAGAGGGCGTAAATAGTATCAAAGCAGAGACCATTACCTATCTTGTTACTGAAGGTAAATTTGTCGCATCCCCAGCGAACAATCAACAGGTAGAGACTATCTATGTCGTCCCCGATCGTGACCTAGCAACCACGCCTGCCACATCTGCCACCTCCGTCGAGCAAATTAAACCTGCATTCAAAAAACAACGGGTCAGTCCACCAACCACCATTAACTCGGATAGTTCTCAAAAACCGTCTAATTAAGTTATCTTGCTAAGTTAGGAATCCCCGTCACCGAGAGTGCAGAGAATGTCACATTTCCCCATCCGAGCATAATTCCGAGCATCAGTAATGCAAATCACCCTCGACAACGTTAGTAAAAATTACAGCGGTAGACAGGTCGTCCAGCAAGTAAGTCTCACTGTCAAGCAGGGAGAAATTGTGGGGTTATTGGGTCCCAACGGTGCTGGTAAGACGACCTCGTTTTATATGGCAACAGGGCTAGTGCAGCCCGATAGCGGCAGTGTTTGGCTAGACAAGCAAGATATCACCCGCTTACCTATCCATAAACGCGCCCGCATGGGTATGGCATACCTTGCCCAAGAAGCCACGATTTTTCGGCAGCTATCGGTGCGTGACAATCTATTGCTGGTGATGCAACAAACCAATGTCCCCCAGCATTTGCGGATTCATCGCCTCCGCACCTTGTTAGAAGAATTTCGACTGACCAAGATTGCTGACACATTGGGAATCCAAGTTTCAGGGGGAGAACGTCGCCGCACCGAAATCGCCAGAGCCTTGGCAGTGGGTGTCGATGGACCTAAATTTATTTTGCTAGATGAACCCTTTGCGGGAATTGACCCGATCGCCGTGAGTGAGATTCAGACGATTATTAGTAATTTACGCGATCGCAATATGGGCGTGTTAATTACTGACCACAATGTCCGTGAAACCCTCACAATTACCGATCGCGCCTACATCATGCGTGAAGGTGAAGTATTTGCCGATGGCTCTAGTCGAGAATTAGCCGACGATCCTGATGTTCGCAAATACTATTTGGGTGAAAAGTTTCACTTTTAATTTTGATTTAATTTGATTTTGATTTCTGATTGAATTTTTGATTTTTGCGCCCATTTTCTATTTTTGAATGGCAATGGCATAAAAAAATACACAACTGTTTCCAAGAACCTGTAATCTCGATAAAGGAAATGACAACCTCACCAACAACGCATACGAGGAAAAAATCTACTAACGTGTCGCTAGGATGGCTGCCAAGACTATCGATCATGGATCGCTATTTGATCATCCAGATGCTAGTTCCCTTCTTATTTGGAGTGGGCGCATTTTCCTCGGTGATTTTAGCGATCGGTTCCCTATTTGAGCTAATTCGGCTGATCACTGATGCAGGCTTGAGTGTTTTAGTAGCTCTGCAAATTTTTGGCTATCAAGTTCCGGGCTTCATGGTCTATTCCTTCCCGATGTCAATGTTACTAGCGACATTGCTGTCCTATAGCCGCATGTCAGGCGACGGAGAAACAACCGCCCTCCGCAGTTGTGGGGTGAGTGCCTACCGTTTAGTTTTACCTGCTTTGGTGCTGAGTTTATTTGTCACAGGGCTGACCTATGTCTTTAATGAGGCAATTGTCCCCGCAGCAAACTGGCAGTCTCGCAGTACCCTCAGAGCAGCTCTAAATCAGGAAAATGTTCAGTTTAAAAGTCAAGATATTTTCTATCAACAATATGGCGAAGTGCCACAAGAGGATGGCAGTAAAAAGCAGGGACTAGTCCGCAGTTTTTATGCCCGTAGCTTTGATGGCAAAGAGATGCGCGGGTTAACCGTTCTCGATTTTTCTCAGGGACAACTCCAACAAATCCTTGCTGCTGAGTCGGCAATTTGGCTACCCGATCAAAATGTTTGGAGATTCACCAAGGGAACAACTTATTTGGTGGGGCCAGATGGCAATTACCGGAGTATTCTCCGCTTTGATGATCAAAATCTGCAATTACCCCGCGCCCCACTTGATTTAGCACAGGAGCAGCGTAGCGCTGAGGAAATGAATATTGCCGATATTCGCCGCAATATTGAGCTACTCAAGCAATCTGGCAATACCAAAGAGATCCGTAAGCTAGAGGTCAGGTTAGAACAGAAATATGCACTCCCCTTTATCTGTGTGGTATTTGCGATTGTGGGTGCTTCCTTGGGGATGCGTCCCCAAAGAACTGGCGCTGCGATCGGATTTGGATTAAGCGTGCTGATTATTTTTGGCTATTATCTATTGCTATTTATCTGCGGGGCTTTGGGACAAGTCGAGTTTCTCTCACCGATCGCCGCCGCTTGGATGCCTAATTTAATTGGGCTTACTGCAGGCGTAGTGATTTTGACCCGTGTTACCTAAATACATTTTTAAAAGTGGGGCAAAGCCCCACTTTTAAAATGTATTTGTACTCAAGCAAAGGCATTTTTAGCTTTGCTATTATTTTTTCTTCGATTTATTCACAGGCACTTCAACAATCGCATTTTCAACTTGCGTGGTTGACTCGTTATTGTCTGTTTCATCCTCATCGTTCTCAATTTCAAAGGGGGAAGAACTTGCCGCACTACTATCAGCAGAGATTTTTACCTCAGCATTGGGCGACTTGAGCGCTTCATCCAGAACTTGACGAGCATGTTCAGCCTGCGATCGCGCATCTAAAAACTTCATATTCAACTGAGCAAAACTCTTGAGCGTCTTAAAACCTTCCTTAATGCTGTTGATTTGCTCCTCAGAGACAATCTCATCGCTGAACAGGATATCGATTTGCGATCGCACCTGCATCGCATCAGATCGTAATTCTTGAATTTTAATTTTTAAGGTTGCAAGGTTATTTAAGACTTGCACAGCTTGAGTAATCGGATCTTCGCGATCTTCAGACATAGAAAGTTCTCTCACTTCAATAAATTGGTCAGGACTAAAGCCATCAGCAAGGTCAGTATCGAGTTTACCTGAGTCCATCAATTCCATCAGTTCTGCCATTGCCTTTTCCCGTGCTTTTGGCGAATCTTTGCCACTCACGCTTAAGACAACTTCGGGACTTTGGGCAAGGGTATAGCGCACCATAGCTTTAAATATCTTTTGACATCTAGACAATGAGTAACGATATTACAGTGCAAAGCACCGCAAAACATTATAGAAACTAACAAAAAATAGTGATATATCATCAACTATTCCTACTTTTTTATTAGCGCAAATACCAAAGTTACGCTTTGTGTCTCATGCGATCGCCAAAGCAGATCAGCTAAAATTCAATTTCCAGATAAATCAAAGTTTTCCAAGTTTATTGTTTTTCTATGGAACTAGGCGCAATTAAATATAAAACCCTGAAACCTGTAGCACACGCTGCGCGTGCTACAGGTTTTACCTCTAGGTTTTAATTATGCCTAGCCACTTAAACAAAAGCTAGAACACATTCGGGGAAGCAAATCGTACCCATGGATTCTCATCTCCTAGACCAAATTCGCCATCTCTGCCGCGATCGCGCTGCCTATGAACACCTCAAAGCCATCTTGGTTCAGCAAGAGCGTGTCCATCAACTTAGCTGGGAAGAGCATTACGAAAAGCTTCTAGCTAGCCAGTCATCAGATTCACCTGCATCGAATTTACTTAGCAATATCATCGCTAGAGAAAAAGCCCTCGCCCAACTTGCCGATACAATTCAGCGCTCACCATCTCTAGAGCTAGTTTTACAAGTTGCCGTACAGGTGGCCCAAAAATTACTACAAGTCGATCGTGTTGCTATTTTTCGGTTTCACGATGACGGACGAGGAGAATTTGCCACCGATGCGATCGCAAGCGGTGTGGAGTCCTTTGCAAATATGCCTGAAAGACAGCTTTCCTTGGCACGGCATCTGGCTGAGTCGATCCAAGCAGAATCTGAAGGTCACATTGCAGAACAAGAGGAGCAAATTGTCGCCAATATTCGTAGTTCTAGTATCTCTAATCACATCAGTAATTTACTAGAGGAAATCGGAATTTCTGCTTACGCTTCCAATAAGATCCATGCAGGACAAGAAGTTTGGGGGACTCTAGTAGCCTTTTATGGCAACAATCATCAGAGTTGTTCCGAGAGTGATCGCACTTCCCTATCCCTCATTGCCGCTCAAATTGGCATTGCAATTTCCCTCACCAATTTACGTCAGCAATCCCACGATCTCACCGAGGATCTACAAGTCCTCAAAAATGAGCTAGATCATTTGCACCGAGCCGTTGCCGAAATCGCCGCCAGTGACAATCAATCTGTACAAAATCTAGTTGTCAATCAAGATATTGATGCCGATGAGCCAACTATTCTGCAAGAACCGACTGTAGAAACTATAACTTCTATAGAAGCTCCAGAAACTATCTCTATACATGATATTGAGCAAGAAACAGAAGCAGAAGAATCTGCAAAGGTTTCTAGTATCTCCCAAGTACCTGAGCCAGAAATTGCACCTCAAGATATAGAGAATGTTGTTATAGAAGTACCAATAGAGGTGAGCCATCCTGATCAGGAAACTGTGTTAATAGAGTCTCAAATCACAGAGTTCAATCACGAGCAAGAAGTTCCAGAAGAGTCTCCATTGGAAATAGATAGTCACCAGCAGGAAACCCATCCCCTTGCCAATATTGACTCTGATTTCCATGAAGCTTTAGCGGCTTTACCAACGGAAACAAGTTCATTAGTTTTAGCAGTTGCCGACATTGAGAAAACATCTATTCCATTAGTAGATGAGGATTTAACTTTATCAAGTAGAACGATAGATGTAGATACAACCTCAGTCATGCCTGTCGCTGCTGATGAGAACATTACATCCGTTGACTTGGCAATGAATTTTGAACAGGCAGATGCACCTGCTACCAGAACAATTCCCACCGCAGAAATTCAGTCGTTGACTGATGTAGAAGGTGTGCTGGTAGAGGATTCATCAAAAGAAGCTGCTCTAGAAATATCTATCGATCATTTTAATTTAGTGGAGCTTCAGCATGGTTTGGATACAACTGAGTCATGCCAACAGGAGCAACAGTATGATCTTCCAGTGACTGAGCCAACAATAGAACAGGTGCATCGGTTACCGATTGATCTCTGTGCATTTTTAGAGCAAGAGACTAACCCTGTAATTGACTTGCAGTTTTTAGAAACTCTCACCAATTGCGATCGCAATCTCGCCTTAGAAGTAATCGATACTTACCTACAAGAAACCCCGCTCTTAGTTCAAGCCATCGATCAAGCCCTAGCGACAAATAATCACACTCAGCTCTGGGAATTGTTAAATAAATTGCGCTCCAGTAGCGGTAAGGTTGGTGCATTGACCCTTGTCTATCAATGCCGCCAGCTTGAGTCTTCCATCAAAGCAAATTATGTTGTTCTGATCTACGCTTGTTTGGCGAGGGTTGCCATTGAGTCACAGAAGGCAATAGAGTCACTACGCATATTGCGATCGCAATACACCTAAAGCCCCAAAAACAGGTAAGGAAAAGGCTAAGCCTTTTCCTTACCTGTTTTTGGGTGGATTACTCGTCTAAATGCTCAGAAACCGACTGATATAGCTCTAGAACATGGTGATCCAGCAATTGGTAATAGACGCGACGCTTACTTTTACGGTAACTAACTAAACGCATCGTTCTTAACACCCTAAGCTGGTGAGATACTGCTGACTCACTCATACCGACTAATTCTGCCAGATCATGCACGCATAACTCCTGCCGCGATAGGATCGACAAAATTCTGAGGCGATTGGGATCTCCCAACATCGCAAAAAATTCTGCCATGATCTGTGCCTTTTCCACTGACAAAATGTCATCGGTTAAATTTTGCAATACTGCAGGTTCAGCTTCACAGTGATCGCAATTTGGTATCTCTTGCACACTGCGATCGGAAATTGGAGAGGAATTTAACATGTATCCATTTTACGAAAAAGTGATCGCATTAGTTTATTCTTGACTTATGAATATATATTCATATATAATAAGCTCAATCGCATAGGATTAAATTCATGACCACTATTACTGAAACTAAATGTGCTTGTCCTAAATGCTCTTGCATCGTCTCCCTCGATACAGCAATCATGGCAAATGGCAAGCCCTATTGCAGCAAAGCCTGCGCTGATGGACATCCCGCAGGCTCGACAGGTTGCAAAAAATCTGGCTGTGGCTGTGGTTAAGCAAAAGAGGAGGTGATTACCTCCTCTTTTGCTTTGATGTTTGGTTACGCTATAGTACAAATCATCAGCTTCACCAAAATCAAAGATGCTAAATTTAGACGAAATCATGTCACTTGCTCGCCCAATCGCTTGGGGAGCGGGTGACATTTTGATGAAGTATTATCAAGATCCTCAAGACTTAGATATCAGGTCGAAGGGTGGTGAAGATGGAAATGTAACTGCCGCCGATTTAGCTGCCAATGAATTTATTTTGCAACAGCTAAAAGAGGCTTTTGGCACTGAAGAATTTGCCTATCTCAGTGAAGAAACTGAAGATAATATCAATCGTCTTGATTGTGAATGGGTCTGGATCATCGATCCGATGGATGGAACCAGTGACTTTATTCGCCGTACTAATGAATTTGCGGTACATATTGGCTTAGCCTATCGCCAACGACCTGTATTGGGGCTAGTTGCCACACCTGCCCAAGATCGTCTATTTCAAGCCATACTCGGTAAAGGGGCATATGTGGAAACCAGAGACGGTCAAAAGCAACGCATCCATGTTTCTGACAAAGCTAAACTCGATCAAATGGTGGTCGTTGCTAGTCGTAGCCATCGCAATGCCCAACTAGAAAGCATCCTCCATGAGTTACCCAAAGCTGCGGAAATTGCTGTTGGTAGCATTGGCGGTAAATTCGCGGCGATCGCATCAGGTCATGCAGACGTATATATCTCTGTCTCTGGCAAATCTGCCCCCAAAGATTGGGACTACTGCGCTCCTGAAATTATCTTGACCGAGGCGGGCGGCAAGCTTACCCATGCGGATTTAACCGAGTTGTCGTACAACAATCTCGAACTACGCCAATGGGGAACGATCGTGGCTAGTAATGGTCATTGTCATCAACAAATTTGTGACATTAGCCAAATTGCGATCGCACCAATTAAAAAGTAGCAGTTGTCAGTACATTTAAAACATCTAGAAACTTAAGGAACAAGGGACTTAAGCCCCCTGTCTATTTTGATTATGAAATTACAAGTAACTTTAATTGGCATTGCGATCGTTGCTGTGGGCATGGCTATCAGCAATCCCAGCAAAGAACGTTACGTTGAATATGCTGCCACCGAGTTTTCAGAAACAGGCAAAAATTCACTCTGTGCTGGCGATATGCCGATCGCCGCCCAACAGTCCTGTAAATTTCTGATCTCACAAGGGAAAGGAGTGATTACAGGCATCGTTGAGAACTCAACAAAACAGCAAAACTTCATATTGTTTAGTCTCTACGAAACTGATATGCCTGACAAAAAAATTACGACGATCGCGGCTCTTGGAAATTTCTATATGCTTAAATAATCGCCATCTCCCCATAAAAAAAGCGGTGCTAAGCACCGCTTTTTTTATGGGTTTTGTTGATCAAATTTTTCCAACTTTTTCCAAACCGAGCGCAAAAGTATATCTAGCCCTTTTTTCGATGCTGCGGAAATAGCTAAAATCGGTTGATCAAATTGAGCGGCAATTTCCTCCACATCTTCAGGCAACATTGCATCAATCTTATTCAAAGCCAAAATTTGCGGCTTATCCGATAAACCATGACCATAGGCTTCTAATTCTTCTTGAATCGTGTGATAGGCAGCAAGGGGATCGTCCTGTGTCACATCAATCAGATGAATCAATAGCTTCGTGCGTTCCACATGACGCAAAAAGTCATGCCCTAAACCAATTCCCTCAGAAGCCCCTTCGATTAAGCCGGGAATATCCGCAAACACAATGCCATCACCTGAAGGCTTAGACACCACACCCAAATTTGGAACAAGGGTAGTAAAGGGATAATCCGCAATTTTGGGACGGGCTGCCGACACCACCGAAATTAGGGTTGATTTACCCGCATTCGGCAAGCCAATGATACCCACTTCCGCAATTAACTTTAATTCCAGATAGAGATTTAACTCTTCTCCCGGTAATCCGGGTAGGGCATAGTCAGGGGCGCGATTTTGATTGCTCAAGAAATATTTATTCCCCAAGCCACCCTTGCCCCCCTTTGCCACAAACAAAGTTTGTCCAGCCTCGGTTAGATCTCCTAACACTTCACCTGTCTCTTCATTCATCACCACCGTACCAATCGGCACTTTGATAATGCGATCATTGCCTTTACGCCCCGTCATATTACTGGGGCCGCCGCGTTCACCATTTTCCGCTTTAAAAATATTCTCGAAGCGAAAGTCTAACAATGTTTGTAGATCGGTTGTGGCTTCCAAAATCACAGAACCGCCATTGCCACCATTGCCACCCGCAGGCCCGCCCGCAGGCACATACTTCTCGCGGCGAAATGCGACCAGCCCATCGCCACCATCGCCAGACTTGACATGTATCGTAACTCGATCAATAAAATGCATCGCTAACTCAATTACTTGCTCTATACCGCGACAATCCAATTAACTTGCAGGATTGTCTCTATCGGCTTTATTCCTATTATGCAGTGATTCAGCCTATCGCTATCAATAAATAAAAAAGTATCGCTGTAGCAACACTAAAACCCAAAGAGATGTGCGGCGCTTCGCGCCGCACATCTCTTTTACGCTTAACTATTCCTTAGTAATATTGCCAGCCCTTACCCAACCTTCTTCTTTGGTGCTTTCATTCCTGACAAATACCCATTCGCGATCAGGGGTTTCTTTAATAACGGCAACCTTGGCATTAAAGTCTGCACCGCCAACATTATTTGCCGATTGACTAGGTTCAGCACGAAATACTAACCCAATACCAGCATTAACTTTACCCTGATATTTGGCATCGTTAGATTTGGGTTTCGCGGTGACCGTTGGTTTTGGGACTGGCTGCACCTTGATCGCGGCGATCGGCGACTTGGGTGCAGGTACAGCTTTGAGGTCATTGGCAAAAACAGGTCTTTGAGGACTCTGTCTATAGGGCAAAATGACGTAGTACCAGCCGATTGCCACGATTGAGGCAATTAGCCCCAAACTAAAGGCTAAGCTAACACTCGATTTTGCAGTTTCTGGAAATCTCATTCAAAAATACCTAATCAAGATCAAATCAATTGCTGTATTGATGATTGGTTGAATAGATTACCTTAAGTTATCCAAATTGAATAGAGATTTTTTAGCTGACACTTTCTAGGCTTGCCGCACCGTCATTGCTAATCCATGCAATCTGAGTAATACCTCGCAATCGCGCATGGTTTCGCACTTCTGTTTCAGCCCGAAATTCTAACTCTAACTCAATTGCATCACTTGCTAGATCTTGGCGTAGCTTGGCAGCATAGGCAAAGGCGGATTGCATCGCCTTGGGACTTTGGGCAACAACTAAGCATTTAGATGTCACGAGGGTTTGGGGTAAGCGTGATTGCAAAGCTTGTTGCAGATCTTCGAGATTAATGCAAAAACCAATGCTGGGATAGCTGATGTTTTGAGGATGATAAACGCCGAGAAGATGATCGTAGCGTCCTCCTTGAGCAACTACATAGTTGTTACAGGCAACTTCAAAGACAATGCCTGTGTAATAGTCAAAGGTCTGCATAAAGCTGAGATCGAGAATTAGCCGATCGACTGAAGTAGTACCTGTACTTTCCCAAAGTTCGATCAGGGACTTGAGATAATTAATTTCCCCTGTCAGGCTCGATGTCCATGCACTGTTGGATAGTCGGCTAAGTACATCCTTGGGCTTGCCGCGGAGATCGATTAATTCGAGGGCATAACCTTTGACATCTGTGGGTAAGTCCATTTCCTGTAGAGAAATGCGATCAAGACTAGCTAGGCATTGTCGAACTTTATCGCGATATTGCTCTGGGAAAAGCTCTAGCAATGCCCCCGTGAGTCGAGCATCACCAAGAATAATTTGCCAATTTTCTAGTTCTACGCGATCGAGGCTTTCGGCAAGCAGCATCAAGATTTCGCCATCGGCAAGTAAACCCGATGCGCCCAATAGCTCTACACCTGCTTGAAAAGATTCTTCTGAGGTGTTGTTGGATCTACGCCGAAATACATTGGCGTTGTAATAGAGTCGCTGCGGACAGGTCGCCACATTGCCGCCAAGTCGCGCCGCATAGGCACGGGCAATTGAGGCAGTAAATTCGGGACGTAAGCCCAAAATATCGATGCTGTTGCTATGGAGTTGAATTACGGATTCAGGATCGACAGCGCCCCCTGCGGTTAGCGATCGCAAATGTTCAACGGTGGGGGTAATGATGCGTTGATAGCCCCATGACTGAAAAACTTGTTGAATACGACTCTCGATCCAACGCTTTTGAGCAACGTCTAGGGGAAGTAAATCTTTTGCGCCAGTCGGCAGTTGATGCACCATACAATTCTCTCAGTCTTCGCGTTCCATCGTACCGTGAATTCTTGCACAAAAAAATTGAAAGCTCCGCTTTGCAGAGCTTTCAATTTTTTTGTTTAGTAGTGCAATGGCAAAACGGTTAGAGGCAGTAAAGCAAAGCTGAGCCAAAATAGCGATCGCAAAGAGAATTGTGGCAAAGGTTCAGGGGTTGCCAACAAAAAATTGATGCGTTCTTCGAGGCGATCGCAGGTATTGGTTGCCCCAAAAGCTGCGGCAAAGGTGGTGTTGGGGGTTGAATTGCTAGTGACCATCAGCAGTAATGACTCGGCTAGCAATAAGCCATCAGCATATTGAGCCGCCCAACGATCGGCGCGAAGTTCACGCAGTAGTAATAATTCTTCCCAGAGAGCTTGGGTATTGGGCAGCCAAGGCATGACTTGACGGAGACAACCGAGCCAGAAAAACCAAAAGGTATCACGGTAATAGGCATGGGCGCGTTCATGCAATAGCACAGCTTCAAGGTGTTCAGCATCCAGTTTATTGAGCAAACCTTGGCTGATAAAAAGTTGCGATCGCCAAAAGCCGATTTGGGCGGCGAATAGCATCGGCATATCTAAGATTTGCATGGATTCCTCAGACTCAGCATTTTCAGTCTCGATCACCAGATTTTGTAATTTTTGTAAAGATTGCCAACCGCTCCAAGCAAGTTGAGCTGATCGCAAAATGCTGTAGATCAGAAATAGAATTGCGATCGCATAGCTGAGTTGACCAGCCTGTAAACCAATCATCTGTCCCTCTGCCCCCATCCAAATAACGGCGATCGCCGTCATCACGACCAGCAGTGGCGGCAACACAAAACAGATCAGGGCAGTTTGCCAGCGACTTAGCCAGTTATGACCACCAGACTCGATAAGGTTTTTCCAACCATAACGCATTGCCCAAGCAAGGCAGAGCGATCCCAAAATCATGACAAAATGCATTGGCTTAGCCCTCCTGTGATGGGGATCTTGATTGACGGAGTTTGGTGAGACGATCGGCAATCGCTTCGAGTTTGTCCATGCTTGCCCTGTCAAGATCATCGGCAAAGGCAGCCACAATATCGGCATCACCCAATTCTAGAAAGCGATTCAGTTGGTGATAGGCTTGCAAAGCCTGTGCTTCGGCACGAGATATTCGCGCTTGCCAATAGAGTGTTCTACCTTCCTTCTCACAATGAATCCAGCCCTTTTGTTCGAGGCGACGGAGTACCGTCATCACCGAGCCATAGGCTAATTCGCGATCGGGATCATTCAAAATGCGATCGTGAATATCGGTCGCACCTAATCTGGTGCTGTTCCAGATAATATTTAGAATTTCTGACTCTAGCGGGCCCAATGACAGATGTTTGGGGCGATATTTGGGTAGCGGGGTCATAATACTAAACAGGCTATGAATAAGAAGGCTTTAAGGCAGCATTGTCTATCACACTATAACGCTTCTAGCCCCCACCTGATTCAGCATAGACTGCTAAAATTAAGTAGACAAAATGCCAGAAAAATGTGAAACGCATTCGGCATTTCAGACCGTCGCCGCCACCACATCTAAATATTTAAGATAGCTAATATTCAAGACAGCACCATAGCAAGCCCCATGACACTAACCTACGAGAAGACTTTGGCAGATCGGGTCAGAGCAGATTTCGAGATTTTGAATCAAGAAGTTAACGGCAAACCCCTTATCTATTTTGACAATGCTGCCAGTTCGCAAAAGCCTAAGTCAGTAATTGAGGCTTGGAAATACTATTACGAGCATGACAATGCCAATGTCCATCGCGGCGCACATACCCTCAGCGCTAGAGCAACCGATGCCTACGAAGGCGCAAGGGAAAAGGTCGCTAAATTTGTCAATGCCAAGTCATCAGAAGAAATTATCTATACCCGCAATGCCAGTGAAGCAATTAATCTAGTTGCCTATACTTGGGGTTGGGCTAATCTCAAGGAAGGAGATGAGGTGATCCTCTCAGTGATGGAGCATCACAGTAATATCGTCCCTTGGCAATTAATTGCTCAGCGCACAGGTGCAGTGCTGAAGTTTCTCGAACCCACCAGCGAAGGGCTGTTGAGCGTTGAGCAGTTTCGGTCTTTGCTAAGTCCTAAGACCAAACTAGTTTCCATCGTCCATGTTTCCAATACCCTCGGTTGCGTCAACCCCGTCGAGGAGATTATTCCCCTAGCCCATGCTCAGGGTGCAAAGGTGCTGCTCGATGCCTGTCAGAGTGTCCCCCATATGCCGATTGATGTCCAAGCCCTAGATTGTGATTGGCTGGTAGCTTCGGGACATAAAATGTGCGCCCCAACGGGCATTGGATTTCTCTATGGTAAGCGGGAGCTATTGCTAGAAATGCCTCCCTTTATGGGTGGTGGGGAAATGATCGCTGATGTCTTCCTTGATCATTCGACCTATGCAGGTTTGCCCCATAAGTTTGAGGCAGGTACACCTGCGATCGGTGAGGCAATTGCCCTCGGTGCTGCGGTTGATTATTTGATGGCAATCGGCATGGACAAGATCCATGACTATGAGCAGGAATTAATTAATTACCTGATGGCACAACTCGAACAAATTCCTGATATCAAGGTCTATGGGCCAAGGCACAATCGCGCAGGTTTAGCTGCCTTCACGATTGCCCATGGCATTCATGCCAACGATCTATCGGCAATGCTTGACCAAGATGGGATCGCGATTCGGTCTGGGCATCATTGCACACAGCCTTTACATCGTTTTTTAGGCATCAGTGGTACGGCTCGTGCCAGTGTTTACTTTTACAACACCAAAGCAGAAATTGATACATTTATTACAGCGCTCAAAGATGCGATCGCATTTTTTAAAAATGTCATGGCTTAAACGCCTTAAAACCCTTAACTAATGGAAAGAGCCTACTGGTTAGCATGGTCACAGGTACGGGGGCTTGGTCCCGTTTTACTAAAACGCATTTACCAAACCTTCGACTCTATGGCGGAGGCATGGCAAGCATTACCAAAGGAGCTGCAACAGGTCGAGGGCATTGGCGGGCAAACCCTTGAGTCCATCCGTCAAGCCCAGCAAGAAGTTGAACCTTTGTCACTCTTGGCAGTCCATGAGCATGACAACCTCAATTTTTGGACTCCTTGCGATCGCGAATATCCGCAATTACTGTGGGAGATCCCCGATCCGCCGCCAATTTTGTACTATCGCGGTCATCTCACCAGTTGGAATGAACGGAATACCGTAGCGATCGTTGGTACGCGCCGCGCCACCCCCTATGGTCGCAGGTGGACTAAAAAGCTGGTAACGGCTTTAGCGGAGCGTGGTTTTACGATTATTTCAGGCATGGCAGAGGGCATCGATGGCGAAGCCCACAAAGCCTGTTTAGATGTTGGTGGACAAACTGTGGCAGTCGTAGGCACAGGAGTCGATCAAATTTATCCCCATCGGCACAAGGATTTATATAACCAAATTCTCAACTCAGGCTTAGTCCTGAGTGAATATCCGCAGGGTACAACGCCTCAAAAAGCACATTTCCCTGCCCGTAATCGGATTATTGCAGGACTCAGCCGCGTCACATTGGTGATCGAAGCTCCCGATCGTTCAGGAGCTTTGATCACGGCTTATCAAGCCAATGAATATGGACGAGATGTCTATGCTCTGCCCAATTCCCTTGATGTGAGTGAAGCTAAGGGCTGTTTAAAGCTTTTGGGTAAAGGCGCACAGGCGATTTTAGGTGTAGATGAGTTGCTGGAATCCTTGGGAATGCTGCCGCATTTAGATCAAACTACCACTGCGATCGCAATTGATCATCTTGCCCCACTGCAACAGAGCATCCTCCAATCAATTGGTTTTGGCGATCCCGTTGGTCTTGATTGGATTGTGGAACAGGTCAAAGCCCCCTCTGGTGAGGTTTTAGGCGCACTAACCCATTTAGAACTGATGGGGGCAATCGCCCCATACCCTGGAATGCGCTATCAACGACTCACTTAACGGAAAAGAAAAAAGACGGCATCAGCCGTCTTTTTTCTTTTGCAGCCTGTTTTTTAATTCAGCACAAAGCGCTGTATCAATCACCATTCAATTGCAAAATTGCCATAAAGGCGGCTTGTGGTACTTCCACCGTACCAATCGACTTCATCCGCTTTTTACCTTTCTTCTGCTTCTCTAGCAATTTCTTCTTACGAGAAATATCACCGCCGTAACACTTGCTCAACACATTTTTACGCAATGCCGAAATATTTTCCCGCGCCAAAATCTTAGAGCCGATCGCCGCCTGAATTGGAATTTGAAATTGTTGCTTAGGAATCAGTTCCCTCAGTTTAGAAACCAAAGCGCGACCAACATTATAGGACTTGTCACGATGGACAATACAGGCTAAAGCATCGACGGGTTCTTCATTAACCAGAATATCCACCAACACCAAATCATTCGGACGATAGCCAATGACTTGATACTCCATGCTGGCATAGCCCTTAGTACGCGACTTCATCTGATCAAAGAAATCCGTCACCATTTCCGCCAAAGGCAGTTCATAGATTAAAGTTGCCCGCTCAGTGGTGATGTACTTAGTATCAACAAATACGCCGCGTCTCGCCACACAGAGATCCATTAATGTCCCAATGTAAGTTTGAGGAGTCATAATCTCTAGCTTGACGTATGGCTCTTCAATCAATTTCCGTGAATTAGGCGGAGGCAATTCACTAGGGTTATCAATCATCAAGATCTCGTCGTTATTGGTCGTCACTTGATAAACCACCGATGGCGCAGTCACAATCAAATCGAGGTTATATTCACGCTCCAACCTTTCCTGCACAATCTCCATATGCAGCATCCCCAAAAATCCGCAACGGAAGCCAAAGCCCATCGCGTTAGAGGTTTCTGGCTCATAATTTAAAGCCGCATCATTGAGCTTGAGTTTAGTTAAGGCTTCACGCAACTCCTCAAACTGATCGGCATCAGTGGGAAACATGCCGCAAAATACCATCGGTTTTGCTTCTTCATAGCCCGGAAATGGCTCAGGTGCAGAGTCAACCGCCGAAGTAATCGTGTCACCAACCCGCGCATGGGCTACGGTTTTAATTGCCGCAGCAAGATAACCCACCTCACCTGCATGTAATTCATCGACTTGGATTTGGCTAGGGGCAAGTACGCCTAACTCATCAATTACATATTCCTGACCCGATGCCATAAATTTAATGCGATCACCTTTTTTGACCGTGCCATCCATAACACGGAAATAGACGATGACACCACGATAGGCATCATAATAACTATCAAAAATCAAAGCCCGTAAAGGCTGATCAACGGTATCTTTTGGTGCTGGCACTTTAGAAACGATTGATTCCAAAATCTCGCGAATCCCGATCCCTTGCTTTGCCGAGGCATGGATGGCATCCACACAATCTAAGCCAATTAGCTCCTCAATTTCATGGGCAATGCGATCGGGATCTGCCCCGGGCAAATCAATTTTATTAAGAACAGGCACAATTTCCAAATTATTCTCTAAGGCTAAGTAGACATTAGCCAGAGTTTGCGCTTCTACCCCCTGTGACGCATCCACTACCAACAAAGCCCCCTCACAAGCCGCCAAACTACGAGACACCTCATAGGAAAAGTCCACATGCCCTGGGGTATCAATTAAATTAATTGTATATTCCTCACCATCAAGGGCTTGGTACTTCATTCTTGCCGCTTGTAGTTTGATGGTAATACCGCGCTCTCGCTCTAAGTCCATATTGTCGAGAAATTGGGCTTTCATATCTCGGTCTGCCACCGTGCCTGTAAATTGCAACAAGCGATCGGCAAGCGTTGACTTACCATGGTCGATATGGGCAATGATCGAGAAGTTACGAATACGAGAGACGGGTACGTTGGTCATAAAGTCAAAACAATAGGGGGCAAAACAATCAGGGGCAAAACATTTCGCGACTACTCGATCCTACATCAAAGTAAATTAATGTAAATAACTGTAACAGTTTCCATAGGCGCGATCTCGCTAAAACCAATACCCAAAAATTGTATTTGGGGTGTATTTAAGGTTAATGTACAAGAGCTAGTAGACTAAGTGGGATTTTGCCAAAATTTATGAGTCAAGTTTGCTAAATGCTCTTATTACTAGGTTGCATGGGTAATAATAGCTATAGTAGTTTCAGCTCCAAGTTGAAACCAACTTGACACCTAAATTCAGGCTAAACCTGTTCAAGCAGGAATAGCTAGGCGCTTCTAAGATTAACTATGGTCAATGTAATTCAGTCAATGTAATTCAACCTAGCAAAAGATAGGAAGCAACTTCTATGTAAATTCAATTTCGTTACCTAAAACAGTTTCGCAGGGCAGAGTAAGCAATGAGTATAAGCAATCGAGTTCGACTATATGAACTCTCACGAGAGCTAGACCTTGACACCAAAGATGTCATGGCAGTGTGCGAACAACTAAATATAGTTGTCAAAAGTCATAGTAGTACAATTACAGAATCCGAGGCGGAATTGGTTCGCATCAAAGCCCCTCAAGACCATCCCAAAGCTGAGCCCAAAGCTTCTGATAAGAAGACAACCGCGACAGCCAAACCCAAAGAATCTGAAGCTCGCACTGCCAAACAACAAATTTTGGCGGTCACCAAGCCCACGATTAGGCTAAGCACAGGCTCTGACAATGTAGAAGCTCAGCCACCCCTTAACTCACCCAGTCCAATTGCCGAGCCTAGCTCTGTATCTCCTGCCCAAACTGCCACTAATAATTCTTCTTCGCCCATGCCTCATGCTCCTTCGTTAGTTAAGCCTCCCAGTCGTCCTTCTTCAGAAGGGGAACAGTCCGAAATCACATCTGCACCTAAAATCGAATTGACTTCAGAACCTGCATTGACCACACCAATCACCCCTAAAGCAAGCAAAGACTCTCAGCCCGCATCGCCATCAGAACCTAGGGCAGAGTTGACTCCTCCTCCATCACTACCTAAGCCTCCTGAAAAAGTTGTAGCGGTTCCTGTACCTCCCAAAGTTGTATCTATACCCAAGGAAGCACCTGTCAAGCAAGGAGCTGTAGCCAAGGATCAAACACCCCGCAAAGACATGACAAGGGGTGAGCGATCGCCACAGTCGGACAAGTCTGAACGTGTTCCTCCCAAGCAAGCATTAGTAAGTGTGTCACCACCACAGGTAAAGCTAAACAAACCCGTTGCGCCAGAGCGTCCCAAAACTCCTGTTGCCGTTACACCGAAGGCAGTGATTGCACCTAAACCTCCTGTGGCTAGACCTAATGATGAGCCAAAGGTTGCGGCAAAAGCTCGCGTTGACGAGGATAAGAATGAAGCTAATAGCCCAACTGAAGCAATAAGAATCAACAAGCCTGAGCGCCCTAAACTAAATCGTCCTGTGGAAGCTCCTGCGGCGGCGGCTCCTGCGGCGGGTAGACCCCAAACCCGTGGGCCTAAACTAGTCAAAGATTCGGTACTGATCGAGAGGGGAATCACTGCACCCACTGAGCCACCCCATAATTTGCGTCCACCGATGCCAACTTTGATGCGTGCGCCAGAAAAGCCTGTCATCGCCGATAAAACAGGCAAGAAGCCTGAAAGTGCTGGCGGTTTTAGTCCGCCAACTCTACCTGAGCTTTTAGAGAAACCCACCTTGCCAAATAAAGCTAATAAGCGCAAGGGTAAATCTAAGGAAGAGGAAGAAAAGGATTTACTAGAACTGAAGGAAAAGAATCGCTTGAACAAACCCAAGCGATATCTGCGTGATTTTGATGATGACGATGATGATGATGCGACTGATGCTGCCAATGAGCTAGCACAGATCAGTCTATCCCTAGCGCGTCCAACGGCTAGACCCAAGGCAATAACTGTCCCAGCGAAGCCCACCATGGCGGCTGACATTAAGCCAACTCAAAAGGGCAAGAAATCTGCACCAAGTCGTGATCGTCGCCATCATCAAGTTGAAGTCGTTCCCGAAAAGCCAACTTCTGTAGAAATTGAAGAAGGTATGACCGTGGCGGTACTGGCTAAGCGCTTGGTACTTTCGGAAACTGAAGTAATTCGCACCCTATTTATGAAGGGGATCATGGCGAATATTAACCAGACCCTTGATGTGGGTACTGCCAAGATGGTAGCAACGGAATTGGGCTATGAAGTCCATGCCCCTGAAGTGGTTGAGCTGGCGCTGAAGACCGAGATGATTGAAGTTGACGACCTTGATAAGTTGCAACGTCGTCCCCCTGTTGTCACGATCATGGGTCACGTTGACCATGGTAAAACCACTTTATTGGATGCGATTCGCAAGAGTAAGGTCGCCCAAGGAGAAGCAGGTGGGATTACGCAGCATATCGGTGCTTACCACGTTGATGTTGAGCATAATGGTCAAGATCAACAGATCGTCTTCCTTGATACCCCTGGACACGAAGCCTTTACGGCAATGCGGGCAAGAGGAACTAAGGTTACTGACATTGCGGTGCTAGTGGTTGCTGCCGATGATGGTGTGCAACCGCAAACTATTGAAGCAATTAGCCATGCCCGTGCAGCTAAAGTGCCAATTGTGGTCGCTATTAACAAGGTGGACAAGATTGAGGCGCAACCCGATCGCATTCGTCAAGAATTGACTGAATATGCCCTTGTAGCTGAAGAATGGGGCGGCGATACGATCATGGTTCCAGTCAGTGCAATTCGTGGAGAAAATCTCGATACCCTGTTGGAAATGATCTTATTGGTTGCCGAAGTTGAAGATCTGCAAGCCAACCCCAACCGTACTGCGAAGGGTACAGTCATTGAAGCCCACCTTGATAAGGCGAAGGGACCTGTTGCCACTTTACTCGTCCAAAACGGTACATTGCGCGTTGGTGACATCTTTGTGGCGGGTGCAGCCTTTGGTAAGGTGCGTGCCATGGTCGATGATCGCGGTGCGCGGGTCGATAAAGCGTCTCCATCCTTCGCGGTGGAAGTCCTTGGTTTGGGCGATGTACCTGCGGCAGGTGATGAGTTTGAGGTCTATCTTGATGAAAAACAAGCCCGTGCGATTGCCGATCAACGCACGATGGATCAACGCCAAGCCCGCTTGATTCAAGCGATGGCATCCCGTCGTGTCACCCTCGGAACTTTGTCCGAAAAGGTCAAGGAAGGCGATCTCAAGGAACTCAATATTATCCTCAAGGCAGACGTACAAGGCTCTCTCGAAGCAATTCTTGGCTCATTAGCGCAACTACCTCAGCGTGAAGTACAACTACGGATCTTGCTATCTGCGCCTGGGGAAATCACCGAAAACGATATTAGTTTGGCGGCAGCGAGTTCAGCAGTTGTGCTTGGCTTCAATACCACCATGGCTCCTGGAGCAAGACAGGCTGCCGATGAGATGGGTGTCGATTTCCGCGATTACAACGTCATCTATAAGCTCTTGGAAGATATTCAAGATGCGATGGAAGGCTTACTCGATCCTGAAATGGTCGAGGAGTATCTTGGTCAGGCAGAAGTCCGCGCGATCTTTACCATCGGTAAGGGTGCTGTGGCTGGTTGCTATGTCCAGAATGGCAAGTTGATCCGCAACTGTAATGTCCGTGTTAAGCGCGGTAATGAAGTTGTGCATACGGCTGTGCTTGACTCACTTCGACGGGTTAAGGATGATGCGAAGGAAGTTGCCTCTGGATTTGAGTGCGGTATCTCTCTTGCTAAGTTCTCGTCATGGAAGGAAGGCGATGTTATCGAAGCATTCCGTATGGTCACCAAGCGTCGGACTTTAGCTACTTCCTAACTTTTCCTCAAAATCAAGGCAGCACTTATGTTTCCTTGATTAGCTATAAAAAAATCCTCACTCGTCATAAACGAGTGAGGATTTTTTTAGCTACAGTTCAAATTAAGCAATCAACTGCTTGGCACGAGTCGCGATCGCAGATGCATTCATACCATTGAAGTCAAACAACTGACCTGCGGATGCTGTGGTTTCACCACGCTTCCATGAAAAGACATCGCGCTTGCTATTACTGCGAAGCATGACTGGTTCTAGCATCGACGAAGCGCCGCCAATGACACCGAGTAAAGCATCACCACCAAAGAAAGACTCAAACTCAGCATCGGTTAGGAACTTGCCATCTGGCTCTGAGCAAGTATCCCAAGCCACATCGGAAGCGCGATAGATGCGGCGAGGGCTGACAATGGAAACAATCTTAGAACCAATTCCTTGCTCAGCAAGCTGTTGGGCAGCTTCATAGACTGGCTGAAGCATCATGTCTCCAATGACTGCGAAGACTACTTTCTTATTACCCGCAGTTTCTTGCAAAGTAATTGCACCGTCTTCAAGAGCTTTACGGGTCTGCTCAAAGGTGGTGCGGATTGGTAAAGGTGACTTGCTAGCCGTGATCACTATACCTTTGTTGCGAGCATTCAACGCCCAGTCATAGCAAACTTGAATACTATTAGCATCAGGTGGGAACAGAGGGAACACGTTGCCATTACGCATCATGGCGGCGAAGTAACCTTCAATTTCAGGGCGTTGGTGTGTCCAACCGTTGCGACCTTGCTCTAAAGCACCTGCGGTGAAGAGGCAAACCGTTGCAGGAGTAGAACGGCGCAACTCTGCCATCGCCTGCGTGACTGTCTGCCAAATCGGTAGACCATTAATCGCGAAGGACTCATAGGAACACCACAGAGATCGGCTGCCAAACAAGGACAAACCAACGGCTAAACCTGCACAGGCATCTTCGTTGAGAGGTTCATAGACCTGTCCGCCTGGTTGTTGATTGTAGAGAGCATCGGTGGTGGGGTGATTGATTTTCAGAGCTTGGTTAATATTGGCAATGCCCGAAGCCTCATTACCATCGGCATTAGTGACCACATAGCTTTTATCAGTTTGTCCGACATAGCCCACTAAGCGACCCATGGCTGTGGTCGAAATTTTTGCTTCTCCAGCCGCATATTCTTCTAAGGGCAAAGTACCTAAATCGGTTAAAGCGAGGACAGATTCTGTCACCGCCGTTTTAGAAGAAGAGCCGCCACCAGCCCATTCCAAGTTGGTGCGAACGGTTTGCCATGCTTCAGGATTGAGCGCACGGGATACTAATCCAGCGACGACATCGGGGTTTTCAAGGGTATGGTGAGCATAGAGGTTATGGGATTTTGCGCCGCGTGCGTGGACTCCAGCACCTTTGAGTTGCTTGATGATAAATACGGTCAACTTGCCGCCAAAAGCAAGTTTTGCGGCCTTATCTGCGCCCACCAACACTGCTTCGGTGAAGGCTAAGCGTTGCTTTAGGGAGAACACGGTGCTATCAACATAAGCGCCCTCTTGATTTTGATCATCAAAATCCTTAGCATCAACCAGAATTACTTCATCAAAGCCATTACCTTTCCAAAATGCAATCATTTCGGCATTGGTCTTGGTCGAAACCATGCTGTGATGCTCTTGGCTGAAGCCATTCCACACCAGAATTGGCACAAAGTTGGTAACTTCAGGATAGGCCGTGTGGAAATGGGCAATTGAACTAATGGGGTAGGGTTCACCCATGCCACCATCACCCATGGTTACGGGGAAAAGTTTGTTACGGTGCAACAATGCTGCTGCCATCGCAAAATGTTGTCCCTGTCCGAGGGGGCCAGCAGGGGCAAGAATGCCAGGGATGAAGCCAGACAAGTGACCCAGTAAGCCGTGTTTTTCGCGATATCGTTCACGCATTTGCGCTACGGTGCTAATGCCCATGTCTTCAAGGGAGCGATCGAGGAACATGGCGCTGTAGTAACCAGGGGCATGGTGTCCCACTTCGGTAGGCATATTTTTGTGACCGAGCATGTAAAATGCGGCGACAGCTTCGGCACTACTGGCAAAGCCACCAGGATGTCCCGATGCCTTACTAGCGGTAACTTGCAAGGTGAGATAACGCAGGGCATCGGCGGCAAGTAAGGTTTGGAATACCGCAGCGCGATCATTGGGATCGCTCACGCCAGACTTATCTGGACTAAGCACTGGCACGCGCCCTAGCTCGTCGAACCCCTCCAACGGTTCGCCAAAATACTGAATGCCTTCACAAAAAGCGGGAGTGGCTGCGTTCGTGGTGTTAGGGGTTGCGACCATAGATTTTTTTTGACCTTGGATTTGTACAGACTAGAAATTTAACTATGCAATAGATAGAGATTCAGAGATGTTGAAACTTTCTCTACGAGCCATTTTAGTACGTTGCGGGGACGCGATTGCGCCTTTATCGTGGCTGCTGCGATCGCAATAAAATTCTTCAACAATTCCCAAACAATGTTGCTAAAAATTTACATCAGTTATGTTATAGTAAGAAATGCACGGCAGCTTGGCTCAGGTGGTTAGAGCGACGGTCTCATAATCCGTAGGTCCCGGGTTCAAATCCCGGAGCTGCTATATCAGAATATCTATAAAAAACATCGGTGGTGCATAGTGCCGCCGATGTTTTTTGTTCATGATAGTATGTAAACAATTTACTCCCTAACGCAAAGGACAAGATTATGGGATTACTCGATCGCATTGGTATGGTGGTCAAGTCCAATGTAAATGCAATGGTTTCGGCTGCTGAAGATCCAGAAAAAATTCTGGAGCAATCAATCATTGATATGCAGGAAGATTTGGTGCAATTGCGCCAAGCTGTAGCGCAGTCAATGGCTGCCCTCAAGCGCCAAGAGCAACAATATAATCAAAGTGCCACTCAAGCCCAAGAGTGGGAAAAGCGGGCTATGCTAGCTCTCCAAAAGGGGGATGAAAACCTAGCTAGAGAAGCCCTAAATCGCAAGAAAACCCATGCTGACTCGGCGGCAACCTTAAAGGCTGGTTTGGATCAGCAATCAGGGCAGGTGGAACTGCTCAAGAAAAATTTAATTGCGATCGAAGGCAAAATTTCTGAGGCGAAAACCAAGAAGGAAATGCTCAAGGCGCGGATGCAGTCGGCAAAAGCCCAAGAAAACCTCAACAATATGTTGGGCAAGGTGAATACAACCTCGGCGGCGGCTACCTTTGAACGCATGGAAGAGCGTGTCTTGATGGCAGAAGCTAAGGCAAGTGCTAGTGCTGAGTTGGGTATGGACAATCTAGAGTCTCAGTTTGCTCAGCTAGAGGCTGGCAGTGGGGTTGATGATGAGTTGGCAGCCCTCAAAGCCAAAATGATGACAGGTAGCCCTGCATCTCAAGGCGCTTTGCCTCCCTCTGATTCAGTGAAGCCCAGCGTTGGTCAGGCTATTGATGCTGAACTAGAAGCTCTACGTCGTCAAATGGGTTAATTACGCTAAGTGGATTTTCTGTAAAGCTTTGCAGATTAGAACATAAACCCAAAAAGCATGAAAATCGGCACTTAGTGCCGATTTTCATGCTTTTTGCTTTAAGACGAAAAGTCTACGATCAGCGTTGATTTGATGGATGGGCGGACAATTGTAGCCCCATTAGTGTGGTGTGGTATTCGAGGTTATTGAATGTAACTATTGAGCAGCTTGCTAGGTGGGAAATTTGCGGTGATGGTTATGGTATTCACTGGGAAGATCTTGATGAGGATTTGAGTACGGAAGGTATGTTTCATGGTGCGCCTGCACCATGAAATTCAAGAGCAATTAGTTGAGGCGATCATCTCTTTAATCTATATGCAAGCTAAAGGCGATCGCTTAGATTTGGCGCTGGTCAGTTAAAGCGTGATCGACGTATTTGCGCCTTTTTTGTCACTACGAAATAAGCATTTCAGCACCCATCGCTGATTAGCTGACCAATGCCCAACCTCATAAACCAAGCATTTGTTTGACATCATTTCAAGCGATCGCGATTTTACCTTTAGCAAATAGCGATCACTTTGTAATGATTTATTAAATAGAGATAGCCCTTTATTTCCAAAAATTCACACTAAGCATTGATTCAATATCTTGATTAAATTCCCAGCTATCAGGAAAATCAACAGACTTATAAACAACTTCCGATCTCACGATAAATAAAGCGTCCTCAAATGATTGCTGAAACAGTTCAGGACTATTCACATAATTTTTTAAACTAGGCGACTGTCTGAGAATATCCCTAATTCTGATGCGTGTTCTTGCGATCGTAGTTTGCCAACCAGCGTAGTCATACTCACTCTTAACATAACAGCGTTTTAGAAGATGTTCGATAAGTGTGGTCAGACTGTTTTTTAGCTCACGCCTATCTCTGCCAGCCAAACCTTCTAACTCCTCTATTAGATTTTCAATATCAAGATCTTGTAAATTGCCAGTTTTCAATTGTGCGATCGCAGTTTCTAACCACAAATTGAGATCGGAGTCATACAGCGATATCTTTCGTGCAATTGCCTGAGTCATTAGGCTCACTCCTGTGATCACTCATCTCAATTTATTTTAATCGTAAGATTAACTATAAGCGATCGCCTTTACTGCACTTACTGCAAATAGCGATTTAGCGCAAACTTATAAACCAAACAAAAAGCCAGTGGCGGCGCAAAGCGCCACCACTGGCTTTTTGTTAAGGGTTAGTTAGCTAAAACTTTAATTGGTGTTGACTTAGTTGCAGATAGATCACTAGGCACAGAGGGAATAACCGTTGATTTAACATCAGTCTTCTCGGCTGGTTTGGACTCAGTTGCTTTAGCATCTGGTTTAGATTCAGTCTGAGGCACTGGCGTGTTGGCTTTACGGGACTCAAAGTAATTTTTGAGATAGTTGCGCGGTGAACTAGTTGCGGGTGCAGTCTTTTGAACGGTTTCTACCACATCTTTATCCTTGGCAGGCTCAGACTTTGCAGCATTTGGAGTTGTTGCTTCGGGCTTAGCTATCGGCTCAACTTTTGGTGCGATCGATTTATTAGGTTCAGTGGTAGGTGTTGTCCTGAGTCTAAAAGGTGCGGGCTTAACTGGTTCAGCAGCTTTAGGTGCAATCTTGACGGGGACTGGTGTTACGACGAGATTAACTGGCTCCACAATAGGCTCAGCTTTCACAGGCTCAGTTTTAATTTTTGGGGCAACCTTGATTGGTTCAGGAGCCTTGATCGGTGCAATCGGGACAATTTTAGTAGTGATAGGTGCAGGAGCAACAGGCGCAACGGGAACCACTGGCACTACAGGAATTACTGGCGATTCCTTGGCAACGGGCTTGGTTTCTTCTTGCTTAGGTGCAGCGGTTGGTGCAGCAGTAGTGGATTCAGGCTTAGGCGTTGTGACGGGCTGTTCCACTGGTGCAACTACTGGAGCAACTGACTCCTCAGGGGTGGGAGTTGGCTCAGGAGTTGGCGGCACGTAATTAGGATCGACGATCGCATCGATATTGGCAATTTTTTCGCCACTGACTAGACGCGCTAGGGTATCACTGCCATTGGGTTGATAGTTAATCACATGGGCAGTGCTGTTAAATACATTTGCGATCGCATCGCCATCGGGTTCTAGCAATTCGAGTTTTACCCAGTTCTGACCAGTTTTGAAACCTTTGAGATAGATTGGCTCCCAGCGATCGAAGGTAAAGCTTTGTCCGTCAACGGTGGCGCGAACTTGCCAATCATCAACAAACTCATCATCCTTTCCTAAAACATGCGGTGGAGTATTTTGCAGATAAAAATCGAGCATGATTGGCTCTGCACCATAGGTTCCCACAGGACGGCTATAGGTGAGCAGGGGTACTTTAGGTTCGGGTGTATTTTCGCCAGTCTTAGTCAAGACATGGAAAGTTGTCTGAGCATAGGCTCCCTGATTTTTAAAGCTTTCATGCCAAGGGCGCGAGGCAAAGGCGCGAATTGTGTGTGTACCTGCACTGAGATGATCAAAGGTAACAGTCTGGTTGAGATCGTAAAGCGCTTTATATTCTTGGTTGTCCAAGGTCACATGGACATGGGGGCCAAGTCCAAATTCAGCATTTTTAAAAATTGGTAAGTTCTTGACATCAAATTTGACTGATACTTGATCGTTGCTGAGTACCTCGTCAAGTTTGGGGCTAACGATATTCACCTGAGGTTCATAGCGCTCAAGTAGGCTGTTCAATCGTTGAATTTCGGCGGGAGGTGAAACTTCGGTAATGTTGACCGATTCAAATTTACTGACAGGGGCTTTAGTTACTGGCTTCTTATCGCCGCCGCAAGCTGTCAGGGAGAAGCACAGGGCGATCGCCATCACTAAGCTGGATAACTTTTTCCAAGGAAAATTGATAGTACGCCAATAGGATTGAACTCGCGAAGTCTTTGGCTTGTCTTCGGGGTGGTTAGAGTTTGCGATCGCGCTCATAAAAACTATGCTCAACTCACATTACACACGCAAATATACCGAAAAATGAGCGCTTTACATGTAAAGAAACCCCATAACTTTGTAAATCAATGCAATTAATTGATACTGAGTGATCAATTAATTATGGCTTGGCTTGATTGCGGCGAAGGCATAATTTGATTTTTGACAACAAGTTTTTTGAGTTTCTAATTGAAAAATTGTTCTATGCTAAAAGTTGTTCTCTCCATGCTCGAAATTGTTTTCTGTAATGCAAGTACGCCGCCAATCTGAAACCGCTCGTGACCAAGGCTATGCGATCGCAAAATCCACCGATACGCCACAAAATATTTTAGAAAAGATTGTTTGGCACAAGGAGCGTGAAGTTGCTCAGATGTATGCAAATGAATCCCTTGAGTCAATCAAAGCGAGAGTCGAAAAGTTACCCACACCTAAAGATTTTTATGGTAGCTTGCAAAATGCTAGCATCCAACCCGCACTAATTGCCGAAGTCAAGAAAGCATCTCCTAGCAAAGGCGTATTTCGCGAAGATTTTGATCCAATTGCGATCGCAAAGGCATACCAAGGTGGCGGTGCAAGCTGTCTCTCAGTTTTGACAGACTCTCAGTTTTTTCAAGGCAGCTTCGAGAACCTGAGCCTAGTCCGTCAAGCCGTTGACTTACCGCTATTGTGCAAAGAATTTATTATTGATCCCTACCAAATCTATCTAGGTCGATTGTATGGCGCAGATGCCGTGCTATTAATTGCCGCAGTTCTTACTGATGCTGATTTAACTGAGTTGCAAGCCATAATTCACCAACTCAACATGACCGCACTAGTCGAGGTACATACCCAATTTGAGCTTGATCGCGTATTACAGATTCCTGATGTGCGCCTCATTGGCATTAATAATCGCAATTTAGAAACCTTTGTGGTTGATTTAGCTCAAACCCAAGTCTTGATGGAACGTTTAGATGCTGCCACAAGAGCAAAATATCTCTGGGTGAGTGAATCTAGCATTTACACCCGTCAAGATTTGGATTTTGTCCAAAATTGTGGCGCAAGTGCAGTTTTGGTCGGAGAGTCGTTAATTAAGAAGCAAAATGTCGAAACTGCTACTCAAAATTTACTGGGTAGCTAGGCGCAATTAGTTCCAACAAAAAAGTGCGCTTTTGGCGCACTTTTTTGTTTATTCAAATAATGATGACGATGAGATCGATTAGATCAAGCCGATTTGAGAAAGAATACCTTGTCCAGTGATTAGTTCTGTCGCTAAACCGATAACGAAGCCAAGCATTGCAAGACGACCGTTCCAAGTTTCTGCGAAGTTGTTAAAACCGAATTTAGGCTCTGTGGTGTTTTCCATTGCAATAATCTCCTTGGGGTTTAACTGTTAAGTAAAGTTAAAAGTCTTTCATTGACTTAATATTACTTCATATTTTTTAATATACTATACCGCTAAAGGTAGATTCAAGCAGGCTATCAGAGTGATTAGAAAAACCTATAGATTCTGAGGTATAGCAAAGCGAGAGTTAGTTAGTACAAATCAAAACCCAAGAATCGGGTGGCGGCACACTGCGCCGCCACCCGATTCTTGGGTTTATGTCCTCAGCAAAACTTTTTTGCTATATAGCTACAGCCAGTTACCTCTCAAAATACAAAAGCCACTGCGATCGCAGTGGCTTTTATAAAAATGAAAAAATAAATGAGAGCGATATTAATAGACAGGCTATTAATTAAACATCGTAAGTTGCCTTACCAGTAAACTTAACGCTTACAGGATTAGGATTATCACCAATCTTGCGGCTGACGCTATTAGCGGCAACACGACCAGCATTCACCTTCTCAGGGAATACACCATCTAGAGGATGGAGATACACTTGGTCGCCATTAGGAAATTCGCGCCAAATTTTGTAATTGGTGATCTTAAATTTACGCAACTGTGTACCCAGTGCGAGAGCTTGCTCTTTCTTAGCTAAGTAAAGCAAGTTGTCGCCTTTGACCATGGTTGCAGCGCCGCCTGTAGGCATTTCAAATACTTGTTCTTTAGGGCTATTCCAAGAGATCAGGTACTTTTCTTCGGTGAAGGCTGCGTTGAGCAAACCACCTGTGCTACCGCCCCAGATTGGGGTTTTGCCAGTGGGAGCAGGAGCAGTAAAGGTTTCTGTTGCTTGTTCTTCTGACATTGAGATGTTCTCCCAAATTGCGTATACGCTTTTGATATCAAGTGCAAAGATATCATTTCTATACACCCCTGCTTCAAGCTTACTTAACGTTACTTCACGAAGCTTGACAAAACTTTTAGAGAAATCATGGGCGCAAACGTCACTTTTTTAGGTTTATGAGCTAATCAATCGGCTCAAATAGCGCTCGATCAAAATTGCCGCAACGATATCATCAATGGGGCGATCGGGCGATCGCATCCCCATCGGCACTAACTTCATCAAACCCGTCGCAGGATAAATTTCCCAGAATCGCTTACGAGCCTCTTCACTGCTAAATCTTTCATCTACCGTAATAATTCTTAAATCTGGGAAGTTGGACTGTACTTCCGCTTTCCATTGCTTAGATGCGGTCTGATCACCCATTACCATCAACGAAATCGGATAACTCTTTAATAAATCACCAACTTTTGCGATCGCAGCAGCACTGGGGATAACTGCCTGAAAATAAAGCTTACGATCTAGACCCATGACCGCAACACCACATTTTTGTTTTCCGGGATCGAAACCTAAAAGCACAGATGTTCCTGAATTAGTAATTGGTGATTTTGCAGTTATGCAAGCGCTGGCTAAAATTATATCGCTTGCATAAATTCATCAAGCCCTTTGCGGTAGGTTGCAAGAGAATCGAGAAAACCAGAATTATGATCGCCTTTGAGGATAACCATAGTTTTAGGCTGATTGGCTACTTGAAAATTGCGATCGCCATGGGCAAAGGGAATAATCTCATCATCGCGACTATGGATGACTAGAACAGGCATTTTAATCTTCGTTAAACGCTCAATCGAGTTATAGGTAAATTTACATAAAAGTCGTATTGGCAAAAATGGATATAGTTCAGAAGCGCGATCGCTAATAGATGTAAACGTTGAGGCAAGCACTAAACCCCTTGCTTTAATATTTTCCTGCGAGATTTTCTGTGCTAAATACGAGGCAATCGCTCCACCTAAGGACTCGCCATAGATAATAATTTTTTGTGGGGGAATTTGCTTCTCCTGTGTCAGATATTGCCAAGCCGCTTCAACATCAAGATAAGTCCCTTCTTCTGTCGGGTTGCCTTCACTTTTGCCATAGCCGCGATAATCGAAGACAAAAGTAGATAGACCTAACTCTCTAAAGATTGGTAAATAGCTAATCCGATTACTGATATTGCCGCCATTACCATGGCAAAACAAAATTACGCCCTTGCCAATTAAGTCCTTATCTCTAGCTGGCACAAACCAAGCTGATAAATTGACATTATCCTTAGTAACTAGCGAAATATCTTCAAAGGGTATCCCCAGTATTGCGGGAGTCTCAACAACATCTTTACTGGGCATAAATACCAAGTTTGACTGACCAATATACAACACAACTGCTAAGCCAATATAGGCAAAGACCAGAATGCGTATGAGTGGCAGTAAAATTTTTTGAAGTAAAAATGTCAAAAAAGAGGTCATGGGATTTGGCGCAGCTATGACTCCAAGATCATAGCTAATAAACAAGTGACAGTGCTTCGCGCTGTCACTTGTTTATTGTGGTCTGCTTGGGTTAGCTTTGGTCGCAGGTTTGAGGGGAATCCGATTTGCCTGTAGCCAGTCCTTACCAACTCTGACTGTAATATCAGACTCTAATTCTCCTGTAGACTCAATTAATACTTCGCCAACGCCTAGGGTATCGCGCAATTTCTGAGCACTTTCAAGATCACCACCCTGAGCAATAATTTGAGTCTTGGCAAGAGGCTTCGACCAGCGTTCACTAGCGGCAAATACTTGACCATATCCTGCTTTAGACAGCACAGTGGTTGCTCTGCGCGAGCCTTCAGGTTGAGACATGCTGTCTTGAATTGCCACTCGTAAGTATTCTGGCGAATTATCGAGAGTATTTCCAGATGCTTGTTTCATCACCCCAAAACTTTGGCTCATGATCGTGGCAAGGCGACGATTATCCAAAATCCAGTAACTGAGATTATCAAATTCGCCAGGGTTACTGAAGCGTCCGGGAGCCATATGCATCTGCACATTTTTGCGATCAACTTTTGACGCATAGCCTGCAAGGGCAAGGATTTCCTCGACTGACAGGTTAGTGTCAATATTGTCTTTGAGGATACTCATCACCTGAGGCAATTTAGCAATTGTCTCAGGCTTGAGTTTCTGTTCAATAAAAGCACGGAAAAAAGCTTGCTGACGCTGAACACGACCAATATCGCCTAGATCGTCATGGCGAAACCTCATGTATTGAATGGATTTATTACCATCCAAAAATTGCGTGCCTGCATTGAGGTTAATATATAGACGTTGGCTATCATCTTGATATTTCATTCGCTTTGGCACATATAGCTCCACGCCACCAAGCGCATCTACTAACTGCCCAAATCCACCAACGTTGAAGCGGATATAGCGATCGATGGGAATGTCACCCAATACTTCGCTCACGGTTTGAGCAGACAACGCTGCACCACCTGCATAGTTGGCAAAATTAATTTTGGTTCTGCCCACACCCTTAATATCAACACGGCTATCACGAGGGATAGAGAGTACGGCAACCTTTTGAGTTTCAGGGTCAAAGCGAATCAGCAGCATCGCGTCGCTCATGCCATTGAGGTTACCTTCAACCTGATCCAACGCTACACCTCTCTCGGCAGGCTGAGCATTGGGCAAGTCAGAGGTCAGAACGATGGTTCCTAGCAAGAGGATATTGACGGGACGGGTGAGGGTGGGTATACCTGCGATCGCAGAAGTCATATCATCAGCATTTTTATTAAAGACCGACGATTCGTCAGCCGATAGTTGACTTTGCTGGAAGGGTCTACTACTTAATACAAAAGCAAGCCCTGCGCCCAGTCCCCCCGACAGCAGCGCCACAAATAACACCACAAACAGTGTCCACTTTTGACTGATCGAATGACTGATCGAAGCTTTTTTGGGCTGCGGTGACTTGTTTGACAAACCTGATTTACCTAGATTGATGGGATTTGTTGCCACAGGTAAAGGATACTCCTCACGACTGAATATTTGCTTCAGCGATAGTCCATCTATGAGCAAAGATGGGACTCAACACATTTTTTAAGATACTTGTTTGGCTTCAAGAATTTAAGACAGGGTTCTTGAAAATTTAGACCAATTTGCCTTTAACTTTAGCACTCTATCGTAACTAATCGTTACAAACTGCTAAATCGATTACCAAGCTATAGGCAGTAATAGCCAAAATTACATGTGATTTCATGTCTCAGGCAGTTATTGGCATGGATAATACTACAGATCTGTCAAATACCTACTGTTGATTTATGGAAGTTAGATTTCGAGAATGTGATTGGTTTGACCTATGGATTTGGATCAAATTTAGCGAAGTCCCATCGCAGTCGGAAAAGCAACTGTTAGACGAAGTATTTAATTCTTGGTTTCTATTGGGTAAGTTGGGTGGCTTTAATGCTTGCAATATGCAGGTACAAGAAACTGGCGTGGATGTTAGTTATTTCGACTATGACAACCAAGCCGCCGATGACGAAATGATGTCTCTCATGCACAACATGACTGATATAGAGTATGAAAATGATTGGGCGCGTTGTTGGGTTGATTTGGGTACAACCGATGCGATCGCAATTGATATTTTGGTCAATGCGCTACGTCAGTTTGATAAAGAATATGTTGCGATCGAGGAAGTAATCATTGGCGGGCAGAACTCAGACTGGATGGTGGAGCAGAGAAGTTTAGACGACGAAGATTATGATCGTTAATCCTTTTGATAAGGTTATTTCCCCGCCTTGGGCGGGGAAATAACCCCGTACTTCACTAGACCGTAAAACGCTATATGTAGCAAGATGAATAGTAGGAGATTTTTATAGAGGCAATATGCGCGTTTTACACACAATGATACGAGTTGGAAATTTAGAGCGATCTCTCGATTTTTATAGCAATGTTCTTGGCATGAAAATCTTGCGCCGTAAAGATTACCCCACAGGTCGTTTTACATTAGCCTTTGTGGGCTATGGTGACGAGTCCAGCAATGCTGTCATTGAGCTAACCCATAATTGGGACACCGAGGCATATGAAATCGGCACTGGCTACGGTCATATTGCCCTTGGCATGGAAAATATCTATACAGCCTGTGAGGCAATTCGTCAAAAAGGTGGCAAAATTACCCGTGAACCAGGTCCGATGAAGCATGGTACAACCGAAATTGCCTTTGTTGAAGATCCCGATGGCTATAAAATCGAGCTAATCCAACTTAAGTAGATCAGGCTATTGTTTAGGTGATCTTCAAAAATCCATAGTCATACCAAAACTAAAAATGGCTACGCCATTTTTTAGTTTTGATTTAAAAATTGTTATAAGCTGTAAAGCCGCACACCAGTAGCCTAGTCATGCGTAGACCCCGATATTCATCTTCTTGGCAATCCAAGCGCAAATCTTGGTTGCGAAATACCTTACTTCTGATCCTGATTGGTTTGCCATTATTACTAATTTTGGCTGAACTGATTGCGAGAGGGGCAATTTTGGCAACAGGTAGCAATAATGCACTCGTTCCCAATAAAAATGTTGCGATCGCACAGTCTTATGCCTTTAAATTACAGGACTCTAATGGTAATGCTTATCCTGGACTCTCAGATTCAGGACTACTGCAAGTAAAACGCAGCCCTCTGCTGGGCTATGAATTGATGCCTAGTCAGAGTAGCGAATATTGGCAGATTAATGACCAAGGATTTCGTCAAGACTCGTCTGTTCCAATCATCAAGCCTGCCAATGAAATTCGAGTATTTTTGGTGGGAGGCTCTACGGCTTTCACCGATATGGCGGAAAAAAATCAAAAGGCTTTAGCTTTCAAGATGGAAAAGCTCTTGAATGATCGAGTACGCGCTCAAAATGCTAACCCTGAAAAGTTTAAGCCTAAAGAAACTCCTTTCTTTGCTGATCAAGTTGAGGCGATGCAAGCACTTCCTGCAAGGATTCAAGATGGTAGTTATCGGGTAATTGCGGCGGCTGTACCAGGCTATAGCTCTGGCAATGAGTTAGCATTACTAGCCCATAGGGTAATGGCCTATAACCCAAATGCTCTAGTTGTTCTTGATGGCTATGAAGATTTGCGATCACCAAGTGATCAGAATGCGCGCGAAATTGGCAACATTGAGCAGATGTTACGCGATCCCATCGCCCAATATCGCCAGCATCAGAGTCAGCTATTTAGTAACTGGTTAAGCTCATTCTATTTAGTCAAAGCTTGGCAAAAGTGGGTAGTTCCCGTCAGTGCAGCTAACTTTAACTCTGACTATCAAATTTTCAACACTGAGCAATTTAGCAAAGATCCGCAAGAGTTGAAAAAGCGGGTTGATCGCTATCTCTATAACACTCAGCAAATGACGCGCTTAGCCTCTGGCATACCTTCTTTAATTGTGCTTCAGCCAGAAATTACTGGTAAACAGAACTTAACGAAGGAAGAAGAGGAAATCCTCAAGTCATTGGGTAAAGAATATCGCGATCGCATTTCTAATGCCTATAAGGTTGCCGAACAAACCCTGAATGAAAGTGCCGTCAAGCCCAAATTTGTTAATTTCTATCAGCTATTTCAAGGCACAAATCAACAGTCTTTCATCGATCCGATCCATCTTACGGAAGCAGCTAATGACTTACTAGCCCAAAAGTTATACGAAAATATCGAACGTTTATTCTTGGTGCAGCCTGCTCCCAATACTCAAAATCCTGCCTAGAAATATAAAAAGGCAACGCAAAGCGTTGCCTTTTTATATTTCTAGGTATTACCCCATAAAGCTTGAGAATAGATCTTTTAGAAAATTTCTCTGTTTTTCATCTCAGCACTTTGCGCTGTAAAGTAAACTATTAGGTCAGTGGAGTTTAATAAATATTTATGGTAGAACCAATTTTGTCAGGCATTTGCCTCGGTCTTATTTTCATTACCCTCGGTGGACTATTTTTCGCTGCTTATCAGCAATACCGCCGCGTCTAATGCGTCTAATCAGGACATAACATCAAAAAGCAGAAGGGTAGCCAAGCAGCCCTTCTGCTTTTTGATAATGATCCCTTCCCAGTAAAAGATTAGCTTTGCGTCGCAACTCTAATTTTTGGATTTGAAACCTAAACCCTGTGGCGCACGCTGCGCGTGCGCCACAGGGTTTAGGATTTTATATTGAATTGCACCTAGCTACTTAACCCAAATAATAAAGTGAATTTTATTCCTCTGATTCTTCTGGTTGCTCTAAATATCGACAAATTTCATTAATTTTCATGCGATAGATATGTGGCCAGCCGCCATTGGTTTCAATATCGCGTAGGAGATTAAATAGCTCATGCCGACTGGTTGGTAATGCAGGTTGAAACAAATCGTCGCGAATGCGTTTATGTGTTGCTTCTAGGACACGCAAAATTTGCAAAAGACGATCAGGCTCCCCCTGCTGCTCTTGAGCAATTTCCCAAAGGCGGTCGCTGATCCCCTCAAGCTCGGATAAATCATTGGTTTGTCTATGTTGTGGTTGGTTCTGTGATTGGATTTCTGTTTGTGCCAAGCTAAGTACCCTCGTGCGCGATAATATGGTGATTGGAATTTTACGAATTAAGTGTCTTTAGCGAGCTTACCTCTATGGCTAGTCTAAAGCACCATAAACTCCCTAGCGATCTCAATTTAAAATCCCAAATCAGATCGTATTTTTATAGTGTTAGTTTTAGAGCGTGCAAGTCACAGTCTAAGATAACTCTAACAATACTACCCGTTAAAATATCCGTTAAATTAAGAAGAGGTTATTTATGAAATTTCGTAGTTTTACGAAAGCAATTTTTACATTGTGTATCAGTTTATGTATGTTAGTCGCAAGCGGCGTATTTGCTAGCACTGCGATCGCAGGTACTCAAGGTCTGACCTATGACCAAATCAGAAATACGGGTCTAGCCAATAAATGTCCTGATATTCTTGGCTCTTCTCGCGGCGGACGCAATTTTATTCCCATAGGTGCTGGCGAAACTGCACAAATTTCCGAGCTTTGCCTAGAGCCAACTTCATTTTTCGTTAAGGAAGAGTCTAGCAACAAGCGTAAAAAGCCTGAGTTTGTTGCCAGCAAGTTGGTGACTCGCTCAACCTCTAGCCTTGACTTTGTTAAAGCAACTGTAACTGGTAATAGCGATGGCAGTCTCAGCTTGGTTGAAACTGATGGCCTTGACTATCAACCCATCACCGTTAAAATGCCTGGTGGCGAACTAGTCGCAATTTTGTTCACCATCAAGGGTTACAACGCTAAAACAGCTCCTGGAGTGAATGGCATCACCACATCAGTTGACTTTATTGGTTCTACTGATGTACCAACCTATCGCGGTTCTGGTTTTATCGATCCTAAGGGTCGTGGTCTGGCGATCGGTTATGACTCTGCCGAAGCTCTCCCTGCAAAGCGCAATGAGTTTGATAATCGCAGCGTTAAGGATGACTCTACATCTAAAGGTACGATGTCCTTGCAAATTGCCAAACTCAATGCTGATACTGGCGAAATTGCTGGTACTTTTGAGACCGAGCAAACCTCTGACAATGACCTTGGTGGTGTTGAACCCAAGGAAGTGCTAATTCGCGGCGTATTTTACGGCAAGGTTAACTCTTAATTTTGTTAAAAAAAAGGGTTCCTTTTAGGAACCCTTTTTTTGTGAGAATTTTTAGTCTTGCAGGTGTTTTTTGAAGAAGTCCAAGGTGTAGCCAATTTCTAGAACTTGGTTACTGCGCTTGCTGGAGCCGTGACCTTCATCGGGGAAGATTACTAGTTGTGAAGGGATTTTTTTCTGTTCTAGAATTTGTTGAATTTGGAGAGCTTCACCGACAGGGACACGCGGATCGTTAGCTCCTTGGATAATTAGTAATGGCGCTTTAATGCGATCGCTATAGGTGACAGGAGATAAATCAATCAAAGCTTGACGATCCTTAACAGGATCACCATATTCACTAATTCGTAAAATGCGGCGATAGGGGGCAGTATTTTCTAAAAATGTGAGTAAATTACTGATACCCACAATCGATACGCCTGCGTCATAACTTCCCGCAAATTTAGACATCCCCATCAGTGCCGCATAGCCACCATAACTACCACCCACAACGCCAACTTTTGGGATAATGCCATTAATTTGCCAATTTTCACGGATATAGATGGAGGCATCTTCAATATCGGTGACTACATTCAAGCGATCGCGACCATTATCCGCATTGAGCCATGTCTTGCCATAGCCTTCACTACCGCGCACATTCGGATCAACAAATACAAATCCTGCATTTACAAATAGCTGTGCGTAACGATTAAAGCCAGGAATGCTTTGTCCTTCTGGCCCCCCATGGAAATTCACAACCACTGGACAAGGTTTTTCTAGGGGCTTTTGAGGGGTATTTTCGCATTGTGGCGATCGGTAGACAAACATGGGTATTTTCGCGTTACCATCGCGGGTGGGATAGCTTTCTAACTTTGCCGCCACAAATTTACTAGTGTCAATTTCAGGAGCGCTAGGTACTACCCACTGAGTCAACTTTTGGGTTTGCCAATCGTAAACATAGCTCAGTCTAGGGGCAGTAGCAGTTTCTACGCCGATGGTGGTGTAGCGTCCATTACGGGTAGTCGTGCCTGCATATACATGATCAGCATTTGTAAATTCAGGTAATTGAATTGTCTCGAAATTATTAGCCGCGATCACAATTAGCTTGGTGTAGCCGCCATCATTAATTGAGTACAAAATTCGCTGGCGTTGCTCATCAATACTGAAGTCTGATACATCTGCTTGCAACTCTGGGGTGATAGGCGTAAATTTTTGGTCTTTATAGCGATAAAGACGACGAAATTCGCTAAATTTGGGTGTTAAGACTAAATATTCGTCAGCACTGACACCATATTGAACGCTATAGTCTTCTTGCTCACCCTGTCCGAGCATGGGCGTAGTCTGTCTAGTCTTGACATCATATTCATAATATTCTCGCGATTGACTGCCTGTGGCTTTACCAAACAGAAACTTTTCACGGTTGCCTGTTTGGGGATTGACATATACATCAGCGATCCACCATATGCCATCACCCCCAGATATTTGCACTTTCTGTTTGGTTTGGAGGTCGTAGCGATAGATCACTACTGAGTCGGGCTTAATATCATTGGCACTGAAATAAATTGTGCGGGAGTCATTGCCCACATATTGCAGCGTTGTACGAACCCCTGCTAAGTGTTGAATTACTTCTAATTTGCCGCCATTGCTAGATTGGAAATATAGTCCCGGGGCTTCTTCACCTTGGCGATCGCGAGATAGCAAGAGATGCTTACCATCGGGAGTCATACCTGCAATCGTGGTGGCATCTTGTCCGCCTGTAATTTGGACGGGAAATTTTTTCGCGCCATCGAGTCGCCACACTTGTGATGTGCCTGTAATGCTCCAAGTAAAAAACATGCGTTTGCCATCGGGTGTCACCATACCCATCCCCGGGGAGCGCACATCTAAAATTGATTCGATGGGGCGAGTAACTTCGGGGGGTAATGCGGGTGGGGCATAGCGTTGGAGTATTTCAGGTGACACACTATTGCGACCTAACCCTGTGTACTGAGCCATGGCAGGGGCAGTTGATATAGTTAGGCTCGTCAGAATAATTGGGAAGATTAGCGATCGCATATTACGCATATTAATAGACTCACAGTAAAAGTATTGATTATTTAAATTAATTAACTGGGCGCAATTAAGTATCAAACCCTAAAACCTGTGGTGCATGCGCCACAGGTTTTAGGGTTTGAATTGGCTCATATTGGTGACTGGGCATCTTGCTGATCGCGGAGAGTTTGAAAATCTTGGTCAGGATTCCATTGAATTGAACCATCACGCCCCGTCCATAACACTTTGGTTTTATTCTCATAGAGCTGATTAACCATTGCTTCAGAAAGACTAGTTGAGGATGCGATCGCAATTCGCGGATTGATTGCCTGTAATAGTGTTGGCTCAAGTTGCCCCCCCGTCCACCAAAGCACATTACTCGATAACTGGGGTAGCAACTCCACCTGTTCAGATATTTTACTTTGGGATTTTTGGTCAGTGTTGGCAATTAGTAACCAAGACAATTCACCAGTTTTAATTTTCAGTACATCAGGTGACTGGTTAAGTAATTGCAACGATATTTGATTGTTAATGGTGATGGTTTCGCCCAATTTTGTGGAGACAATGGGGGTGTTGGCACTGGTCAAAGCCTGTTGGAGTGACTGATAGGTTTTAGGCGTAACGCCAATATTCATGTCCCGAAACTGACCAATCTTAGTTGAACCAGTAGCTAAGACATTCCAGCCATCACTAAAATCAGGTTGAGTATCGGTAGAAATTGCCCAATCGAGACGATTAATGCCGAGCTTTTGGATTAATGGCTGCAAGGTAAAACTAGCAAATTGGCGATTGCCACTATTGATCAGCACCGTTTGTCCTTGATTTTTAATCAGCATGATCGGCACATCATTAAATGATGGCAAGATGATTTGAAAGGTATTTGCCTGTGCGATCGCATTGGGAACAAACATCACCCCACAGGCTAAAGCAAAGGCAATTGTCCAGCGCTGCATCTTTTTAAACCAAGGCACTAGCCAAATAGCGATGAACAACATATAGGCGACCAACATTTGCCAAATTGTGATCGCACCAACACTAGTATTCGCATTGGGCAAACTAGTAATCCATTGAGCTAGCCCAATCGTCCAATGCAATAGGGGATAGAGAAACCATGCAATCGCTGCACCCAGTGGCACAAACAGCACTCCCAAAAATCCGCTAATAATGCCGCCATAGGTGGAGATGGATACTAAAGGCGTAGTGATCATATTCGCCAACAAGCTATAGGGTGAGAGCTTGCCAAACACCAGTAGTTGCAGTGGCAATGTCCAGATATAAGCAGCGATCGGCACGGATAGTAATTCTGCGATCGCAGGTGGCAGCCATTCCAATCGCTCCATGATTGAACGAGAGGTAGTGATTAAGCCAAAGGTTGCTAAAAAACTAAACTGAAACCCTAAATCCCAAATCCAGAGTGGTTGATATAGCAATAGCAATACGGCGGTGACAATTAGCCCAACTACGGGGCGGCTACGTCGCTGCACCACCAAACCAATCAAACTACCAAAGCCCATCACCACGGCGCGTAAAATTGATGGGCTAGCCCCCGTCAGCAGTAAATATGCCCCTAAACAAAGGCAACCAATCATGAATTGTGACTTTAGCGAACTGGTGCGGGTGATGGCGATCGCTGCCCCAAGTACCAAGGTGACTTGAAAGCCAGAAGCCGCCAACACTGCCGCTAGTCCTGCCTGAATAAAGACATCTTTAAGATCGCTGGGTAAATCTACAGCCCGACTGCCCAAAACCAAGGAACTCAAGAGCGCCCCCTCTGGCACTCCTGCCCCTGTCACATGGGCGCGAACAATGCGACTGACAAACCACCATTCCCCAAAACTCGGTGAATCTCCCTGCAACAAGAGTGAACGTCCACTCAGTCCCGCAAATACACCCTGTCGCGCTAAGTAGTTTTTGAAATCAAATGCCCCAAAATTATCGGCACGGCTCGGTACATATAATCGTCCTGATAGCTCTAATAATTGCCCTGACTTTAATCCTGTAGATTCAATCAAGGGGACAGTGACATACAGCTTGCCCGATGTGGCGATGAATTTTTGCTCATTAAGTGTCTTAAGCCGTTCTTCCTGCATCTGCCTGAGCATTTCTGCTTTCTTCTGTCTAACCTCGGCATCATCTTTTTCATCTTCAGGCTCAGGAGTCACAGGTTTAGGAGGCTCATCATTCGCTTTGCCAGAGGGGTTAATTTCTTGCACCTCTAACAAAAACTTTGCCCTATCACTACGAGTTAGACTAGGTGTCTCGATGACCTTGCCACGGACGATAACATTAGATAATGGCGCGTATTTAGAAACGTCTTCCGCTTGCGGTTGAGGGGTGCGAACTTTGACGTAGAAACAGGCAAAGATTGCAATTAGGGTGGCTGCTAGATAAACCCAACGTTTAGGACCCAATCGCCACATTGCAGGAACTAAGAGGGATATCCCAAACCCAATCCCAAAGACTGCATAAAAGCCTGTCCAATCTGATAAAAAACTGGCATAAGCACCTGCCACAAAGGACAAAGCTAATACTAGGGCGACTTGCGATTTCATGGGTTTAGCTCAAATCGTCGTCATAGTTATTATGAATTTTGCGATCGCTAAATTCCGATGGTGGACGATCGTTACTCCAAGCCCACCAAGCCGCCTCACATTCACAATGATAGAATTCTTGCCATTTACGTTGATAATTCTCAATATATACAGGCGATCGGCGGTTTATCCACACAGCTTTAGCCTTACTTGGTAGTTGACTACATCGAGGACAGCAAAAACCACTAGCATGAGTCGCCTTCTCGACCCAATCTGGAGGAATCGGATTAAAAGCATCCATTCATTTATTTCTTCTTGCTAAACCACAGTTCTAAATCGGCAAGACTCTGAAAATCCAAAATCGCCTCAGCAAGACTTTCTAATCGGGGGATATGTAAGCGCATAATGCGAGTATGAAGTTTTGGTGGTAAAGTCCCAAACCTGTGGGTCAATTGCTTAAGGATAATCGCTAATAATCCTTGTTTGAGACCTTCTTGGCGACCTTCTCGAAGAATTGCTTGATATGTCACAGACTCGCGCATAATATCCCTCTTCAAAATTTTCTTAATAACATTTTCTTCTAAAACCAGACCTGCTAACACATAGGTTGCAGCTCCTATGGTTTTACGATCGTTGAGATCAGGTATTTCGTTAATTTTTTGAGCAATTTCTTGCAGTAGATGCTCTTTATTGGGGTCATTTACAAGTATAGCAAAGGGCAGCATACCTGAAGATTCTAAGAATTCGCTTGGTTCTTGCTCCCATAGTCTGATTACTTCAAATTGATGATGCGTTGTATCTTCCTCAAATTTGTTCTGAAAAACCAGATCGGAGCTTGTTGTTTTTAAATAAATTACGACCTGACGTATCTTTTTATCTGGGAATCTTCTTTTCCCACGTACCCAGTAATCCAACATTCTGAAAGGGATTTGCGGATCAGATTTAGTTTGAAATTCTAAATGCAGTAGCAGACCTTCTGCTTCTAGCAAAATTAAGCTATCTGCACGAATTGGTTCAACTGCTAGCTCTTGAGGTTGCACTTGTGTAAGTAAGATTGGCTCACCCAGCAACCATGAAGCAATATCAGCAGAGTAAGTTTCGGCAATAAATTTACAAATATTGTCAAACATTGACTGGTTTTAGACTTTTGAGAGGTTTTACATAGATTAAGTTGCTAATGACCAAATATTAACAACTATAAACATTCACGCTAAGATGTAAAGGTTTGTTACAGATTGTTGATTGTTCTAACGTCATTTAAGTGAGCCGTGCCAGCTTTATCCTCTGAAACCAATTATCGCTGGAGTCGTGACAACTACTCTGAATTCGCTCGTACCATTGATATTTGGCGTACTGTCCTTATATTTTCTTGGATGATCTGGATCGATGGCAAGAAATGGAGCTACATCGGTGGCAAAACTGAAGCCAAGGCAAAAAAACGTACTCGCAAACGGGCTGTCTGGTTACGTGAGTCAATGCTACAACTTGGTCCCACATTTATTAAGGTGGGTCAACTGCTCTCTACTCGTGCGGATATTTTGCCCGCTGAGTCGGTAGAAGAGCTATCAAAATTACAGGACAAAGTGCCTGCTTTCACCGCGACCAAAGCTCAGCAAATTATCGAAGCTGAACTGGGGAAACCCCTTGATCAAATGTTTAGCTACTTTGAGCCAGTTCCCCTCGCGGCGGCGAGTCTTGGTCAGGTACATAAAGCCCTATTACCCACTGGGGAAGAGATCGTTGTCAAGGTGCAACGACCGGGGTTATTAAAATTATTTGCGATTGATTTAGGTATTCTCAAGCGGATTGCTCAATATTTTCAAAACCATCCCAAGCATGGGCGCGGACGTGACTGGGTTGGTATTTATGAAGAATGCAGCAAAATTCTATATGAGGAAGCCGACTATTTAAATGAAGGCAAAAATGCCGATACCTTTCGTCGTAATTTCCGTGGGGATCACCGTATTATCGTACCGCGAGTCTATTGGCGCTATGCTTCGCGGCGAGTCTTGACTTTAGAATACCTACCAGGCATTAAGGTCAGCAACTATGCTGCCCTTGAAGCGGCGGGAATCGATCGCAGTGCGATCGCCCGTATCGGAGCAGAAGCCTATTTAGAACAATTACTCAATCACGGTTTCTTTCACGCTGATCCCCATCCTGGCAACTTGGCGGTCACAGGCAAAGGTGAATTAATTTTCTATGATTTCGGGATGATGGGACAGATTCAGTCAATTACCCGCGATAAGTTGTTACGCACTTTCTTTGGTATTGCTCAAAAGGATGCCGAAGCAGTGATTAATTCCTTGGTAGAACTAGGTGCATTAGAAATAACTGGTGATAGTGGCCCCATTCGTCGATCGGTGCAGTATATGCTCGATAACTTTATGGGACAGCCGATGGAAAAACAGTCGGTTGCTGCCATTAGTGATGATTTGTACGATATCGCCTATGACCAACCCTTTCGGTTTCCTGCCACCTTTACCTTTGTGCTTCGCGCCATCTCTACCCTCGAAGGTTTAGGGAAAGGACTGGATCCCAGCTTTAACTTTATGGAAGTAGCTAAACCCTACGCAACAAATCTTATGGAAAATGGTAGTAACAGAGAATCGGGTAGCCTATCCACCGCTTTTTTTGGGGAATTAGGCAGACAGGCGGCACAGGTCAGCAATACTGCGATCGCATTACCGCGTCGGATTGATGACACCCTTGCAAAGCTCGATCGCGGCGATATTCGCGTCAGAATCAAGTCGCAAGAAACTGACCGCTTGTTAAGGCGGCTTAGCAATGTCGGCATCGGTGCAATTTATGCCTTGTTGGGAGCAACTTGCTTGCTCTGTGCCACCCTGCTATTTATTAATGGTTGGCAAATTCCTGCATTGGGTGCAACCATAGTTGCAGTGATCTTTGTGTTAACTTTATTGCGCCTGCTATCACGAATAGATCGTCCTGAAAGATGATCGATAGTAGTAAATGCCATTTGCGACTTTCATAATTTTCATTTTTCCATTTTTCATTACCACTGCTTTAGTTTTCGCCCATGGGCAGTAAACTAAAGATTGCGATAGCTAGAGTCAGTCAATTAAATACGTCGAGCCGAACCATTTAACATGAAGCGTCTATTTGCGGGAGCAACCGATACAGGTTGTGTCAGATCAGCCAACCAAGATTCTTACTATATCGATCCCAATGGCAGATTTTTTGTAGTTGCTGATGGCATGGGAGGACATGCAGGCGGCGAGATCGCAAGTAAGATTGCTGTCGATGCAATTCGTGCATGTCTAGAAGCACTTTGGGAGATCGAGGAAGATACACAAACCTTAATGCAAGAGGCAATCTTTAAGGCAAATCAAGAAATCATTCGCGATCAATCAGCAAATCCTGTGCGATCGGATATGGGGACAACCATTGTTGTATTGGTATTTCGTAATGAGCAACCCTGGTTTTGTCATATTGGGGACTCCCGACTATATCGCCTGCGTGGAGCCAAGCTAGAACAGATCAGCGATGACCATACATGGATTGCAAGGGCAATTCAGACAGGGGTAGTCAATCCCGAAGATGCGAAAACCCATCCTTGGCGACATATGCTCTTGCAATGCTTGGGACGTGAAGATGTCAAGTCCATTACAGCTCAAGAACTTGAATGGCAACCGGGCGATCGCTTTTTGATCTGTAGTGATGGTTTAACGGAGGAGTTGAGTGATGATCGAATCACGCATCATCTCAAGAGCATTCGTAATTGTCAGCAAGCCGCCCAAGCTCTAATTGAATCTGCAAAGTTGCGCGGCGGTCGCGACAATATTACGGTGGTGATTGTCTCTAATGAGCTAACCCCCAACGGTTAAACACAAGGAGTAAGATCATTCAAATATGAATGATTGCTGTTGTTGTTGATCATTCTACAAAGCGTAATGAATAGACTTTGGAGAATCGCTTTTTTATTTTTAATCACCTTATCCCTAATTGCTTTGATTGGGATTTCTGATTTTCGTTTTTTTGCCGACTCGGAGACAAAATCTAGCCTTGCCGAAGAAGCTTGGGGGCAAGCAGGCTCGATCGCCTATCAGGCGGCGGCAAAAACCATGCGCTCAAAAAATAGAGATGGACTAGCGCTAGATAATATCCAGAAACGCTATTTACGTCGATATTTCCTTAACTACATTGATCGGGTCACAGTCATTTACAACGCGCAGATGATGGATCGCTGGGTGTTTGGGAATGTGGCTGTTCACTTTGGCGAAATTGAGTCGATTGCCCAAACCTATTGCGATCGCATTTATCTACGGGATGCTTACAAACCTGAAGACATAAAACAGTTATCACTCCTCGTGCATGAAATGGTACATGTCCGCCAATGCTTCCAAAATGGCGGATTGGATCAATTTGGTTATCAATATTTTGTCGAATATAAACGCGCCAAGCAAAAATACGAAAATAACCTAATGGAGAGAGAAGCCTATGACTTACAAAGTCGCTTCGTCCAAAAATATCAACAGGAGCAACAGGGTTGACCCGAAGCAACGTTAAAATTGTTAACGTCACTTCATGCCTCTGCTATCTTGTATACTCGCCCCCTAGCTAATCTGATCGAACAATTGCAGCGACTACCTGGGGTTGGAGCAAAAACCGCTCAACGCTTATCGCTGCATATCATCAAACGACCCACTGAAGAAATCGAAGCCCTTGCCCAAGCACTAATTCAGGCTAAGCAACAGGTGGGAAGCTGTACCATCTGCGGACATCTATCCGCAGAGCCAATTTGTGAAATCTGCGCCCATCCCAATCGTGATAATTCTGTGATTTGCGTAGTCTCAGACTCCCGTGATTTGATTGCCCTCGAAAAAACCCGTGAATATCGTGGCAAATATCATGTGCTGGGCGGACTAATCTCGCCCATGGATGGCATAAGTCCCGATCAGCTTAATATTCAAAATCTTGTTCGCCGCGTTAGTGGCAATAAAGTATCTGAGGTAATTATGGCGATTGCCCCTAGTGTTGAAGGCGAAACGACAACTTTATATGTCGGTGGATTGCTGAAGCCCTTTACAAAAGTTACGCGCATCGCCTTTGGCATTCCAATGGGTGGTGATTTAGAATATGCCGATGAAGTAACCCTTGCGAAAGCAATTGAAGGTAGGCGCGAGCTGGATATGTAGTTGACGTAAAATCCAGTGCTACAACCCGTGGCACGCACGGTGTGTGCGCCACAGGTTGTAGGGATTTATATTTAATTGCACCCAGTTACTTAATGAATTTTCGAGAAAATTTGCCCAAGCGCTAAAAATATCGAAAATAAATGGAAATATCTGGTTGCATATTGTTACAACATGTCGATAATATCTTGCTGATTCACGATGCCATAATGACGATGATTAACCCATTTTCTAGCAGAATTTCTACCACAGCGTTATCTGGGTTAATTGGTTCGGGTTGCATGATCTTTGGTGTACCATGTTTACCCTCAATCAGCACCAGTCAAGCCGCTCGACAGCCACAGGCAATTTTAGTTTTAGGTGGTGAGCCGTCTCGCGAAAAATTTGCGGCTCAGTTTGCGCTCAAACATCCACAGTTACCGATATTTGTCTCTTCTGGCAGTCCAGAGGAATATGCTGAGTATGTTTTTGATCAGGCAGGCGTAAAACGCGATCGCATTCACTTAGATTATCGTGCAGTTGATACGGTGACTAACTTTACAGTGATGGTCTCGGAGTTAGAACAGCGTAATATCAAGGATGTATATGTGATTACCTCCGAGTTTCATATGCCCCGCGCCTTGGTTATTGGCAAGATTGTTTTAGGTAGTCGTGGCATTGAGATGCATCCTGTCACATTTCCTTCGCCAATTAGATCCGCAGAGCAACCTGTTAAGGCTTGGCGTGATGGTTTGCGATCGGTCTTTTGGGTTGTAACTGGCTCTTAGAAGTTGCTTCGAGCCGCAACTTCTTTCTTGTTTTTGGTTCTAAACAAATTTTGAGAAAATTTTGAAAATACTATTGCTCTAAAATCCACTTCGGTGTTATCTTAGTAAAGCGCTAAAACAAGCGCAACGCCGGGATAGCTCAGTTGGTAGAGCAGTGGACTGAAAATCCACGTGTCACGAGTTCAAATCTCGTTCCTGGCATAAATTTCCAGATAAACAACTTAAATTAGCTTCAATTAGTTTAAATCAGCCATATTTAAGTCATAACCAAAGAAAAGGGTTCGCTCAGCGAACCCTTTTCTTTACAGCCCAAATCGCTGTAAGATGCCAAAGGCTCGTCATTACGTAATTGATTGGAGAAAACAGCCTTGAAAGGAATTTTGATTAGCTTTGGCATTATGGCAGTTGCTGTACTGGTCATTGTAGTTGCTCAAATTACAGGCGGACAGGCAGCAGTTGCTAGCACTGGTGCTCCATCGACAGGCGCACCGAGTCAAACAGAAGTAAAAATAGCAGAAGCACCTTTAATTAGTATGAGCGATTCAGAAATCAAAGAAACTGGCACTGGTCTCAAATATAAAGTGATCACGGCTGGTACAGGTGCAACACCGAAGAAGGGCGACACCGTAATTGTGCATTACACTGGCACACTCGAAGATGGAACTAAGTTTGATAGTTCTCGCGATCGCAATAGTCCTTTTTCGTTCAAGCTTGGCGTTGGTCAAGTGATTAAGGGCTGGGATGAGGGTCTTTCAATTATGCGAGTGGGTGATCGCTACACCTTGATTATTCCTCCCGATCTCGGTTATGGCGCTCGTGGTGCAGGTGGAGTCATCCCTCCTAATGCCACCTTGATTTTTGATGTTGAGCTATTGCGTATTTCCTAAATACTTCTAAAATCCCAACTTTTTAATATCCTAAGAAGCGATCACAGTTGATTTTATAAAATCAACTGTGATCGCTTCTTTAGTTAGTATTTTATTTCAGTTAAAACCCAAACAAATAGCAGTGCTACTGCTATTTGTTTGGGTTTTAAGTCTTAAGAAAAAATTATATTGCTAGACAAAAGCCAGATTTTAAATATCTTGTTATATCCCCATCAATCTCTCTGTTAGGCGCTTTAGAGACTGCAAAGAAGAATGGTATTCTACGATACAACTAGTTCAGTTTAACTATATAAGGATGAATCGTCAGTTGTTTTGATTGATGCAAAAAAAGGAGTAACATTATCACTCTAATTTTTGATTAATATTATCGAAAATTCGCTTTCGCATAAAACGTATTCTTCTCAAGTTCTGGAGGCACTAAAGTTTAATGGGCAGTCAAATGAATCGTCGTAAATTTATAGTTTATGGATCTGCGGCTCTAGGAGTCAGCAGTTTGATTAAGGCATGTGCGCCAGCTACTACTACCCCCACGGCGACCACCGCAGCAGGTACAGCATCACCAACCGCCACAGCCGCTAGCGGTGACACCATCAAGGTTGGTATTTTGCACTCTTTGAGTGGCACGATGGCAATCAGTGAAAAGAGTTTAGTTGATGCAACTCAACTTGCGATCGAAGAAATCAATAAAGCTGGCGGTGTATTAGGTAAACAAATTGAAGCGATTGTTGAAGATGGCGCTTCTGACTGGCCAACATTTGCTGAAAAAGCTAAGAAACTGATCGATCAGGATAAAGTTGTAGCTGTCTTCGGTTGCTGGACTTCCGCTAGCCGTAAGGCCGTGCTACCAGTATTTGAATCCAAGGATCATTTACTCTTCTATCCTGTTCAATATGAAGGACAAGAATGCTCGAAGAATATCTTCTACACTGGTGCTGCTCCTAACCAACAAATTGAGCCTTCTGTAGACTGGCTACTCAAGAATAAGGGTAAAGAATTCTTCCTTGTTGGTTCTGACTATGTATTCCCCCGTACTGCGAATACTATCATCAAAGCACAATTGGAAGCTTCAGGTGGCAAGGTAGTCGGTGAAGATTACCTACCTTTGGGCAACTCTGAAGTCACCCCGATTATTTCCAAGATCAAGCAAGCATTGCCTAATGGCGGCGTAATCTATAACTCCCTGAACGGTGATAGCAACGTTGCTTTCTTCAAGCAAATGCAAGGTGCTGGTCTCACTGCGGACAAATATCCTTCGATGTCTGTCAGTATCGCGGAAGAAGAAGTCAAGGCAATTGGTCCTGAATTCCTGAAGGGTCACTACGCTGCTTGGAACTACTTCATGACCGTTGACAATCCTGCCAACAAGAAGTTTGTAGAAGCATTCAAAGCCAAGTATGGCGCAGATCGCGTAACCAATGATCCGATGGAAGCTGGTTACATTGCTGTCAACATTTGGGCGCAAGCAGTTAAGAAGGCAGGTAAAGCTGATGATCTTGAAGCTGTAAGAATGGCTGCTCTTGGTCAAACCTTTGACGCTCCTGAAGGCAAGGTAACTATGGAAAACAGCCATCACCTTTCTAAGTTTGTAAGAATTGGTGAAGTTACAGCCGATGGTCAGTTCAAGATTGTCAACGAAACCAAAGAAGCAGTTGCACCATTACCTTGGAACCAATTTGTTGCAGAAACTAAAGGCTACTACTGCGATTACTCTGACAAAGCGAAGGGTGGCAAGTTCAAAAAAGCTTAAGCATTCTGTATAACTTTAAGCTAAAGCTAAACGAAAAGATGTAAGGGCAATTGATTAATTGCCCTTACATCTTTTCAATATCTATGTCAAGACCGAATACCGATAAATGTTGATAGAAACATGACAGACAACCTTCTTCAACTTCTTCAGGGAGTATTTAACGGCATCAGTACAGGTTCGGTTTTGTTGCTAGCTGCACTGGGTTTGGCGATCGTCTTTGGTTTGATGGGCGTAATTAATATGGCTCATGGAGAACTGATGATGTTTGGAGCCTATACAACTTTTGTGGTGCAGAATGGCTTCAAAGGGTTAGGAGAACCTTGGACAGATTTTTATGTATTCGCAGCGCTGATAGCTGCTTTTTTAGTGACCGCAGCGATTGGCTTTCTCTTAGAAAAGGGAGTAATTCGTCATCTTTATGGCAGACCATTAGAAACATTGCTGGCAACTTGGGGCGTGAGCCTGATTTTTCAGCAATTCGTGCGTAGTGTGAACTGGATAATTTTAGCGGGACTCATCATTTTTAGCATTTTATATTTTGGTGGCGTTTGGATTCTCCAAAAGCGCCCCAATTGGCTAGCAATTCGTAGTTGGGCGATCGCAATTTTATTGCCCCTATCCCTTGCGATTTCGGGAACTGTGGCTGTATTTATGGCGCAGACTTATAAAATTGCCGTAACTCAGCCTTGGTTTGGAGCGCAAAATGTAGATGTAACTGCTCCAAAATGGTTGCGTGGAGGTCTAGAGCTTGGCGCGATTCAGCTTCCCTATGTGCGTTTATTTATCATTGCGCTCACAATTGTTTGCGTAGTTGGCATTTATTTATTTCTAGAAAAATCTCCTTGGGGTTTACGCATCCGCGCTGTCATGCAAAACCGCCAGATGAGTTCTTGCTTGGGTATTCCCACCAAAACTGTTGATGCTCTAACCTTTTCCCTTGGCTCAGGTCTAGCAGGAGTAGCGGGCTGTGCGGTCAGTTTCCTTGGCTCCGTTGGTCCTAATACTGGTCAGAACTACATCGTAGACACATTTATGGTAGTCGTCGTTGGTGGTGTTGGTAAGTTGATCGGTAGTATTGCGGCAGCGATGGCAATTGGGATTACGAGCTATCTATTTGGATCGCAGACCTTTGTCACTTTGTTTGGTCCACAAAGCCCCGTCGCAGGATTTTTTACTTTCTTTGGGACAACCAGCATGGCGAAAGTATTGCTATTCCTGATGATTGTTGCGTTCTTACAGTACAAGCCTGCAGGCATGTTTCCTCCGAAAGGTCGTTCCGTGGAGTTGTAATCACCATTAGAGAATAGATAAATGAGCATGATCGAAGATATATCTCAGAATATTCCGACTTCTGCGATCGCAAAAAAAAACTGGCGATCGCTTGGCATTGAAATTGCTGTTGGTTTTGCGATCGCACTAATTTTGATTTTTGTGATCCCCCCTATTTTTACTGCCACAGGTCAAGAATTTAGAATTACGATGCTAGGTAGATTCCTCGCTCTAGCAATTGTGGCTTTGGGAATTGACTTAATCTGGGGCTTTACAGGACTTTTGAGTTTAGGGCATGGAGTTTTCTTTGGTTTAGGTGGCTATGCCTTGGCAATGCACCTAAAACTACAATTTCCAGCCGATGCAACTCAAAAGCTACCTGAATTTATGCCTCTTTACGGCATCAATAAGCTTCCCGCCCTATGGGAACCATTTCATTCTTTCCAATTTACGGTATTAGCAATTGTCCTTATTCCTGCGATTGTTGGAGCAGTTTTAGGATACTTGGTATTCCGTAATCGGATTCGCGGTGTCTATTTCTCAATTCTCACCCAAGCTACCACAATCATCTTTTTCAACTTTTTCAATGGCCAGCAACAACTGATTAATGGAACTAATGGGCTTACTGATTTCAAAACCATTTTTGGCTATGACATCAATGCCCCTGAAACCCAAAGAGTTTTCTACATTCTGACTGTAGTCTTTCTTGGCTTAGCCTATGTACTCTGTCGTTGGTTGACCAGTGGTAGATTTGGGCGATTACTCATTGCCCTAAGAGATGATGAGAATCGTGCGCGTTTTTCGGGCTATAACCCCACAGGTTTTAAGGTTTTAGTATTTGCGATATCCGCAGTTTTAGCAGGCATCGGCGGTGCGTTGTTTACGCCCCAGACAGGCATCATTTCCCCTAAATCCATGGATATTGCCCTTTCCATTGAGATGGTCATTTGGGTAGCGGTAGGTGGTCGCGCCACTCTAATCGGTGCATTAATCGGTACGATCTTAGTTAACTTTGCCAAAAGTTTACTAAGTGAACAGTTTCCTGAAGTTTGGTTATTCTTTCAGGGCGCGATGTTTTTACTCGTCGTTATGGTGCTGCCCGATGGTTTGGTGGGTTGGTGTCGCACCACTGGTGTATTGCTATTCAAGAGATTATTTGGTGGCAGACCAACCGTTACATATCCCAGTCTTGAGTTAGATCCAGAGGTACAAAATGAACGGCAAAATCTTAGAGATTGAAGATGTTACGGTAAGCTTTGATGGGTTTAAAGCAATTAATCACTTGAACTTTGACATGGAACAAGGGGAATTGCGAGTGATTATTGGGCCTAATGGTGCTGGTAAAACAACATTCTTAGATGTAATTACTGGCAAAGTAAAGCCGACCGAAGGTAAAGTTCGGTTTAAAGGCAGAAATACACGATCGCTAGCGGAACATCAAATCGCCAGAATGGGCGTGGGACGTAAATTCCAAACTCCACGCATCTATCTCAATCTCACCCCAAGAGAGAATCTAGAACTCGCCAGTAATCCTAACAAGAATGTTTTTTCCACTCTTTTTAAGTCACCATCGGTAGTCGAAAAGCAAAAGGTAAACGACCTATTGCAAACAATTGGACTGATGAATAAAGCCACGATGAAAGCGGAATTCTTGTCCCATGGCGAAAAACAATGGCTAGAAATTGGCATGTTAGTCGCTCAATCTCCCGATCTCTTGCTTGTGGATGAACCCGTTGCTGGGTTGACCGATGAGGAAACTGAACAAACAGGCGAACTATTAATGTCACTCGCAGAATCCCATTCGATTATTGTGATTGAACATGACATGGAATTTGTCCGCCAGATCGCTCGCAAGGTCACGGTTTTACATGAAGGTTCAGTGCTTTGCGAAGGTAACTTCGATGAAGTCAAGAATAATCCTCGAGTCGTTGAAGTTTATTTAGGTCAGCAAGAAGAAGATTAGTTAACATTCAACTTAAAGCAAAGGTGATTTATGGAAGAAGTTTACGATCCAATTTTACAAATTAATAATCTCAATGTTTATTATGGCGAAAGTCATATTTTACGAAATGTTGATATGGGTGTGGCTTCAGGAAAAATGGTCTGCCTGATTGGTCGCAATGGAGTTGGTAAAACGACGCTCCTAAAAACAGTAATGGGATTGCTCAAGCCCAGACAGGGAGAAATATCTTTTTTTGGTAAAGATATTAATGAGCTAACCCCTGATCAACGCGCCCGCATGGGTGTGGGCTATGTGCCTCAGGGGCGTGAAGTAATGCCGCGCATGAGTGTTAAGGAAAACCTTTTGCTAGGTCTTGAGTCTCGTCCTGTTAGTCCTGCGGTACGTCAAACTCTTTTGGATATGGTGTTTGAGCTTTTTCCTGTTTTGAAGTCAATGCTCAATCGGATGGGCGGTGACTTGAGTGGTGGTCAACAGCAACAACTTGCGATCGCAAGAGCATTGATGGGACAACCAAAGTTACTCATCCTTGATGAACCAACGGAAGGAATTCAGCCTTCGATCATTTTGGAAATTGAAGCGGCGGTTAAGCATATTATTGCAACGACAGGCATCTCAATTCTATTGGTAGAGCAGCATTTACACTTTGTGCGCCAAGCCGATTGGTACTACGCCATGCAAAAAGGCGGCATTGTCGCTTCTGGCAAAACGTCAGAACTAAGTAACGAAGTCATTCAAACATTTCTAGCGGTTTAATATTGTAATAAAGGGCAGCATAGCTGCCCTTTATTACACGATGAGGATACTTTCTTTATGGTTGCATCTTGGGCAGGAGAATTAGAACTAGAATTTAGCAAACGGAGTCAACAAACAATATTAAATCGTAGCTATACCGTAGCACCTTGGAAAATCCAGCGATCGTTATATCCTGAAGGTGAAGAAGTTTGTCATTGCATTCTCTTACATACCGCAGGTGGTTTAGTCGGTGGCGATCGCCTATCAGCCAAAATTCATTTACAACCGCAAACCCAAGCCCTAATTACTACTGCTGCCGCCAGTAAAATCTATCGCAGTACAGGTGCAGAATCCTTACAAAATATCCATATTCAAATTGATGAAGGCGCAAATTTGGAATGGTTTCCCCAAGAGACAATTGTGTTTTCCAAAGCGCAATATCGTCAGCAAACAAGAATTGAACTAGCCCCAACTGCTACCTGTACAATGTGGGAAATCATTCGGTTTGGTCGTACAGCTAGAGGGGAAAAATTTCTAGAAGGTAACTGGCGATCGCACACAGAGGTATGGCGAGACCAAAGCCCCTTGTGGATTGATCGACAACATCTTCATGGAAATATTGACATATTAGGCAGTCCTAACGCTTTAAATGGTTTTGCGATCGCAGCAAATTTTATCTTTGTCGGCACAACCGTAGAACCTGAATTAATTACCCAGATTCGTTCTACTTGGGAACATGGCAATTATCAGGGAATGTCAGGAGTGACGCGATCGCAATCAGGTTTAGTCTGTCGCTATTGTGGTGATTCCTCTGGTGATGCGCGTAAATGGTTTCAAGAAATTTGGCAGCTTTTGCGTGTATCCTATAGGGATAGAAAGATATGCGTACCTAGAGTTTGGTAATTATCCCATGCAACTTACGCCTCAAGAAAAAGATAAATTATTGATTTTTACGGCTGCATTACTAGCAGAACGTCGTAAAGCTAAAGGCTTGAAGTTAAATTATCCTGAAGCAGTCGCGTTCATCACTGCCGAGATTTTGGAAGGAGCAAGGGAAGGTCGCACGGTTGCTGAGCTAATGTCCTATGGCGCGACTTTGCTCACCCGTGATGATGTGATGGAAGGCATTCCCGAAATGATCCATGATGTGCAAGTGGAAGCAACTTTTCCCGATGGAACTAAGCTTGTGACAGTACATAATCCTATCCGCTAACCAGCAATCCAAATACATTATGGAGGTCTGAGATGATTGCGATCACTACACCCCAAAACAAACAAAAGTTGGCAGATGGCAAACCTAAATTAACCTTTGACCAGTTTTTAAAAATATATCCAGAATATGGACATTTTGAACTGATCGATGGTGAGGTAGTTGAGATTTGTGAAATGGCATTTACACGCAATCATGATGATGTTGGTGAATTCATTGATAGACGCTTTTATCGAGAGGTGGAACGTTTGTCTCTCAATTATGTAATTAAAAGAGCTATTCCCATCAGAACTATTGACCAACAAGGCAATGAACGCGGACGGATACCTGATTTAAGCGTAATTGATGCAACTATTTGGCGATCTAATCGTGGTGACTATAGGGGTTTACGCGAAACAATTCAGCTAGCTGTTGAAGTCATTTCTACAAATTGGGAGGATGATTATATTGACAAGTTTGAGGAATATGAACGGATTGGTATTCCCGAATATTGGATTGTCGATTATTTAGCGATCGCAAGCCGTGAGTTTCTTGGTAACCCTAAAATACCGACTGTGTTTGTTAATTTACTAGATGAAAATGGCAAATATCAAACAACTAAATTTACAGGAGATGACAAAATTATTTCACAGACTTTTCCTGAACTAGACCTAACTGCTGCTCAAATTCTGAACATTTAGGATGTATAGCTGCATCCCAATTAAATAAAAATCAAATAAAAATGGAGATAAGTCTATGATTGTTGGTGAAATCATTACTCAAGAAGGTGATATTGAATTGAACGCTGGGCGCGAAGTGATTACACTCAAGGTTGCTAATTCAGGCGATCGCCCAATCCAAGTTGGTTCACATTATCATTTTTATGAAACCAATCGAGCGCTGATATTTGATCGCGATCGCTCTAAAGGTACACACCTTGATATTCCTGCGGGGACTTCCATCCGCTTTGAACCAGGGGATGAAAAGGAAGTAAATCTCGTTCCCTATGTGGGGACTCGCGAGATTTATGGATTTAATGCTTTAGTAGAAGGCAAATTGGAGAATTAAACGAATGAGTTACAGAATGTCCCGCCGCGCCTACGCAGAAACCTATGGTGCAACCGTTGGTGATAAAGTTCGCTTAGCCGACACCGAACTATTTATTGAAGTGGAACGCGATTACACCACCTATGGCGATGAAGTCAAATTTGGTGGTGGGAAGGTGATCCGTGATGGCATGGGACAATCGCCAATTACCAATGCCAATGGAGCTGTTGATTTAGCAATTACCAATGCACTGATTCTTGATTGGTGGGGCGTAGTCAAGGCAGATGTGGGGATTAAAGATGGCAAGATTGTCGCGATCGGGAAGGCGGGAAATCCCTATATTCAGGACAATGTAAACATCATCATTGGTCCAGGTACAGAAATCATTGCAGGGGAAGGACGAATTCTCACCGCAGGGGGGATTGATACGCATATCCATTTCATCTGTCCGCAACAAATCGAAGTTGCGATCGCATCGGGGATCACAACAATGATTGGTGGTGGAACTGGCCCTGCCGTTGGCACAAATGCTACCACCTGCACCCCCGGTCCTTGGAATATTTATCGAATGTTGCAAGCTGCCGATGCTTTTCCGATGAATATAGGTTTTTCGGGTAAGGGCAATAGCAGCAAGCCCGAAGGACTAATTGAGCAAGTAGAAGCTGGGGTAATTGGGTTGAAACTCCATGAAGATTGGGGAACCACTCCTGCCACGATTGATACTTGTTTAGGTGTTGCCGATGAGTACGATGTGCAGGTTGCCATCCACACGGATACGCTCAACGAAGCGGGATTTGTGGAAGATACGATCGCAGCATTTAAAAATCGCGTGATCCACACTTACCACACCGAAGGCGCAGGTGGTGGTCATGCTCCCGACATTATCAAAATTTGTGGGGAAGCAAATGTGCTGCCGTCTTCCACTAATCCCACTCGTCCCTATACTTTAAACACGCTCGATGAACATTTGGATATGCTGATGGTCTGCCACCATCTCGATCCGAGCATTCCCGAAGATGTATCTTTCGCAGAATCAAGAATTCGTCGCGAGACGATTGCGGCTGAAGATATTCTCCATGATATCGGGGCATTTAGTATGATTTCCTCTGATTCGCAAGCAATGGGAAGAGTTGGCGAAGTGATTATTAGAACTTGGCAAACTGCCCACAAAATGAAGGTACAGCGAGGCGTGCTTGCCAGTCCAGAGAGTACAAGGGCGGATAACTTCCGCGCTCAGCGTTATGTGGCAAAGTACACGATTAATCCTGCAATTACCCATGGTATTGCTGAATATGTCGGTTCCATTGAAGTTGGCAAAATTGCCGACCTTGTTCTCTGGCATCCTGCTTTTTTTGGAGTCAAGCCTGAAATGGTGATTAAGGGAGGATTTATCGCATGGTCACAGATGGGTGATGCCAACGCCAGTATTCCTACACCACAGCCTGTGTACATGCGTCCGATGTTTGGCAGTTATGGCGGTGCGATCGCAAAAACATCCTTTACCTTTGTTTCTCAAGCGGCGATGGCTCTGGGCATACCAAATCAGTTGGGCTTGCATAAACAAGTGCTGACGGTTAAGGGTACGCGCAATATTAGCAAACGTGACATGAAGCTCAATGATGCGCTGCCTCGGATGGAGGTTGACTCGGAAACCTATGAAGTGAGGGCAGATGGCGAATTGTTGACCTGCGAACCAGCCTCGGTATTACCGATGGCTCAGCGCTATTTCTTGTTTTGAAATATTTTTGAGGCGTTAACGAGGTTGCGATCGCTTCCACAAGCGATAACCAATAAACGAAGCGATTGCAATAAACAAAATAGCCCCAACAACCTTAGTGATTACATCAATATAGTCTTCGACTAGCTTGTAATTTCTACCTAGAAAATAACCTGCATAGGTTAATAGAGATACCCAGCCCAATGTGCCGAAGGTGGAATAGAGAAAGAAAGGTATTAGCGGCATTTTGCTAATTCCTGCGGGAATAGAAATCAATGTGCGAATTCCTGGAACTAAACGACCAAAGAGAACTGCCTTTGAGCCATGCTTGTGAAACCAGTTTACTGACTTATCAATATCATCGCCAGAGATACCAATCCACTTGCCATAGCGACTTGCTAATAGTTGTAGGCGATTTTGCCCCAAAAGTAATCCCGCATAGTACCAAGGGATCGCACCTAAAATAGTTCCTAATACTCCCACGATAATCGCAGGAATAACTTGAATTTGTGTATTAGGGAAAGTTGCTGTATAGCCAGCCAAAGGCATGATTAGCTCAGAGGGAATTGGCGGAAATAAATTTTCTAAAAACATCAACAATCCGATCCCCAAGTAGCCAAGGGAGTTCATCGTGTTAGTAATCCATTCTGTCATTGCGTTCGCTCAATCTATCGGATTTTTTCTATAAGCTTGTGCGCTCACATAGTGAGAATGGCACAAGCTCTCAAACTACTGGTTTATCTACCTAATAAGCTCTTGATGGTCAGGCGTAACCAGTCATAGAGACTTGTACCACCAACGGCGATCGCATAGAGGATCGAAATGGTTAAGGTTGCACCACATACGCATAAAAGCATCCCGCCTAAACTAATTGCGCCATCATCATCTAATAGCCCAAATCCTGTCACAAAGATTCCCATGGCAGGCAAAGTATTGGTACCAGGTATGGGGATCATCATCGAGATTGACATCAGTGCGATCGCAATTCCAATTATGATTTGACCTAATCGACTGGTACAAACTGGGGTAAGCCGTGGTTTCGAGAGTCGTTCAATCTTTTGCATCCAAGGAATACCGAGTTTGACAATTCCCTGCGCTCGCTGGATGGAAATGGGACGGTGCATAATTTTTGAGGGCAACCAAGGCGTTTTTGCACCAATAATTAACTGTGAGGCTAGTAATAGCATCACGATACCGAAGGGGACAGAATAGCCTGCGGCGGGAATCGGTAAAGCTGAGGGCAATGCTAGCAATACAAACAAAAAACCAAAGGTACGCTCACCCGCTAGCTCTAGCACTGCCGCGAGGGTCACATGCTCATCGGGAGGCTCTTCAATAAAAAAGTTATGCAAGTCTTGAGAAAGTTGAGCCATAATTTCGTAAATGTTAGCGCTGACTGAATCCTATTCAAAATCGTAGCGAATATTGCGATCGCAATCATCAATAAACGTTATGTTAATAGAGTATGTCGCTAATTGTATTTGTAAGCAGATCTAGATAAGCACCGATGTTTAGGATGCAATTAGGCAAAGTTAATTCAAAGTAACTGTTAAAGTAACTGTGGCTAATCGTCCATGAAAAAGTCTTTTGTTTATCACACTTTGCAAGTCGGCTCACTCATTGCCGTCTGTTCGATGCTGTCGCTATGGGCATCTAATCAACATGTGGAAATGATTTCTAACCTTCTAAACGAGATCGATTCGCTGTTGCTGATTCTCATGATTGCCGTGGCGTTACCTTACTTTTGTTTTAAGGTGCTAGGTAAACTATACACCCCGCCCAAAGCTCGAAATTCCAATAATTTCGCAGACACCGAGCAAGAGATCGAGCAAGGAATGCTCTACCGAGGCAGTTGGTACAAGCCAGAAGAAATGCCCAAAAATAGCGATCGCGAAAATGATTCTCTTGAGTCTCCCATGCCGATTAAATATCGAGGAGCTAACATTGCCAATCATGACGAGCAGTCTTCTCAAGGTATTTCCAGTTCCTTCGCAACCGAAAGAGATAGTCAAAAATCGGCAAAGCCCAAAGAAAGAATTAAATACCGTGGAGCCTACGTTGATTAATCGCAACAAAATAATTCAAACCAAAACCCAGAAGCGTGAGCCGCCCGCCTCTGGGTTTTAAGGTTATTTATACTGAACTACTTACACTCTCTGACTTGGATCTGTAGCAGCCGATAGCGATAGGCTAAAATCTGGATAATCCTATTGCTATACAGAGACAACTTCATGGTTTTATTGCAGAGCTTGCCCACTCAATCCCCTCATCAATCTGCTGAATTAAACGGAACTGCTCAGAAATTTGCGGTACTGCGATCGCAACTGGCAAAATATAAACTAGATGCCTATTTTGTCCCTTCTGCCGATGAGCATCTTAACGAATATTTGCCCGAAGCGAAACAGCGTCGTCAATGGATTAGTGGATTTACAGGTTCGGCAGGTGATTTTTTAATTAGCACTGATAAAGCTTGGGTATTTGTGGATTCGCGCTATTACGAGCAAGCGGATATGCAAATAGATGCCAATCTGCAAAAAGTCTGCAAAGTTGGTTTAGAAGATCACCAAACTGTCGAAGAAGTGCTTGCAGAATTGGGGCAACAGGCTAGCGCCAATTCTCAAATTGTACGACTAGGGATCGATCCATTTACGATTACTGTCGCCCAATATCGCCGCTTTTCTGAACGCCTCAGCAGTTGTGGTGTAGAAATTGTGCCAATTATTGACAACCTCGTAGATGCCGTGCGATCGCAAAATCCTTGGGCATCCAACGAGCCTGTGCCATCCTTTGGGGATCAACCCGTGATCGCCCTGCCTGACACAATTACTGGGGAAAGTCTTACCCAAAAATTAGGACGAGTCCGTGAGTCCATGGACAAAAAGAAAGCCGCGATTTTACCTGTGACCAAGCTTGACCAAATTGCGTGGCTTTATAACTTGCGTGGTCGTGATGTTGAATGCAATCCTGTTTTCATTAGCTATGCCATCGTTACTCAAAATGAGGCATATTTATTCACTAATACAGCCCGAATTGACGAACCTGTGCGCCAATCTCTAGCGGGACAGGTGCAAATTCTTGATTACGAGCAATATATCCCCATTTTGCGATCGCTAGTGCAAGAACAGCAAGATGCACAAAATGTATTAATTGCGATCGCGCAAACCACCTACGGCACATATCTCCAACTTCAGGAAGTCAAGGCAAAAATTGTCGAAGCTGAACATCCCGTGGAGATGTTTAAGTCTCATAAAAATGCTGTAGAAATTGCTCAAATGCAGCAAGCCAATCTCAAAGCTAGCTGGGCAAAGACACTCACCCTCAAATGGATAGAAGAACAAATTGATGCTGGACATAGCATCAGTGAACGAGATGTTGCCAATAAAATTGAAGGCTTGTACCGCCAACAAGAAGGATTTTACGATCTTAGTTTCCCAACGATTGCAGGTACTGGGGCGAATGGTTCAATCGTTCATTACAGCAATCCTAATCCTGCTTGCCAACTTCTCAATGGTGACTTACTACTCTTAGATTCTGGAGCGCAGTTTTATGGTGGAACTACTGATGATACGCGCTCGATTAGCCTTGGCACACCGACAGAAGAACAACGAAACTTCTATACCGAGGTTCTCAAATCCCATATTAATTGTGCCATGCAGAGATTCCCTAAAGGCACAACTGGTAGTCAAATTGATGGGATTGCCCGTTCTTCGATGTGGCAAAGTGGTCTAGATTTTGGGCATGGCACTGGGCATGGTGTGGGTGTGTTCCTCAATGTCCATGAGGGGCCCAATGGCATTAGCAAGCGCGTCAATCAGTCCCTCGATCTTGGCACGATTAATAGTATCGAACCAGGTTACTACAAACCGAAATGGGGCGGTATTCGCTTGGAGAATCTCTATTTTGTCAAAGCAGCTAAAAAACAGGATTCAGAGAGTTCTCAGGAGTCAGATACCGATGCGACACTTTGGTACGAGTTTGAATCTTTGACCTATATTCCCTTTGACAAGAAGTTAATTGATCGCCACAAGCTCAATTCTCAACAGATTGCATGGCTAGAGAATTACTATGCTGCTGTGGTGCAGAAGCTATCACCGATGCTCTCTGATGCAGAAACAGCATGGCTAAAACAAGCTTGTAGCATTTGATGCCCCCTTTCCAGTCAAGAAACAATGGTGCGCGGCTGCGCCGCACACCATTGTTTCTTGGTTTTAGAGGTCGATTTCTTCGGCGAGAAGGGAGCAGCAAATCTAAAAAGTTTGAAAAGAGGATTAGTTTAGTTTTATTATTTGATTATTCGGGGAAAGATAACCAAAAAACTAAATCATCTGGATCATTTAGATCATTTTAAACATGATAAAAACATTTTCAATTCTGGTTGTCGATGATGAGCCTAGGAACTTTGATGTAATCGAAGCTCTTTTAGGGTATCAAGGCTATCAGTTGCACCATGCGATTAGTGGCAAAGAAGCAATCGCGCAGCTTGAAGAATTACGACCTGACTTGATTTTGTTAGATATGATGATGCCAGAAATGAATGGTATTCAGTTTTGTCAGCACATTAAAGCTATTCCTAGGTGGCAGACTATTCCGATCATTATGGTAACAGCCCTCAATGAAAAATCTGACCTTGCTAATTGCCTCAATGCGGGAGCCGATGATTTTGTTAGTAAACCCATAAATAGTATAGAGTTACGGGCGCGTGTCCATTCCATGCTCCGCATCAAGCAACAATATGATGATATTCAAGGATTATCTGCACTGCGTGCCGAGACCGTTGCGGTTTTAGAGAGAACACTCAATGAGCTAAGGGGGAATTTAGCGTCGCGGTTATCCCATGAAATCAATACGCCGCTCAATGGCATTGTCTGTACGATTGAGCTGCTTAAATCTGACTTCCAAAATATGGAAGTCGCGGAAGTGCAAGAGATTTTAGGCTGGGCGGATGAATCGGCTCAACGTCTTGAAAAATTGACGAAGAAGTTACTAATTTACTTAGATTTAGAAGTATCAGCCCACCGCCAAAAATCATTTCAATCCGCCCATACCAAATTTTCTAGTACAACGATCGCCACGAACTTAAATTCCTATATCAGCCGCCTGAATCGAAGTAATGATTTGTGCCTCGAGCTAGAGGAAGCCGAGATTCCCTTATCAGAGAAGGATATTTTGATTGTTTTGTTGGAATTGCTAGACAATGCGGTTAAATTTTCGGATATCGGGACAAAAATTATCGTGCGGAGTCAAGTGATTGGAGAAAATTTGCTTTTGTCTGTACAAAACTCAGGGGTGGGGATGACAGAAAAACAAATTCAGCTTGTTGGGGCATTTATGCAGTTTAATCGCGAGAATTATGAGCAGCAGGGGACTGGCTTGGGGTTGAGAATAGTTAAGAAAATTGTGGAACTAGCGGGTGGACAATTTGCGATCGCAAGTATCCCCAACCAAGACATATCCATTAATCTCACCCTACCGATCATTGCGATCGCCTAATGGTTGTATCAAATTCCACTCAAAAATCCTAAGCTATCGTTTAGGATTTTTTCTTAAAATCCTGATCTGCGGGTAATATATAGGAAATTCTTTTGAGATTTTGCCCGTATTTTATGGATTAAACAAAATCTATGCCTATATCTACAGATACTTTAACGGCAGATCAGATCGGTTCAGCCATGATTGCGAATCCATTGCTGGCAAACAGGGACACACCAGTAATTACCGCAATTACACTAATGAGAGATGCACGTCAGCAGGGAGGATCTGACGCTGCCAGAGCTAGCTGCGTACTAGTGCTAGAGTCCAACCAAGTTGTGGGCATTTTTACGGAAGCAGATGTGGTGAGAATGATTGCTCAAAGGCAATCCCCAGAAAACATGACAATGGATGCAGTGATGACCAAGCCTGTCATCACCACAAGGGCATCAGCATTTACAGACCTATCGACCATAATCCATCTGCTGCAACACCATCGCATTCTGCATTTACCTGTTGTGGATGCTCAAGACCAACTCATCGGGTTAGTCACAGCCGCTAGCCTGTGGGAATCGATCGGCATTAAGACAAAGTTGCTAAATGAACATCAAACAATCCTGCAAGGATTACAGGAAAATGAACATGATTTGCAGGTACAGCGTGAATTTAACCAATTAATTGCCGAAATTACCAGCCGATTTGTCGATTTACATCCCGAACATCTAGATGCAGAAATTCAATCTACGCTACGGTTGATCGGGGAAACTACCCAAGTCGATACCTGTTATATATTCCAGTACGACATAGAAAAACAGACTTCGAGCATGACCCATGAATGGGTGAAGGAGGGCTGCCAGTCGCAAATTGCGATCGCACAGGAAATCGACTGCTGGCGATTATTTCCTTGGAGCAGTAACCTGCTAGACCAATGCGAAGTAGTATATATCCCGAACATTGCCGACCTCCCGCCCGAAGCCGCCATCGATCAAGCAAATTGGCGACAGGCAAATATCGCGGCTATTTTGCTAGTCTCCCTCACCCAAAAGTCGGGCATGATCGGCGCAATTGGCTTTGCCTCCTTTAGTCAACCAATCGTGTGGCGAGAAGACACGATTCGGCTCTTGCAAGTGATGGGACAGGCAATCACGAATATGCAGGAGCGCATCCAGAATGAGCAGAAGTTAATCGAAAGTGAGGAGAGATTGCGTCTAGCGCTGATCTCGGCAAATCAAGGCATGTATGACCTGAATATCCAGACAGGTATTGCGATCGTTAATTCCGAATATGCCCTGATGCTAGGGTATGATCCTGCCACCTTTGTCGAAACTAATGCAAAATGGATTGAACGTCTGCATCCAGATGATCGAGAACATGTTGCTCAAATCTATCGTGACTATGTAGCAGGTATATTGCCAGACTATAAAGTGGAATTTCGGCAACAGACTACCACAGGTGAATGGAAGTGGATTCTGTCAATTGGGAAGATCTTGGCTTGGGATGAGATGGGGAATCCGTTGCGGATGTTGGGAACGCATATGGATATCAGCGATCGCAAAAAGGCGGAAGCTGAGCGTTTATTAGCCAAACAAGTCCAGCAAGAACTGAATTTGTTAGAAAACATCCTTGATGTCGTCTTGGCGGGATATTGGGATTGGGATTTGCAAACCAATCAGGAATATTTGAGTACAGGCTTTAAGCGCATGTTTGGCTATGCTGAGCATGAATTAGCTGACTCGCCCGAAACATGGCAAAGATTAATTTTTGCAGAGGATTTGCCGTCGGTTTTAGAATGCTTTGAGCGGCATGTGCAGAGCCATGGCGAAATTCCCTATTACAATGAAGTGCGCTATCACCATAAAGATGGCTCTACCGTCTGGGTAAACTGCTCTGGCAAGATCATCGAATGGGATCAAGATGATAAGCCTGTACGCATGATTGGCTGTCATATCGACATTACCAAACAAAAACAAGCGGAAATAGAACTATTAAATCTATCCGATCGCCTGACCTTGGCTGTGAAATCGGGAAATATTGCAATTTGGGATTGGAATGTGACTGATAACACCCTGATTTGTAATGACCGTATGTATGAACTATATGGCATTGTCAGAACTCAGCTTTTCAGTGTTTATGATACTTGGGTAAGCAGAATCCATCAAGACGATCAACCTATTGTGGAAGCCGCAATTCAAGAAGCATTGGCAGGCAGGAAAGACTACGATTCTGAGTTTAGGGTTATGCTTGATGATGGTTCTATTCGCTATGTCAAAGCTTATTCCCTAGTGCGGCGCAATGCTGTTGGGGAAGCAATTCGCATGATTGGTATGAATATTGATATTAGCGATCGCAAACAGTCCGAAGCTCAACTACTCCAAACCACAGCCCAACTTGCCGCCTCTAATCGCGAGCTAGAAGCCTTTGCCTATTCCGTTTCCCATGACTTGCGATCGCCATTACGAGCCATTGATGGATTTAGTCAAGCCCTTCTCGAAGACTATGGAAATAAGTTGGATGCAGAGGGCAAAATCTATTTCGATCGCATTCGGCACAATGTTGAGCGCATGGGAAACCTGATTGATGATTTGTTGCGCCTATCGCGTCTATCTCGTTCAGAAATGCGCTATAGCCAAGTCAACCTCAGTCTGTTGGTGCAAGAACAAATTGAAGAATTGCAAATGGCAGAACCAGAGCGACGGGTAGAAATTGCGATCGCATCCGATGTGTACGTCTCCGCCGATATCAGTCTGATGCGCGTTGTAGTCAATAACTTGATTCAAAATGCATGGAAATTTACGAGCCACCATACCACTGCTCGCATTGAATTTGGCATTGCCACCAATGACAAACAACAAGAATATCAACAAGAGCAACCGATCTACTTTGTCCGCGATGATGGCGCAGGCTTTGACATGAAATATGCCGACATGCTATTTGGCGTGTTTCAGCGCTTGCACAACACCAATGAATTTGCTGGCACAGGCATTGGACTCGCCACTGTCCAACGGGTCATTCATCGGCATGGTGGGCAAGTCTGGGCAGAAGCCGCCGTCGAACAAGGCGCAACCATCTATTTCACAGTGCCGCAGACCTTAGCAAATACTTCTAATCTCAAAGGAGCTTAAACCCATGACCATTCCACCAATTATCCTTGTCGAAGATAATCCCGATGATGAAAGATTGACTCTGCGAGCTTTGCAGCGCGGCAACATTGCCAATAAAATTCTGGTGGCGCGGAATGGCGAAGAAGCATTAACGCTCATCTTTAACAGCAATCCCTTACCCAGTGTTGTTTTACTAGATCTCAAGCTGCCAAAAATCAGTGGACTAGAAGTATTACGTCAGATCCGTGCTAACGAACGCACTAGTCTTCTGCCCGTTGTCGTGCTGACCTCCTCTAGCGAAGAACAGGACATCCTCGATAGTTATAACTTGAGAGCCAATAGTTATGTCCGCAAGCCCGTCGGCATCGAAAAATTTACAGAAGCTGTCCGCCAACTCGGTCTGTATTGGGCTGTTATTAATGAAGTAATTTCCCACGAAATCCCAGAATCATCTCTGTGAATGAGCAATTATGAATGAGCAATTAAGTGCATTAGATACTAATTCAGACAACCAGATCAAGATTTTAAGCATTGAAGATTCTGAAGATGATGCTTTGTTGGTACTTCGCGAACTGCGACAGTCGGGGATGCAAATCCTTTGGGAACGGGTGGAAGGCTCAGAGGATTTGCAGGCAGCCCTAAATAGACAAACTTGGGATGTGGTAATTTCCGATTATCATCTACCACATTTTAATGCTCCTGCGGCGCTCAAAGTCGTGCAAGCACACGATCCAATGCTACCTTTTGTGGTGGTTTCTGGCACAATCGGAGAGACGGCAGCAGTGAAATTGATGAAGGCTGGCGCTAATGATTATGTGGCGAAAGCAAATTTGACAAGATTGCCTGAAGTTATTCGGCGGGAAGTACGTGAGGCAAAGATCCGATTGGAACGGCAACAAGCTCAAATAGAACTAAATCTAGTTAAGGAAAGGCTACAACTTGCGATTGCAGGTTCGGGAATAGGGCTATGGGACTGGGAAGTACAAACTGGGGGCTTGATGGTAAATGAGCAATGGGCAACCATGATTGGCTATCACCCTGCTGAGTTAGAGCCAATTAATTTTGACACTTGGCAAAGCCATGTCCATCCAGAGGATTTAATCAAGGCTACGGCAGCACTAGAAACGCATTTTCGCCAAGAAATAGATAACTATGAATGTGAATTGCGAATGCTCCATAAATCGGGGAACTGGATTTGGATATTTTGCCAAGGGCGGGTAATTGAACGAAGCGAAAGCGGCAAACCATTACGAATGCTCGGTACAAATTTGAATATTAACGATCGCAAGCAAGCAAACCAAGCCCTAGAACAACTCAATCATGAGTTAGAAACCAGAGTAGAACAGCGCACCAAGGAATTACAAACTAGTGAAGAACGTACTCGTGCGACATTGCTTGCCTTGCCAGATCTCGTCTTTCGGGTCGATTGCCAAGGTACTTACCTCGACTTTTTAGCATCACCCCAAGGTCTAAATCTAGTCGATCCCCAACAAGTAATCGGCAAACGCATGTATGAGGTAGTCATTGAGGGGACTGAAAAAGAATATATAAATCGCAAATATGAGGCACTTCACAGAGCCATCACCACCCAAACCGTCCAAATTTATGAGCATCAAATCCAATTAGGCGATCGCATTCATTATGAAGAGGTGCGGGTGTCGCCCTGTGGCAATGATGAAGCTGTCTTTTTCATTCGCGACATTAGCGGTCGTAAACAGGCCGAAGTCCAGCTTCAACAAACCTACCAAGAACTAGCCCAAGCCACTCGCCTCAAGGATGAATTTCTTGCCAATATGAGCCATGAACTCCGCACCCCTCTAAATGCAATTTTGGGCATGACCGAAGGGCTCCAAGAGCAAGTATTTGGCACAATTTGCGATCGGCAACTCAAAGCATTACAAAACATCGAGTCAAGCGGCAGCCATCTATTATCGCTAATCAACGATATTCTCGATGTTGCCAAAATCTCCGCAGGGAGAGTTGAACTAGAGTACAGCAGCACTTCACTACAAGTTCTCTGCAAACTGCCCCTCACCCTCGCCAAACAACAGGCTAGCCAGAAAAATATTCATATCCATACGCAAATTCCCCATAATCTGCCTGACCTAAACATCGATGAACGCCGCATCCGTCAAGTATTGATTAATCTTCTAAATAATGCCGTCAAATTCACTCCCGAAGGCGGACACATCACCCTTGCTATCACGCAAGTGACCCATTTAAAAACAGAAAAATCTACACAGGAATATGTCCGTATTAGCATCACTGATACAGGCATTGGTATTTCCCCAGAAAATCTCACCAAGCTATTTCAGCCCTTCAGCCAAATTGATAGCGCCCTCAACCGTAAATATCAAGGCACAGGCTTAGGACTTGCTCTAGTCAAAAGTTTAGTAGAAATGCACGGTGGCATGGTTAGCGTCACTAGCGAGTTAGGCGTAGGTAGCTGCTTCTCGATTATGCTGCCCTGCACGGAAATATCCAGTCCATCGGCAATTCTCAATCCATCTGAGCTAAATCCCAATTATCTTGATCCCTCCACTAGCTCTCCCGATGCTTTAATATCACCGCTCATTTTATTAGTCGAAGACAATGAGTCTAATATCATCACTTTTTCGAGTTATTTGACCGCCAAGGGCTATCATCTCATCACAGCCAATAATGGTCTAGATGCGATCGCAATTATCCAAACCGAACATCCCGACTTAATTTTGATGGACATTCAAATGCCCCATATGGATGGCATCGAAGCAATGCAACTTATTCGCCAAAACCCCCAATTTACTGACACCCCAATTATTGCGATTACGGGTTTAGCGATGGCAGGCGATCGCGAGCGCTGTATCGCCGCAGGAGCAAACGATTATCTAACTAAGCCAGTAAAATTAAAAGAATTAGTCACGACGATTCAAAAATTTTTATCATGCAATAAATAGATTCTACATAACTCGATTAACTAAACTATAAAATTCTAGTATGATGCTTATATTAGAGATATTGGTTAGTCCCGTAATCTAAACTAAAACCATGGGGGAATTAGTTATATTTACCTAAACTACTCAAAGTCAATTGATTTTCTCCCTTAAAATTTAGCCGCTAGAGTTTGCTTGCACGGGGGGAATCCTCAAGCTAACTTTTTTCTTTGATTTTTTTCATTTTTGCAATTTAATTTTAATTCAAGGTTTTTCAATCGCAAAAAACTCATTTTAAGCATCAATGATTAGAGAATGTCCTGTATATTTTCCTAGCAATCCTAACAATTTGAGCTAGATCTTATCAATAATTAATTTAACAATCTTCTAAAATCTATGAAATCAAAATTTATTAAAGGATTACTCCTTTCACTATGTGTAGTTGTAACTGCGATCGCAATTAAAGCCTGTAGTAACCCTGCTCAAAATCTCCAAACTTTTAAAGTAGGAATTAACAGTTGGCCGGGCTATCAAATCGCCCTCTATGCCAAAGAAGCAGGACTATTTAGCAAACGGGGCTTAGATGTTGAATTCATCCGTTTTAACAATCAGCAAGACAATATTCGCGCCACCATGCGTGGTTCCCAAGATGCCAGCTTTACCCCACTATCGGAAGTAATGCAAGTAGATGCAAACCAAGAAAATCCTGTCATTATTATGGTTTGTGATATCTCGGCAGGTTCTGATGGCATTGCCGCCGCCCCTGACATCAAATCCGTCAAAGACTTAAAAGGCAAGAAGGTCAGCGCCAAACTCAGCACGGTTTCCCATTTGGTTCTCTTAGAAGCTCTCAAAGCCAATCAACTCAAACCAAAAGACGTAGAAATTGTTGATGTCGCCAACGAGCGCGGTGCAGCCATGCTCAAAGATGGCAAAATCAGTGCCTCCGTCCTATGGGAACCTCTCATGTCCAATGCCGCTAAAGCCGCTAAAGGCAAAGTAATTCATACCACCGCCGATGTTGATAGTGTCGTCATCGATTCTTTAGCAACTCGTTCCAGCGTACTCACCAATCAAGAAGATATACTAGTTAAGTTTATTGAGGCATGGTTCGAGACTATTCAAGCCGTAGAAACAAAACCAAAGGAAGTTTTCGCCTCCGTCGCTAAGCAACTGAATATGCCCATTGAAGTATTTGAAGAAGACTATAAAGGGCTAAAAAAAGGAGATCTTGCCATGAATCAACGCATGTTTGCAGGTGGGCGTTTATTAGAAGCATCAAAGCAAACCAGAGAACTATTAATTACCGATCCTCGTCATGGACGTAAAGTACGAGACAATGTGGATATTGTTAATGCTTCTCCGATCACCAAAGCAACTAAAAATTGGCAATCATGAATGCACAAATGAAACTACCTAAATATCAACTAGCTCATCAACTATTAGGTGGATTTGCAGTTTCACTGCTTGCTGTTGGTGTAGTTTCTTTGTCCATCACCTACACCACTCTCCGCCAAAATTTACAACACCAAATTCAGCAACGGGCTAGGGGAATTACACAGGGGCTAGAATTTGCCACCGAAGGTTTAATCGAAGATAAAGAGGTGTTCCTGCTAGAGCGGATTGTCCAAAACTACGCCACCTTACCCACCGTTATCGAGATATCGATTGTCTCACCTGATGGGAATTTACTTGCCCATAGTCGGACTATGGATATCAAAGAAACCAATACTAAATACGCATCTTTACACCCCGAACTTGCCTCATTTGCTCAGCAAGCTTCCCAAAGCGGCATCGAGAAAAATATCCAGACCGTTATCAAAGGTAAGCACGTGGTGGTGCAGATCTTACCCTTCAGCAGCACCCTATTTCAAAAAGATAATACTGAATTTGCCAACAACCAAGGTAACGGCATTGTCATCGCCATTATGAATTTGCAGGAAATGGAAGAGGAAGCTCTCCAGAATACGAGCTATGCAATCTATCTGATGATCTTTAGCCTTGGGCTAATGCTTGCATTTATGGCTTGGTTATTACGGAAATTAGTGCTTAGTCCACTCACCAAGATGACCCTTGCTGTATCTAATAGCCAGAAGCAAGGCAATTTGACCTTACCTGCCATGCCCAATAACGAAATTGGATTTTTAGGGGATACCTTTGCTTCTGTATTTGAGCAACTCAAAACCTATAAACAAAGGGAAATGGATATAGTCGAGAAAAAATATGCCGAGGTGGCACAGCGCTATGAACTAGCAACCCGTGCCGCCAAAGTCTGGGTGTGGGACTGGGATATCACAACCGACTACTTTGTAATGGATTCTGTAGTTAGAGAATGGCTAGGCTATACCCAGAGTGCATTGCCAGTTAATCTTGCCAGTTGGCTCAATTACATCTACACCGAAGATCGCAGCTTATTTCTCAAAAATCTCCAGAACCATTTAGACGGCAATAGCCCCGAATTTAACTGTGAGCATCGCCTCATGGATGTGGATGGCAATCTGCAATGGTTCTTGTCCCGTGGGCAAGCATTTACAGGTGCAGACAACAAAGCAATCAGAGCCATTGGCACAATTACCGATATCAACGATATTAAGCACTACGAAGCTCAACTCCAACAAACCAATCAGGAACTTGCCAGAGCTACCCGTCTCAAGGATGAGTTTCTGGCAAATATGAGCCACGAGTTACGGACTCCTCTCAATGCCATTTTAGGTATGACCGAAGGCTTGCAAGATCAGGTATTCGGTACAGTCAGCACTGCCCAGATCGAATCATTACGGGTTATTGAGCGTAGTAGTTCGCACTTGCTCTCCTTGATTAATGACATCCTTGATGTTGCCAAAATTGAATCAGGTCAGCTAGAACTCGATTACAGCTCTACAAATGTCGCCCTACTTTGTCAATCCAGCTTAGCCTTTGTCAAACAACAAGCCCTCAGCAAAAGCATTCAACTAGAAGTCAAAATTCCTCGCTATATTCCCGAATTGCAGGTGGATGAAAGACGGATTCGCCAAGTGTTGATCAACCTACTCAACAATGCTGTCAAATTCACGCCTCAAGGTGGACGCATTACCCTCGAAGTCCGACTCCAAGACTCTATAAGTCTTGACAATTCCACCTCAGCCCCCCACGACAAATTGGCGATCACCTTACCCCAAAAGTATCTATGTATTGATATCACCGACACAGGCATCGGTATTGCACCCGAAAATATCAATCGTCTATTTCAGCCCTTTATGCAAATCGACAGCGCCCTGAACCGTCAATATGAAGGAACGGGACTAGGGCTAGCCCTTGTCAAACGGCTTGTCGAAGTACATGGCGGCAAGGTTAGTCTCCGCAGCCAAGAAGGGGTCGGCAGTTGTTTTACCATCGCACTCCCCTGTAATAATTCCTATCAAGAAGAAAATAACCCCATATTTATCAGCACCCAAGACGTACATACTGCCTCAACCGATGACACTCCCGAGGCAATGCCCTTAATTTTATTAGCTGAAGACAATGATGCTAATGTCGTCACTATATCCAGCTATCTCAAGGCAAAGGGCTATCGCATGGTTTTGGCACAAAATGGGAGAGATGCGATCGCAATGGCAAAAGCCGAGCAGCCCGATTTAATCTTGATGGACGTACAAATGCCGATTATTGACGGTTTAGAGGCAACTAGACAAATTCGACAGATTCCTGCTTTAGTTAACGTTCCGATAGTTGCCCTGACGGCTCTGGCGATGACTGGCGATCGTGAGCGCTGCATCGCCGCAGGTGCGAATGAATATCTCTCGAAACCTGTTAAGCTAAAGCAACTGGTGAAAACTATCCATCAACTTTTAGCGACTTAACCAAGATAGGCAATGAATCTAGCATCTGTTTTAATCATTGACGATGAAGCTGATAATTTTGATGTGATTGAAACGCTATTGAGCGATCAAGACTACCAATTACACTATGCCGCTAGTGGTCAGGATGCGATCACCTATCTGGATACATTTCAGCCAGATCTGATTTTGCTAGATGTAATGATGCCCGTCATGGATGGGATCGAGGTTTGTAAACTAATCAAGACCCTGCCCAAGTGGCAAGAAGTCCCCATCATCATGGTGACGGCACTAAACTCCAAAGAAGACCTTGCTAAATGTTTGAATGCAGGGGCTAATGATTTTATTAGTAAGCCCCTTAGCTCTCTAGAATTTCGCGCTAGAGTGCAGTCGATGCTACGCATCAAAGAACAGCACGATCGTCTAGAACGGGCTAATGCGATGATCCATGCTCAACTAGAGGCAAGTTTGGAGGGAATTATTGCCGTTGATGAGCAAGGCAAACTAGTTGCCTATAACCAAAAAATGTGTGAAATATGGGACATGAATGCGATCACCGCCCATGTTAATTATCGAGAACTGCCCCTAATTCCACTATTGATACAGGAAAATTTTCCCGAGGAAATTATTCAAATTTTAGAAGAAACCTACGATGAGCCAGAGGAAGTTAGTCACGGCGAAATCATCATCAATAACAATAACTATGAATACTTTAGTAGTTCTGTTACTTCGCCCACGGGAAAATTTTGGGGATTTGTCTGGCGATTTCGCAACATCACCCATCGCAAGCAGTATGAAACTAATCTCCAACAAGCTAAAGAAGTTGCCGAATCTGCGCTGAGAGTTAAGTCGGACTTCTTAGCGATGATGAGCCATGAAATTCGGACTCCCATCAACGGAGTCTTGGGTATGACCGAGCTACTCGCCACAACAACACTCGATCAAGAGCAAAATCGCTTTGTGCAGTCGATTCAAACCAGTGGCGAAATTCTGCTCACGGTGATTAACGACATTCTCGACTTCTCCAAATTAGAATCCCAAAAGCTTTTGTTAGAGCATCTTCCCGTTGATGTCTATGCAATTATCATCGACACCTGTGCTCTGCTTAGCACTCAAGCTGAATCGAAGGGAATCAAAGTTCAATATCAAATTGACGAAAATACCCCTGCCTATATCCTCGGTGATGCGATTAGGTTACGCCAAATCCTTCTTAATTTAACGAACAATGCTGTCAAATTTACCCATGAAGGAGTAGTCCAAATTTCTGTATCCCCTACCACTGACGCAGACAATCAAACAACGCTCTTATTTGCAATTAAAGATTCAGGAATCGGACTCTCTCCTGAACAATTACAAAAACTATTCCAGCCCTTTACCCAAGCATCGATTGCCACTACTCGTCAGTATGGCGGTACGGGGTTAGGGCTGGTCATCTGTCAGAAGCTTGTACAAATGATGGGGGGTAAAATTTGGGCAGAAAGCGCCCTCAATCAAGGTTCAACTTTTTCCTTTGTCATCCCCGTGACTGTCACCGATGAAGCGCCACAGGCAATGACTCCCATTGAGCGGCGCAATATGCTGCGTCCCACCAAACCACTTCGCACCGATCTCGCCACTCAATTACCTCTGAATATCTTGGTTGCAGAAGATAATCTGATCAATCAAGAAATGGTGCTGGCAATGCTGAGCAAAATGGGTTATGTTCCCAAAATAGTGAATGATGGCATTGAGGTATTAGAAGCGATTAAGGAACAAGATTTTGATATTGTATTTTTGGATGTGCAAATGCCCCGTATGAATGGACTGGAAACTGCTACGCACATTGTCGGCGAATGGTCACAACTCTCGAATAATCCCTTGCGTCCTAAATTGATTGCGATGACTGCAAGTGCAATGCAGGGCGATCGGGAGATGTGTCTGGGGGCAGGGATGGATGACTACATCAGTAAGCCCGTATCCTTTGAAACGCTCCAAAGAATTATCGATCGCTGGGGACATTTCCCTAAAGAACAAGAACCAGAACCATCGATCCTCGATGTTAATTCAGACTTTGATGATCGCTCTCTCCAAGAGATTGAGCAAGTCTCTCTGAGTTTACCTAAACGGATGATTAGTATCTTCTTAAATGAAGAATGTCCCATTCTATTAGATAAATTACATCAGGCAATATTAGAACAGGATGCTTCACAAATTGAATATGTAGCACATACTTTAAAGGGAAGTAGCCGCATGTTGGGGGCAAGAGCCTTTGCGGAACTTTGCTTTGGTTTAGAGGTGGCAGGACGCAATAAACAACTGGATGGCAGTGAACAAATAATGGAGCAGATTGATGCGACTTTCCCTGTGGTAGTTACTTATTTAGAAGACTATCTGGCAAAGGAAAATTCTAATTTGGTGTAGGGGCAATTAATGAATTGCCCCTACGCTGAAATATGGCTGATATATTGAGTTTAATAAAAGCAAGGTAATGACACATACATTTTCAATTTTGATTGTCGATGACGACCCCAATAACTTCGATGTAATCGAAACTTTGTTGGGCGATCAAGACTACGAGTTACATTACGCTGCTAGTGGTAAAAATGCGATCGCAGTGCTTGATGCCTGTCAGCCAGATTTAATCTTGTTAGATGTGATGATGCCAGAGATCGATGGCATCGAAGTTTGTAAGCGCATCAAGGCGATTCCCAAATGGCAAACAGTACCAATCATTATGGTGACAGCCCTCAATAGTAAATCTGATTTGGCAAATTGTCTGAATGCTGGGGCTGATGACTTTTTGAGTAAGCCAATCAATAGTGTCGAACTGCGAGCAAGGGTTAACTCGATGCTCCGCATTAAGCAACAGTACGACAATATCCAAACTCTTTCTAGTATTCAATCTAATACAATTAATATCCTCGAAAGCACTCTCAATGAATTACGGGGTACTCTCGCCGCCAAGATGTCCCACGAGCTGAATACTCCCCTCAATGGCATCATCGGTACAATTGATGTATTGATGGCAGATCTCGAAAATATGGATCTTAGCGAAATTCGGGAAATGTTAGGTTGGGCAGATGAATCAGCACAACGCTTAGAGGGATTGACTAGAAAGTTTTTAACTTACCTAGAATTAGAGGTATCGCCCAATCATCAGAAATTATTTAAATCAAAACATACCAAATTTGTCAAAGACATAGTTGAGTCAAAGCTGAGAGCAGATGCTAGTCGAGCGCAACGTAGTGATGATCTAATCTTTGAGCTAGAGGAAGCTGAAATTACAATACCAGAGAATTATCTTTGGACGATTTTGTATGAGTTACTTGATAATGCTATGAAATTCTCGGCAGCAGGATCAATAATAAAAGTAAGGAGTCAAGTTGTTGATCACGTATTTCATTTGTCAGTACAAGATTTCGGGCGTGGCATGACCGACGAACAAATCGCTCTTGTTGGTGCTTTTATGCAATTTGAGCGCAAAATCTACGAACAACAAGGTGTTGGTTTGGGTTTAAAAATCGTCAAAAAAATTGTAGAACTAGCAAGGGGACAGTTTTCGATCGCAAGTATCTGCCAAGAGCAGACAACAGTAAATATTTCACTGCCAATTGCCCATATGCCAATTGTTCATGATTAGAGCTGGGCTAACTTCACTAATTTTTTCCTAAATCTATGTTCTCTCATCCTAATCCACTTACCAAATCAGAACTAAATGCGGCAATCATTCGCGATCCGATTGTAGTGTCGACTGAAACTACAGTGATGGTGGCAATCCATAGGATGAGTGACTTGCGATCGCAATGTGAAGTTCAACAAGACCAATCGAACAGGCAAGAGAAACTGCACATAGATGTGCGATCGAGCTGCGTGTTAGTTGTCGAGAATGAACAGATTGTGGGGATTATGACCGAGCGGGATGTGGTGCGCCTCAGTGCTGAGGGGCAACCGATCGATCTCTTGCCAATCCGTGAAGTGATGACGCAGAAAGTTACCACCATGCGTGAGTCAGCCTTTACAGACTTATTTATGGCGGTGAATCTGATTCAGCAGCAGGGCATCCGCCATCTGCCCATTGTCGATGAGCAAGATCGGCTTGTGGGCATCATTACCCATGAAAGTTTGCGTCAAACTTCCCGCCCGATCGACCTTCTGCGCTTGCGAATGGTCTCTGAGGTGATGACCCGTGAGGTGGTTTGCGCTCGTCACGATCAATCGATGCTGGCGATCGCCCAACTCATGGCAAGCCATCGCATCAGCTCCGTGATCGTTACTGCCGATCGCGAACAGGAGAATGCTAATCCCCAAAACCAACCACAAGTACCGTTAGGAATTATCACGGAGCGCGATATTGTTCAGTTTCAAGCTTTGGGCTTAAACCTTGCAAACAGCAATGCTCACGAGATGATGAGCAGCCCCATCTTTACCGTGCAACCAACGGATACATTGTGGTTGGTCTATCAGTTGATGGAGCAATATTTCATCGGTCGCCTTGCCGTGACCGATAGCCAGAATCAACTTTTAGGGATCGTTACCCAAAGCAGCTTACTCCAAGCTCTCAACCCCATCGAGCTTTACAATTTGGCAACAGTGCTAGAACAAAAAGTCCTGCGCCTAGAGGCTGAAAAAATTGCGTTCCTCGAAAGTCAAAATCTAGAATTAGAACAAAAGCAAGTCTTAACTTACCAACAACTACAGGAAGAACTGCAAGAACGCCAAAAAGCCAAACTTGCGCTGATTGCCCTCAATCACTCCTTAGAAGCAAAGGTTGCCGAACGTACTGAAGCATTGCAAAACAGCAAGGCCAGACTGCGCGCCATCATCGAAGCGATACCTGATATGTTGCTCCGCATAAATCGTCATGGCGAGTGCCTAGAATACATCAACGATACCGACTATCACGATAACTTTGTCCCGATTAAGTACCATATTTCCGAGGTCTTACCGCCAGATTTATGCCAACGTCAACTGGATGTCATCGATCGAGCGCTGACTACAGAACAATTACAGGTCTATGAACATCAGTTGTATAACAAGTTCGATCGCCTAGTTTTTGAAGAAGTGCGGGTCGTGCCGATCGATGAAGATGAGGTGATGGTAATTATTCGCGATCAAACCGATAAAAAGCAGACTGAATCGGAACTAAAAGCCAGTGAAGCAAGATTTCGGGGCATATTTGAAGCCAACGTAGTGGGGATGCTATTTGTCAATTTGCAAGGTGACATTCTTGATGCCAATGATTGTTTCTTAGATTTGATTGGCTACAGTCGCAGCGATCTCGAAGGGCATGAACTGCATTGGACAAAGATGATTCCTCTCGAATATCTGCCCATCGATCTGCACACGCTCGCCCATGTCAAATTAAGTGGCGTGATTGAACCTTGGGAAAAGGTTTACTATCACAAGTCTGGTCATCCTCTTCATGTGTTGATTGGGCTAGCGATGCTTTCGGAAGAGGAATGCGTCTGTGTGATTGTCGATATTAGCGATCTCAAGCGTACCGAAAAAGATCTTCAACAAAAACTAGCGGCGATTGAGAGTGCCATCGATGGCATTGCTGTGTTGGAAAATGACAAATACATCTACATGAACCATGCCCATGCGGAGATATTTGGCTATGCCAATGTGGAGGATCTGTTGGGCAGAAATTGGCAAATTTTATATTCGCCATCGGAGATAGAGAGATTTGGGCATGAGGTCTTTCCTGTGTTGGGACGCGATAAATCTTGGAGTGGTGAAGCGATCGCAACTCGCAAAGATGGATCTACCTTTGATGAAGGGCTATCGCTGACCTTAACCAATGATGGGCTATTAATCTGTGTCTGCCGCGATATTAGCGATCGCAAACAGGCGAATCAGATCATCAAGCGGCAAGCACAGCAGGAAACACTACTGCGGGAAATTACCCAACGCATTCGCCAATCCCTAGATCTGCAAACAATCTTTGATACAGCTTGCCAAGAAATTCGCCAACTGCTCCATGCCGATCGCGTTGGTATTTTCAAATTCGATGTTGACTCTCACTACGATGACGGTGAGTTTGTTGCCGAATCCTCTGTGGCAGGGCTGCGATCGGTACTGAGGCGACCCGTCCATGATCATTGTTTTGGCGAAGACTATGCCCAGTTATACCTAGAGGGTAAATTTTCGGCAATCAATGATATTTACAATCATGGCTTAACGCCCTGTCATATCGATGTTTTGGCACAGTTCCAGATCCGTGCCAACCTAATTATTCCCTTGCCCTGTGGCGAAAAACTATGGGGATTGCTATGCGTCCATCAATGCGATCGCCCCCGTCAATGGCAAGAATTTGAGATTAGTTTGACGCAGCAAATCGCTATCCAACTAGCGATCGCCATTCAGCAAGCGAGCCTATACGAGAAGGTGGAAAGTGAATTATTAGAGCGCAAACAGAAAGAAGCTGAGATTGAGCAGCAACTGCGGCGGCAGCAGGCTATGGCGAATATTACCCAACAAATTCTTCAGCAATCGCTTGACCTACCGCATATCCTCGAAACGGCTGTACAACAAGTAAAAGAAGTTCTTCATGGCGATCGGGTACTTATCTTTAGAGTATTTCCCAATGGTAATAGTCAGATTGAAGAAGAAGCCGTATCCGATGGTTTGCCTCAACTAAAAAACTTGCACTGGGATGATGAAGTTTGGTCTCAAGAAATCTTAGAACTTTATTGGCAAGGTCAACCTCGAATTGTGCCAGATGTCATGAATGATCGTTGGACAGAATGCCTAATGGAATATTCTGTTGAAGGAAAAATTCAATCCAAAATTGTTGCTCCCATTTTGCAGGAAATCAGAGCCGACGAAAGTCATCGCTGGGTTTCTCCCTATGTCGGTAATAAGCTTTGGGGAGTGCTAGTCATCCATGCCTGTTCAGAAAAACGGGTGTGGCTTGATACAGATGCTCAACTGCTACAACAAGTTGCCAACCAACTTGCGATTGCTATTCAGCAGGTCAACCTCTTCGATCAGGTACAACAAGAATTAGGCGATCGTCAGCAAGCCCAACAACAACTCACCGAGCGCAACGATCAACTCGCCCTCTCCAATCAAGAACTTGCCAGAGCCACTCGCCTTAAAGATGAATTTTTGGCAAACATGAGCCATGAATTGCGTACCCCCCTCAATGCCATCCTCGGCATGACTGAAGGGCTAGAAGAAGGAGTCTTTGGCAATGTCACCGAATCCCAAATTAAAGCATTAAAAACCATTGAACGCAGTGGCTCCCACTTACTAGAGCTAATCAATGACATTCTCGATGTTGCCAAAATTGAGTCAGGACAGATCGAACTAGAATACAGCACCGTTACCGTCGAATCACTCTGTCAATCGAGTCTTGCCTTTGTCAAGCAGCAAGCCCTCAAAAAACGGATTCAACTACATACCAAATTCCCCAATAACCTCCCAGAATTAAACGTCGATGAGCGCCGCATTCGCCAAGTGCTGATTAATCTGCTCAACAATGCCGTGAAATTTACACCAGAGGAAGGCTCAATCAACTTAGAGGCGAGTGTACTGCCCCTTGACAGCCCCGAACAGAATGATCACTCCGACATTCAAGGCTATCTTCGCATCGCCATCACCGATACAGGCATTGGCATCTCCGCCGAAAATATCGGCAAGCTATTCCAACCATTTATTCAAATCGATAGCGCCCTCAACCGTCAATATCAAGGCACAGGCTTAGGACTTGCCCTCGTCAAAAGGATCGTGGAAATGCACGGTGGTAAAGTCAGCTTGACCAGCAAGTTGGGGGGGGGCAGTTGCTTCATGATTGATCTTCCCTGTATCACCACGCATCCTGAACTCTTGCCGCCCAGTCAAAATAATAACTCCAGAACCTCTAGCCAAACTAGTACGCGAATTTCCCACATTCCCATCATCCTCTTGGTGGAAGATAGCGAAGCCAACATCATGACCATCTCTAGTTATCTGATTGCCAAAGGCTATGAAATGATCATTGCCAATAATGGACAACAAGCCCTTGATATTTTGCAATCGGTACAACCTGACTTGATTTTGATGGATATTCAAATGCCGATCATGGATGGATTAGAAGCGACTCAAAAAATCCGCCAATTGCCTGCTCTCGCCAATACACCAATTATTGCGCTCACGGCTTTGGCAATGGAAAGTGATATTGAGCTTTGTCTTGCCGCAGGCGCAACTAGTTATCTTAGTAAACCCGTCAAATTACGGGAGCTAACTACAACCATTCAAAGGCTGTTGAGTTCTCACTAAAAATTATCACTATAGCTGTAGCCATGTATGTTACGACAAAAGCAAACCCCAAAAGAACCCCAAAAGAGAGTCGCAGCGCGACGCGCAACGACTCTCTTTTGAGTTTTGGTCTTAGCTATAAAACTATTGATAATGGTGAAAATTCATGAATTACGATTACGATCAACTTCATCACTGTCCAGCAAATTTCTAGATACCCAATTTGTAGTGTCCCAGCAATACTAACTATGAGCAAACCATCTATTTTAGTCGTCGATGATGAACCTGATAACTTTGATGTTATTGAAACGCTTTTGAGTAATAGCGAAGATGTCGATCAAGACAATCAGGATTATCACTTACACTATGCTGCTAATGGCAGAGATGCAATTGAATCCCTAGATGTATTTCAACCCGATCTAATTTTGCTGGATGTGATGATGCCAGAGATGGATGGCATTGAAGTTTGTAAGCGCATTAAAGCCATCCCCAAATGGAGTCCCGTGCCAATTATTATGGTAACGGCTCTCACCACCAAAAAAGACCTTGCTCAATGTCTATTTGCAGGAGCCGATGACTTTATCAGTAAACCAGTCAATCGTTTAGAAATGATGGCTAGGGTTAAGTCGATGATTCGCATTCATCAGCAGTATAAGCAACTAGCAGAATTTAATACTAAATTGGAGTCGATGGTGCAAGACCGCACCGCCCAATTACAAATTATGATTTCTGAGGATGCGCTCACCAAGTTACCTAGTCGCGCCTATTTGCTGCACAATTTAGCAGATAGATTAAAACAAGGAGATTCTTCCCTCGCTTTAGTTTATTTAGATTGCGATCAATTCAAATTGGTTAATGGTTCCTTTGGGCATCATGTGGGCAATCAATTATTAGTTGCGATCGCAGATCGGTTGCGACAACATTTACGATCTGGCGATATCCTTGCCAGAATGGGAGAAGATGAATTTTGCTTTCTGCTTGATCAAGTGGAAGATGAGTCACAGGTCGAGCCATTTTTGCAAGATATTCTCCAAAGCTTTGTAGAACCATTTGTGGTTGCCAATTGCGAAATTTACATCACCGTTTGCATGGGAATTGCCCTAGGCAAAAATAGCGATCGCAAACCTGAAGAGCTATTACAAGATGCCGATACTGCCATGTATCAAGCCAAACTGCGGGGCAAAGATAGTCATCAAGTCTTTGATCGCCAAATGCACCTAACCATGTTCAATCGCCTGATTTTAGAAAATGATCTACAACGGGCGCTAGAGCAGCAAGAGTTTGTGTTGTTTTACCAACCCATCATCAATTTGCAAACAGAGCGCCTAGCAGGGTTTGAAGCCCTAGTACGTTGGCGGCATCCCGAACGCGGTATGGTTGCGCCAAACGAATTTATTCCCTCCATGGAGACAACGGGCTTGATCGTGCCTGTGGGCATGGTGGTGTTCCGTCAAGCTTGCCAACAACTCCACGATTGGCAACAGCAGGGCTGGACAGATCTAACGATGAGTGTCAACCTTTCGGTGCGCCAGTTTGCTTCATCGACCCTACTGGCTGATATTGATCAAATCCTTGCGGAGACTAGCGCAAACCCTGCCAACATCAAGCTAGAGATTACCGAAAGCGCGATTATGGACAATGCGGAGGCAGCGATTGCCCTCACCAAAGAATTGCGATCGCGACATATCCAAATCAGTATTGATGACTTTGGCACAGGCTATTCTTCCCTTGGCTATCTCCATCGTTTCCCCGTCGATAATCTCAAAATTGATCGTTCCTTTGTTAACCAAATTTACGCTGAAAACAACAATTATCACGTTGTTGATACGATCATTGCCCTCAGCAATCAATTGGGAATATCCGTAATTGCCGAAGGCATCGAAACCAAGGAACAGCTCCAATGGTTACAAAATGCTGGCTGTCAGTATGGGCAGGGCTATCTATTTAACCGCCCTCTCCCTGCTGCCGAGATTACCAAAATCTATATGGGAAGTTAACTTTTAAGCCATTGATTGGGGATGGATCGGGGCTGTATTTCTAAATTAAAGATGTCGGCAAAAGTCTTTGCGATCGCAATTTTTACCTGCTCAACTTCCAGATTCGGCACAAATTGATTGAGATTACAAACTTGGCAATCCGCGATACCACAGGGGACAATCCGTTCAAAACCAGATAAATCCATGGATACATTCAGCGCAAAACCATGCATCGTAATCCAGCGACTAATCTTGATTCCCATTTGTGCAATTTTTTGATATTGACCACCCTGATTAATCCATACCCCCGTTAAGCCATCAATGCGTTGAGAAGTTAACCCATAGCTAGCCAACACCTGTATGATCACCTCTTCCAGTTGTCGCAAATACCAATGCAAATCATGCTGATGATGGTCAAGATTGAGAATGGGATAGACAACTAACTGCCCAATCGCATGATGGGTAACTTCGCCACCGCGTTCAATGCGATGACATTCAATATCGGGATCATCAGGACTAAATTTTAAAAACTCTAAACTTGAACCTTGCCCTAAGGTATATACAGCAGGATGCTCAACCAATAACAACACATCGGGCAAATCTTGCCCATTGCGTTTTGCTTGCTTACGTTCTTCCACTAATGACTTTTGCCATTCCCATGCAGTTAGATAGGGAACAGGTCGATCACATTGATAAAGTAAGCAATTACGGAGCATATGAACATTCCAAATAAAAATAAAATACATAAACATTTTTAATCCCGCCGAAGGCGGGATTAAAAATGTTTAAAAGGGAAAGCTCGGAAAACTTGGAATAGGAATACTTGGTGTAGGAATATTAGGAATAGAAATAGGAAAGTTAACATTAGGGAATAGATTGCTAAACGCAGAGCGCACATTATCGATTCCCGGAATTTGACTGCTAAAGCCTTGAAACAAATTGCCTTGCAATAAACTCACAAACTCATCGGCAGTGAGTTTCTCGATGATGCCAACTTCGCCCTGCCGATCAACCTCGACTTTTTCACCAGCTTGCAACACAACTTCATCTTGATCTTGAGTTTCTGTCTCTAAATTCTGATCTGGCATCAGATCATCATCAAACTCCTTACCCTTGGGTGCAGTGCTTGGAGGGTTGGAAGATTTTTGATCTAAGGGAGAGATAGGCATTAATAGATTTGTATCGTCATCTGACTGATCATCAATATCTAAATCTTCTTCCTCAAACGTGGGGACGGCATTGCGCTTGACCACGACCGTACCCTCTAACACCTTCACTTCCTGATTGCCCGCCTCATCAATTTCCAAGACATAGGTTGTGCCGCGTACCCCCGTCGTGATCGAAGCCGAGCAAGCATTGACTGCACCGTTTATTAAAATTGTGCCTCGACTCAGCCGAGCGCAATCACCAATTTTCAAGACGGCATTTTTTGATAGCCTTGCCACTGCACCAGTATTAAACAAAAGGGCTGTTCGCGAATTGCCTGTCCGCACCTGCTGCTGTTTGCGGGCAACATCCCTGAGTGCAGCTTGTTTGTTTTGAATAAAAACTTGATTACCATCCAAAATTTCCTGCACAGTCGCCTGTGTTGCTTGAGCCGATGCTGGGGCAATCTGCGGCGTAGCTAAGGAAGCAACACATAAACTTGTCAGAAAAAAGGCAAGGCGCTTTTGGTGAGATATTTTCCTAGGATTTTGCAACGTTGTTTCTAAAATATGCTGTGAAAAATTTTGTGAAAGATGTGATGCAGACATATGTGTTGGTTCTCCACAATTTAGCTTGAGAAAAGGTTTAATAGTTTGAAGGCTATCTTGATCGTTATGATCGTTAAACCGCACAGACAGTTACATCATGCAAAAGGTTTCATCAGTATCTCAGATACTCCTGCCCAATGTTGCGATCGCAACAGATCAGGTCAGCTACCAGACTAAGTTTCGGACACTTTTATCAAATATATCGGTTGCGATCGCAAAAGGTAGCAAAACTGCTGTAATTGGTGCAACAGGCTCAGGTAAAACCACATTTTTGCGCTTGCTAAATCGCCTCACCGATCCATCGGTTGGCACAATTTCCCTCAATGGTAAAAACATCCAAGATATTCCCATTCAAACCTTGCGACGACGAGTGTTACTTGTTCCCCAAGAACCAAGCCTGTTAGGCATGACTGTTGCCGAAGCAATCACCTATCCCCTCAAACTACAGAAATTTCCCCAGCATGAAATTGATCTGCGATCGCAAAAATGGCTAGAGAAACTACAAATTGAATCAAAACTATTAAATCGCTCCGAACTAGAGCTATCCCTTGGTCAAAGACAATGGATAGCGATCGCCAGAGCCTTAATGCTCGAACCAGAAATATTATTGCTTGATGAGCCAACATCTGCCTTAGATCGTGGGCTTTCACATTTATTACTAGAAATCTTAACCGAGTTAACCCAATTACCAGATCCCGTTACCGTAGTAATGATCAATCACCAACTCGATTTAGTACAACCATGGTGCGATCGACTTATCTGTCTGCATCAAGGGCAATTAACTCAAGATGCTGAGGCTAATCTGGTCAATTGGCAAGACATTGATAACTTATTAAAACGAAACCCTCTTTCTCAACCAAGTGATCAATTTGATCAAGAAGAAGAATGGGACTAGCCAATTTTATAGGTTTGATCGCGTCCCAATTCCTTCGCTCGATACAGAGCATAGTCCGCCGCCGTCAGCAATATCGCAGGGCTAGAGTCAACAATCGGGATCAAAGATGTTACACCCATACTCAAAGTTACAAACTTACTCACCGCAGAATCTTCATGGGGAATTTTCAAATCCAAGAGATCTTGGCGAATTGCCTCAGCAATCTGCATCGCTCCATCAATATCCGTATTCGGCAATACCACCACAAACTCCTCACCACCATAACGTGCTGGCAAATCCGCAGGACGACGCACTGACTGCTTAATAACCATGGCAACCTTGCGTAAGCAGTCATCACCTGACACATGCCCATAGGTGTCATTATAGTTTTTGAAAAAATCAATATCACACATAATCAAAGACAACGGTAGTTGCTCCCTTGCCAATCTAGGCCACTCTTGTTCTAAATACTCATCAAAACAGCGCCGATTTGCAATCTGGGTCAAACCATCCATATTAACGAGTCTGCCTAGTTTCTCATTTGCTTCTTGCAGCAAAGTTTCGGCAATGATGCGATTACTAATCTCCAGTACCAGTCGCTCATTTTGTTCCTGCAATTGCTTTTGCAGTCTGCGTAAGGTTAGCTGGTTCTCAATTCGAGCCAATACTTCCGCAAGTTGAAATGGTTTAGTGATGTAGTCAACTCCACCGACTGCAAAAGCCTGCACCTTATCCAACACCCCATCACGCGCACTAATAAAAATTACAGGAATTTCAGCAGTGAGTGGATTTGACTTTAACTGAGTACAAACCTGAAACCCATCCATATTAGGCATATTAATATCTAATAAAACCAAGTCGGGGGCTTCTCTCTCAATATCTATCAAAGCTGCTGCACCACTATCCACACCGCGAGTATCGTAGCCTTTGCGGGTTAGCATCGTAACTAGCAAATGCAAGTTGGGTGGCGTATCATCTACGACTAGAATGTATTCTTTTTTAAGCGCAGATTCGGGCGATTGCATTTTTCTAAGAGCAAGACATCTTGGGCTTGCTTGGCTATTTTATCAAGCATTTAATTACAGAATAGCAGGGAGAATCGCTGCCAACTGAAAACTTAGTCTTTTAGACTTCTCTCAAGTTTTTGAGTGGGAAGAGAGTAAAATACACTGGTATGGTTAAGACTTTCGCGAAGTCTGTTACAAGTTTTTTTAGTTTCATAGTGTTAGCTAATGAGTAGTACATCTCAAAGAATCGATCTCTCTGGAAGTGCTTTGGGGATGGTCTCAACTATTAGTTTTCCTGCAATTGTTGGTACTGCTGACATGATGCTCAAATCAGCAACCGTCAGACTAGTTGGCTACGAAAAAGTTGGCAACGGCTTCTGCACAGCAATTGTCCGAGGGCAAATTACCGATGTGAGAATGGCAGTAGAGGCTGGAGCCGAAACTGCGAAAGAATTTGGGCAGTTAGTTTCTACGATTGTGATTCCGCGTCCCTATCCTAATTTAGAAGCAATTTTACCAATTAGCACCCGCTTGAGTCAGCTTACCGACGGTAGATATAGTCGCCTTAGCAATCAAGCCATTGGCTTGCTAGAAACTCGCGGATTTCCTGCCATGGTCGGTGCTGCCGATATGATGCTCAAATCATCGGATGTGCATCTAGCGGGCTATGAGACCATCGGTGCAGGGCTATGCACGGCAATTATTCGCGGCAATGTTGCTGATGTTGCGATCGCAATCGAAGCAGGCATGTATGAAGCCGAACGAATTGGGGAATTCCATACATTAATGATTATTCCTCGCCCTCTCGACGATCTCGAAGAAACCTTGCCCACATCGGAATATTGGATTGAGACTCCGATCCCCGTAAATATACCGATGATGGCATTACAGCAACAAGAGCAAGAATTGGTGCAGTTACCAAACTTAGAAATTGCTGAAGTCGAAACTATCCCTCTTAATGTCCCTCTTAATGATCGTTAATCTGCGATCGCATTAGTGAACAGCAAATTGGGGATCAAGTGACCCCAAATAAATTGCAAATAAGCCAGATTTATATACGTTATTTAGATTTATCATGACGGCTTATATTGTCAAATGTACCGCCACTCGTTATCGTATATATAAAGATAGATTTGGATATATTTATATTATTCATTTTCTCTGATTGTTCAGGTTTATAATGGCTATATCTTTAGTAATAAATACTTATCTACTACTTTATTGAAGTAATTAGTTAAGAAATGCGTTACAACAGAAAGTCATAAATATCTGGAAATTAGCTGCGAAAAGCCATCTGCCATAAAGCAGGGGCATAAAGTGCGCCGAGCGTCATCTCATTTTTATTTTGTATTAAAAATTTAAAATTTGATGTTTGAAGCGAACCGATCGTAGCTAAGATCAATAGTTGCGCTCGTGCATCTACATATGATTGATAGATAAATCGCGAGAACTTCAATTTTTTAGAGATTCGTAAGGATACTGGCTTAAATTATGCCAATCGGTATTGGAATGATCGAGACTAGAGGCTTCCCCGCGATCGTAGAAGCGGCGGATGCCATGGTCAAGGCAGCTCGCGTTACCCTTGTGGGTTACGAAAAGATCGGTAGTGGACGGGTAACTGTCATCATCAGAGGTGATATCTCTGAGGTGAGAGCATCCATCGACGCTGGTGTTGATGCTGCAAATCGTGTCAATGGGGGCGAAGTTGTTTCGACCCACACTATTGCTAGACCACACGAAAACCTAGAGTATGTCCTACCTATTCGCTACACGCGAGAAGTAGAACAGTTTGCTTTTTAAACATGACTTTTGGCAACTATTTTTGTAATTATCTCAAAAAGATTTTTCCAAAAAAGTATCAAAAGACTAAATTTTCACTATTTTCATTATTTGTTTTTTAGGAGAACATTAATTATGGCGATCGCAGTTGGAATGATTGAAACCCTTGGTTTCCCTGCCGTTGTAGAAGCAGCAGATGCCATGGTCAAGGCAGCTCGCGTAACCTTAGTTGGATACGAAAAGATCGGCAGTGGTCGTGTCACCGTTATCGTTCGTGGTGATGTATCCGAAGTGCAAGCTTCAGTAGCAGCAGGTACTGAGTCTGTCAAGCGTGTCAACGGCGGACAAGTTCTTTCCACCCACATCATTGCGCGTCCTCACGAAAACCTCGAATACGTTCTACCTATTCGCTACACCGAAGAAGTCGAGCAGTTCCGTGACAATGTTAACTCCATCCGTCCTATGAACCGCCCATAGTTAGGGCTTAACTAGCGCGATCATGCTCTGCTTAACGAGCGATCGCACTGGTTTAGCAATTGACTTGCTAGCGCATTCATCACCATTCACGTACTTATAACAATATGCAAATCGCTAAAGTTTGCGGTACGGTCGTCAGTACCTACAAAGAGTCCAATTTGTCTGGGACTAAGTTTTTGCTTTTGCAATTAGTTGATCTGCAAGGTCAACTACTCCCCGACTATGAAGTTGCCACTGATACAGTTGGTGCTGGCGTAGATGAGTGGGTACTGTTTACCCGTGGTAGTGGCGCAAGACAAGTGCTAAACAGCGAAAACCGTCCGATTGATGCCGCAGTGATTGCCATCATTGACACAGTTAGTCTCAGCGATCGTACTCTCTACAGCAAAAAATATAGCGAGAGAATGCAATAGTACGCATCTACACTAATTTCAGAGTATTGCCCAAAGCATTGCCTAGATCTAATTAGATGCAATCTAAATCTTGAATGAGCAGCGCTAGTAATTAATAGTTCTTAATAGTTCTCCGATGTTGTAGCTTAAGTTGTTATTTGGAGGAGTGCTTCTAAGGTACTTATATTCTTGGTTTTGATGACCCAGTTATTAAGTAAAGCCTAGAAGTACAGATTCACTATGGTAGTTAGTAGCTTTGCTGCCCCCCCTACGCCTTGGTCTAGGAAATTGGCAGAACCCACAATTGACCCATCCGCCTACGTTCATTCTTTTTCCAATCTAATTGGGGATGTTCATATTGGCGCTAATGTTTTGATTGCTCCTGGCACTTCAATTCGTGCTGATGAGGGCAATCCTTTTCACATTGGTGATAGTACGAACGTTCAAGATGGAGTCGTTATTCATGGTCTTGAAAAAGGTCGTGTAATTGGTGGTGACGGGAAAGAATACTCCGTCTGGATTGGCGATCGCACCTCAATCACGCACATGGCTCTTATCCATGGGCCGGCTTTTGTTGGCAACGACTGCTTTATTGGGTTCCGCTCAACCGTATTTAATGCGCGAGTCGGTGACGGCTGCGTTATTTCTTTACATGCCCTTGTCCAAGATGTAGAAATTCCTGCGGGTAAATATGTTCCTTCTGGTGCAGTGATTACGACGCAGCAACAAGCCGATCTGCTACCGAATGTACGGGAATCAGAACAAAATTTTGCGAGTCATGTTGTCGGTATCAACGAATCCCTGCGACAAGGGTATCGCTGTGCTGCTGATATTGCCTGCATTACCCCGATTCGCCAACAACAGAACTCGCCGAAACCAAACAGCCACTCTGCTGAAGATCTTAATACGCGAATTAATAAGCAAGATTTTAATCAAATTAATCAAACCAGTCACAGTTTTACAAGCACAAATACAAACGCACAGAGGAACGAACCTATGAATGGGGATTTAGCACAGCAAATAAGACAACTTTTAGCTCAGGGCTACCATGTTGCCGCCGAGTATGCCGATGAGCGTCGATTCCGCACTGGCTCTTGGCAGTCCTGTGCAATTCCACACACATCTGAAGCCTCAACTGTAATTTCAGCAGTCCAAAATGCACTTGTGGAAAATGAAGGTGATTACGTCCGCCTATTTGGCGTTGATCCCAAGGCAAAGCGTCGCCTTTCAGAAACAATCATTCAACGTCCTAGCGATAAACCTGCGGTGATCAGTAATACCACCGCTGCTACAGCTAGCTATAGTGCGCCTAAGGCAACCTCTAATGGTGGTACTGCTAGTGCTAATAACACCGATGTTGCTGGTCAAGTTCGTCAACTGCTGTCACAGGGCTTCCGCATCAGCACTGAGTTCGCTGATGTGCGTCGTTTCCGATCTGGTTCATGGCAAACTGGTGCAGCCATCGATGCTACCAATGAGTCCAGTGTCATTGCTGCCCTCAATAATATTCTTGCTGAACATGAAGGCGAGTATGTCCGATTGGTGGGCGTAGACCCCAAGGCAAAACGTCGCGTTGTCGAAACAATTATTCAAAATCCTACTAGCGCTGCTGTCAGTATCGGTAATGCTAGTAGCAATGGCTCTAATGCGAGCTATAGCGCTCCTCGTGCAGGTAGTAATGGTGTAGCCAATGATGCCGCCACTACTATTAGCCAACTGTTGGCACAAGGTCATCGCATTAGTGTTGAGCATGCCGATGAGCGTCACTTCAGAACTACCTCTTGGCAAACTCTACCCGCAATTACCGCTAGCAATGCTGCGGCTGCGATCGCAATTTTAGAAAATTACATTGCTGAGTATAGCGATGAATATATTCGTCTAGTTGGCGTTGACACCAAGGCAAAGCGCCGCGTTGTGGAAATCCTCGTGCACCGTCCTGGTGGACAGCCCGTAACCGCGACCCGCACTGCCGTTAAGGTTAGCAATACTAGCAGCAATGGCTCCTATGGCGGAGCTGTTGGCAAGATCAGTGCCGAAATGATGTCCCGCATTCGTCAGCTTCTATCACAAGGCTATCGCATTGGCACAGAACATGCTGACGAACGTCACTTCCGTACTAGCTCTTGGCATAGCTGCTCACCCATTGCCGCAGCCAATGAGTCCGAAGTAATTCGTGCCTTAGAAGCCTGTTTAGCTGAGCATGGTGATGAGTATGTGCGATTGCTCGGTATTGATACCAAGGCAAAGCGTCGCGTATTTGAAGGAATTATTCAACGCCCTGCTAAATAGTGACTAAATTAATGCCTAATAGAGAACCTCGCTGTGCGAGGTTCTCTATTAGGATCACAGAAAGTGTAACAACGATTTTGTGAATCAAAACTCAGTAAAGCTTTTTAAAACTAAAAATGGCTACGCCATTTCTAGTTTCGGTATTTAGAGAATTTAGAAAAGAATGTAATGCAATCGAACTACCTACCACCTTTAGAACCGATCGGAGATTTTCGCTCCTACGTTTGTGGGGATGTAGTAATCGATCAAACTGCAGCAATTGCCGCAGGTGTACTGATCCAAGCCGATCAGGGGGGACGCATCATGATTGCTGCTGGTGTTTGTATTGGCATGGGTGTGGTACTTCATGCCCAAGGTGGAATTCTAGAAATTGGGGCAGGGGCAAACTTAGGAGCGGGAGTCCTAGTTTATGGCACTAGCAAAATTGGTGAAGGCGCTTGTATCGGCGCTTCTAGTTCAATTGTCCGTGCTGTAATTGCCAAAGGCGCAATTGTACCTCCCTGTTCCTTAATTAGTGGGTTAGAACAAAGCAGTATAGAAAAAGAAGCAAGTCCTGCTATTGCTCAAGAATTACCCCCCCATAGCAATCCTACTTCCCCGACCAATTATTCCTTTACCCATACCTACTCACCCGCAACTCCTTTAAAAAATAACCCCAACCCTATTACCGAAATCCCCAATAATTCTGACAATATTATTGAACGCTCAACAACTGAAACCTATGTCCACACAAGCGTGACGGCAACTCCAGATAATATCGTTGCCAACTCCGTTGAGCGCACAGTTACGGAAACTCAAGTAGAAATTTCCGCTGAAAAATTTGCTGAATCCTCAAATATATCCGAGTCATCAGATATATCCGAGTCATTGGAAGATGAACCAGTTAATTCCAGTATTGATCCTGTAAGTGGTACTGATCTAGCAACCCTAACGGCAGCTAATTCAGCACAGGCTAAGGCATATGCTCAATCACAAATCAATCGCTACATCAAAAGACTGTATCCACAAAATTAGTTGGTTAAGTATTTCAGCATATCAATAAGCAAAAAGGAGTGCGCCCAAAAAGTGGGCGCACTCCTTTTTTGATGTGATCAAAATCATATAAAACTTGATGTTTAGATTACATTCTCATGATGGTTTACCGATTACTATTACTGTCAATCAAAGTAAATTCTGAAGCTAAGCTTACTTCACTAAATCTACAGGAAACAAAAAAGCCTGTGTCTTAGTCATTTGCTGCACTAAGTCAAACTTTGAACTAACCTGCGTGGGAGGAATGCAAAAGATGAATAGCACCTTTAGACTTAAATCTAGTATTGCTTTACTAGCTTTGGGAACTGCTATGCTTTTAGCCCCTAAACAACCCACAAGAGCGACATTATCAAATGCCATTAGGGCTTATCAACCTGCGATCGCAGCTTCCGCCGTTGGGGCAATCGCCACAACTATGTTGGATGAAATTGTCTAGGTATCAATTTATAAACCTAAAATCCAAAAACTAGAGTTAGCACATCTTCACAACTCTGGTTTTTAGGTTTTATATGGAGACAGCTATATAAAAAGGTAGAATATTAAAGAAGAATTTTGGCTTTGCTGAATAAGGGGCAATTTTGGAAAAAGGTACGCTAGTTGAAGTGAAATTGCATGGCGATCGTCGCCTTGTTGTGATTGATCGCCCTGAAGGCAAAAAACACTTTCAATCAATTGATGAAAATGGCAATACCCATACTATCCATCCTCGAGAAATCAACTACACCATCAAATCTAGTGGGGATGATGCAAGCTTCACCCATTCACAAATTCCCTCATTTTTACAAAAAGTTGAGAATTTTCTCGATCCATCCAGTCTCGAAGTGGCTTGGGAAATTCTCATTGAAGACAATCAGACAACTAGCCCTAAAGATTTAGCTAACCTACTTTTTTCCGAAAGTTCCGCAATTACCTCCTATGCCGCCTATTGCTTATTAAGTAATGACAAAATTTACTTTAAGCAAAAAGGAGATCTCTATGAGCCTCGTTCTAGCTCACAGGTGGCAGAGCTAAAACACCAAGCGGCAGCAGCAGCACAACGGGCAAAATTAATTGAAGAATTTCAAAATAAACTAACCACAAAACTTTCAGGCGAAGATGTTACTTGGACAACTAGCGATCGCAGTCGTTTAGATTGTCTAGAGCGCTATGCCCTCTATGGCGATGAATCATCCGATAAAGCGGCGGCACAAGAGCTATTGACTTTTGCCAAGCGCTCTAAAAATGAGCAATCAGCATTCCAAATGTTAGTAGATTTAGGCATTTGGAGTGAACATGAGAACTTAAATTTACTCCGCAGTCAAATTCCGATCCGCTTCGCCAATGAGTTAATTGTGGCAGCGCAAGAATGTCTAAACTCGCCAATTCCTGACAGTATGCAAGATCTACGGCAAGATCTTACCCATTTACATGTCTATACGATCGACGATATTACCACCACTGAAATTGATGATGGTCTGAGCATTGAGACTTTAGCTGATGGTAATAAGCGGATCTGGATTCACATTGCCGATCCAACGCGATGGCTTGATCCTGAGAGTCCTCTAGATAAGGATGCGCGTAAACGTGGTACGAGTGTCTATCTACCAACGGGAGTGATTCCGATGTTCCCCATTGAGTTGGCGGCAGGGCCAATGAGCTTAATTGAGAACAAAGTCTGTCATGCTCTGTCCTTTGCGGTTGATCTGGATGAAGTGGGCGCAGTCACCCACTATGAAATTGTAGCTAGCTTGGTTAAGCCGAACTATCGACTTACCTATGAAGATGTCGAAGAAATGTTGCAACTCGGTGTCGAGGACGATCTTGAGCGTCTTGCTGATTTTGCGAGATTGCGAAAAAAATGGCGGGTTGCTCAGGGGGCAATCGAAATTCATTTACCTGATACAAGTGTTAAGGTCGATTCTAAAAATGGCGATCGCCTTACCTTAGAACTAATGGAGGACACTTTCTCGCGGCAACTAGTCGCAGAGATGATGATTCTGGCAGGAGAAGTCGCTGCCAAGTTTGCTCAAACCCATAGTATTCCGATTCCCTATCGCTATCAAGAACAACCTGAATTACCACCCCTAGACACCCTGATGCAGTTACCATCAGGACCTGTACGCGAGTTTGCCATTTGCCGATGTATGACTAAAGGTTCACTGGGTCTTTATGCCTCACGCCATTCAGGTTTAGGACTTGATGCTTATGCACAGGTAACTTCTCCAATTCGTCGTTATAGTGATCTACTAGCGCATTGGCAAATCAAAGCCTTTTTACGCAATGAGCCTTTACCATTTACGGCGGAGATGTTAACGGGTATTTTACAAGCAATCGATCCTGCAATCTGGGATGCCAATCAGGTTGAGAAGCAGTCGGTGCGGTATTGGAGTTTAGAATATCTGCGTCGCAACAAAGATGTGGTTTGGGAAGCCTTGATGTTGGATTGGTTACGTGAAAATGAAAAGCTTGCCCTCGTACTAATTGAAGATCTGGGCTTAAAGTTGCCGATGCGAATTAATCGACAAATTCAAGTTGGTGATAACTTGCGGATTAAGACTGGTGAAGTTGACCCTCGCAAAGACATTATTTATTTTCAGGAGGCGCAACAATCTACTTCAATTCTAGAAATGGAAATGGAGCGAGATAGCGATCGCATAGAATCTGAAATGATAGACTTCTAAAAATTGTCTAATTAGAAATTCTAGCGTTCTACCATAACATTGTTGTTAGTGGCTTCAATATCGCGCTCTTCTTTATAGAGACTAGCTGGCTCGCCACACATCGATCGCAATTTATCGACAAACATCGAAGTTTCTGCGAGTAAAGTCATATTTGCGTAGGCTGACTCATACACCAGTGAATATTCAGATGTTGATGTTGATCGGGGGGCTATTATTGATGTGGTTGTTCCCGATGGCATGGTGTGGCGGGGATACTTAAAGGGGCTGTGGGAGTTAGTAGTTTGTTTACCTAGGTTCCCTAGCATTGCTCGTTTGGGGAATGGAATTGGTGAGATAGCCTCACTAACTGGCCGAAAGGGGGCAATTTCTGTAATCGCCGCATCTTGTACAGAAGTGCGTGGAGGTGTGTAATAAATGCGATCTTCGTAAATTACAGCGACATCGCCACAGACTAAACGCTCAAACTCATGGTTGTAGCGGCAGTGAGGTTCCCCCTTACGCTGCCATAGTTGCAAAATTTGATTAACGGAAATTGCTTTATATCTACCTTGGAATAGTGATTCGATTACGGCTTGACGTACCCATTCAGGTTTAAAAATGCGCCATGCATGGGTTAAATCTTGGATGCTATAGCCCCCAAGGTCAAAACTGTAGTGTTGCAAGAGTGCGATCGCAATTTCCATGGGGGCAATAATTTCTAAAATTATGTATCACGATCCTACATTTAAAAACGAGAAATGTGAAGGGGCTAAGCTTTTTTCTAGCAATTTTCACAAACAAACAGGCTACTCAAAGATATGAATAGCCTGCTTGTTTGCATATTTAGATCGCAAGATTATGCCTCTTACTGCAAGACAAGTTTGACGTTGGCATTGCTTAGCCCAGGACGCTTCACTTCAGTCAAAGCCTTGTTGACAGCATACTTCTGGTTGATTGAGTTGATCAGCTCAGTCTGATTGTGCTTTTTGGCAACACCCCAAAGATCGGCAATTAGATCAAAGGAACCGTCAGCATTGCGCGACCAACCTAAATCATAATCACCTTCAAGGGTTGCCACGATGTCGGCACGAATGCGTTGGCTGTTATAGCCACGAACATCAGCTTCAGTCTTAACACTGATACCTAAATCGCGCAAAGACGACTTGAGGACTTCGGCATCAGTAATTTTTGTGCGAAGTGTGCTGAAATGAGACATAATAGTTTTGCTCCTGTAAACAATTGTTAATTCAATGGTGAACTTGACGGTTGACTCAAACGGGAGACATAAGAGTGTTGGTGGTTCTTGCTCCTATGTTAGCTGCTAGATAGACTGTCTTTTGATAAGACATTCTTTAGAATCTAGCCTTAAACCTGCTGACTACGAAACAGCAGGACTAAGCTTTTTAAAACTCCATACGCTGATATTCAGCGATAGAGGTGGCGGCGGGTCTAGCCCGCATCCTTGCCCAGTCACGCAAAGCAGCAACCTGCTCTGTCATCGTGCGTGAGAGGGGAGTTGTTGATTTCACAGCCGAAATGATGTCTAGCTGTGTAAACTCCCGATCTTGGGCAAAAGCTTCATACATGGCAGCAATGACTGCCTGTTCAATTTCCGCCCCCGAAAAACCATCGCTTACTTTCGATAGTTGTTCAAAATCGAATCTTTCTAATTTTTCAACATCTGGACGGCGCTTGCACAGATGGATTTTGAAAATGTCTCTGCGCTCTTCACTGTTAGGTAAATCCACAAAGAACAACTCATCAAAACGGCCTTTGCGAAGAAATTCACTGGGCAGTTTTTCGATACGGTTGGCAGTTGCCATTACAAATACAGGAGATTTCTTTTCCTGCATCCATGTCAGGAATGTACCAAAGATCCGCGATGATGTGCCACCATCGGAATCTGCCGAACCTGCTCCACCTGCAAAGGCTTTATCAAGTTCATCGATAAATAGGATCATCGGTGAAATCGATTCAGCAACCTTGAGCGCATTCCGAAGATTTGCCTCTGACTTGCCGACGGTGGAGCCATCGTAGACTCGTCCCATATCCAGACGAATTAAGGGTAATGACCATAGCCGCGCTGTAGTTTTGGCAATCAAAGACTTTCCACATCCTGGTACGCCGAGAATCAGCATTCCCTTTGGCTGAGGCAATCCGTAATTTCTAGCCCTCTGACTAAAGGCATTAGAGCGCTGTTGCAACCAGTGTTTTAGCTCTTCAAGTCCCCCAACATCATTAATGTCTTCTTCATCCTCCATATATTCGAGGATGCCATTACGCCGAATTAGTTGTTGCTTCTCAGAAAGTACGATATCAACTTCTTCTTCAGTGAGCTTGCCATTAGTGACTCGCGCTTTGCGATAGACTTTTTCAGCTTCGTCTTGAGTTAGACCTAAAGTTGCTCTGACCAGTTTTTCGCGGGTCTCAGCAGATACTTTTTTGGTGTGGACTTGGTTTAGTTGTTGATCGAGAACTTCTTCGATCGTTTTCATATCTGGTAGAGGAAAATCGAGAACGACAACTTCCTTTTCCAGTTCGATGGGAATGTACTGGACAGGCGACATCAAAATAATGGTCTTTTGAGTGCCTTTAAAATTTGCGATCGCATCACGTAGACAGCGAACCGTTACTGGGTGATCTAAGAAAGGATGCATATCTTTAAAGATATAAATTGCAGCATCTTTCTGATCATTGCGAGTAATCCACTTCAGAGCGGCTTCCGCCGATTCGGTATTGTGCTGTGCTGCACCTGTAGTTTGTCCATACTCAATGAGTCCGTGGGTGACAGTCCAAGTAAACATGCGTCGGACTGGCTTCATTTGCGAGATGCTGGCGATCGCCCGTTCTGCTCTTTCTTCCTCTGGAGTGTTGAGGTAGATCAAGGGATATTGGGCTTGAATTAAAATGCTAAGTTGTTCTTGCATATAGTAATACCGAGGGTTATACCTCTGTCCTCACCTTGTCTACAGGAAAAAAGTATCTGGAAAGTTAGATGATAGAAACTAGCTCTTCATCCGTGCTGTCAGCTTTGCCAACAGTGACGGGTAAAGTCTGGTTTCGATTGCCCCCGATTGCTAGCAACTCACCATCACGGATAACAACAGTCTGAGAACAGCTCGGACAGTTATAGGTTTGGTGGGTATGCCCAATACCAGAAGATTCGACAATATCTGCATGAGCTAAGTAAAAGCTAATTGCTTTTTCTGCCAATTCTGACATCGAATCACCATCAATAGCTGAACGGATTTTAAGCTGTTGATGTAGTCGTTCGGGGAGATAGAAGGTTACCTTTTGCTTGTCTTGCATAGTGGTTAAGAACAATGAATACCCGGGTATGCAACTAAACTACAGGCAGAATCTGATGCTGTCAAGCCACTATACCGTCATGACAGCAATATCTTAATATTTGTTTACAAAACTCAGTTTTGTTCCTATGGCAAATCAAAACTCAAGAGATGCGTTGCGGCGCGAAGCGGCGCAACGCATCTCTTACATCGGGAAGGCAGTACATTCCCAAGAAACTTATAGAGAAACGCTATTGGATGGATTTATTTTGGGAAATGTATAGCTAATGACATTACTGTGATTTACAGGAACAAAGAGGTAAACAACTTAGTCCTGATCTATGTAATCTGCAATACAGCATCACACAATTAAGACATCTAGGGATTGAGCAAATATAAGCTGAAGTCTAGTTGTTACAAAGGTAATCAAGTTTGCTATCTGTACAATGCTTCGCAATGAACGCATTTCATCTTGAATGGAGTCAGTTATGGATATTCACAAATTCAATAGTCAGTCAGTAATGACTAAATTGGGTTGGGGGGCTTTGACAATGATCCCTGTTGTGTTTGCGATCGCAGTACCAAGTTTTGCTCAGAGCGTAGTCTCCTTAGGGCGCAATTTTCGTCCTGATCCTGTAGCGATGCAGGCAAGCAGTGGGGGGAATATCAGTCTTGCCAGTATTGCGGGGATTGCTGATAATTGCCGAGGGTTTGCGAACACCTTACCAAACCACACAATTAATCTAACTGAAACATTTCCGATGCTTGATTTGTTGGTTTATTCCAACAATATTAATGATGATCCAACCATGCTGATTAAAGGCCCGAATGGTATTACTATTTGTGCTGATGACGAATCGGGAGGTCGTAATCCTCAAATTAGTCGTCGTCTGCCTAAGGGTAGTTATCAGGTTTGGGTTGGCTCCAAGACTGCTAATCAGCAGTTTAGTTATACATTGTCAGTGAGTGAGATACGTCAAAAATGAAACTGTTGAAATTGCCAATGACTTTGCTCGGATTGGCGCTAGCACCGATCTTAATATCAGTTGCGCCAACCATGAGCCAAGAGGCTTTAAAGCCAATTTCGCCAAAGTTTAGCCCTGACCCTCAAGTTTATGCTGGGCAAACAGGGGGCGATGTGCCTTTGCAGTCACTTGTGATCGGTCAGGCTGATGGCAAGTGCAAAGGAGTAACACAGCAAAGCCCCAGTCACTCTTTGACAATACAGAAAAATTTTGGATATTTGAATTTAAAAGTATTAGGCGATCGCAATTTATCTTTGTTAGTCAAAGGTCCCGATGGTATTTACTGTCGTAGTGGGAAAAGCCCTGAATTGGCAGGCGCTTGGTTAGCAGGGAAATATTCCATTTGGGTTGGCTCTGTCGATGGTGCGCCCACAAACTATAAATTGTCAATCAGCGAAACTAGCCAGTAATATGCCATCTTTTACTGAATTAACCTAAAAATGCTGATTGCACGCGGCGCGTGCAATCAGCATTTTTAGATCTTGGATAGATTCCAGTAAGGTAATTGCTGGTTTGGTTCGACTCTTGTACCCTTGACTCCTTTCTGAGCAAAGGCATATTCCTTGTTTTGCCATAGCGGAATAAACGGTACATCCTGAGCCAAAATGAGTTGAATTTTTTGGAGAATCTGTAAACGCTTGTTTTGATCAAGCTCTTTACGTTGGGCGGCAATTAACTGATTGACCTCTGGATTGCTATAAAATGAGCCTTGAAATTGACTACTACCCTTGGTACAGCGACCAGCTTCAGCTTCTTCACATTCTAAGAATGGTTTGATGTAATTGTCGGCATCAAGGATGTCTGGAATCCAATCTAACAGATAGGTCGGGTAGACTCCCTTATCGATAAAGGCATAACCGACAGTGTTTTCAACTCGTTCGGTTTTGATTTGCAAAATTTTGCCAACATTTTTTTGGATTGATGCTCTCAGGGTGCTAGCAATCAAGTCACCATTGCCACCATATTTGGGAGAATACCAAATTGAAACTTGGACAGGGTTCGCGTCGCTATAGCCAGCAGACTCTAGGAGCTGTCTGGCAAGTTTGCCATTGCCATCGGAGCCATAACGCTCGGCAAAGACAGGTTGGGACTCCGTAAAAGAGCTAGGAATAAGACTATAGAGCGGGGCGCGTTGATTGAAAAAGATGCGTGACTCTAGAGTGGGGCGGTCAATGGCGGCGGCGAGGGCTTGACGGACACGGACATCATTGAGTGGTGGCTGTTGGGTATTGATCACCATGTAGAGGATGGTTGCACCTTGACCAGAGGCAATTGTCCAGCCATTCTCTTGCGCGTTGGCTTGGACATTCTTGACTTGCGTTGGGGTCAAGGTTTGAAAGGCGACATCAACAGCACCTGTTTTGAAGGCATTCAGCAGATTGGAATTGGAAGAGAAAAATTGGATGTCAACTCCCTTATTGACTGGTTTATTGCCCCAATAGTCAGGAAAAGCATCAAGGCGCAGGTAGCTGCCTTCTACAAACTGAGTGACTTGATAGGGCCCTGTACCAACTAGCTTGTCGGGGAGAAAAGAAAGTGCGCCTGTTTTTTCATCTTTGATATTTTTATATACCTGTGGTGATACTGCGGCAGCTCCTGTAAAGGCAAGGAATTTCGGAAAAAATTGCAGGGGTTGTTTGAGTTTGAAAACCAGCTCAGTTGCACTAGGCGCAAGGATTTCCGCGATTACATCACCTAATATGTATGATGGTGTTCCCTTGGCATTAATAAAACGGTCTAGGGAAAATTTCATCGCATAGGCATTGAAATTAGTGCGATCGTGAAACTTAATGCCAGTACGGACGGGGATGGTATAGGTCAGACCATCTTCGCTCACCTTAGGCATGTCAGCCGCTAGCTGAGGAACAATTTCGTTAGAGCCTTCTTTGTAGGTATAGAGGCGTTCGAGGGTGTTGTAAAAAACGTTGCTGATAAAGAATTCGTTGGCATCGGCAGGATCAAGGGTGCGAATTTTGCTAGTTGTGCCTAAAACTATCCGCTCATTTGTGCGATCGCTAATTCCCAATTTATTGCTATTGATCGCTTTACCATTGTTGATGTTGTTACAAGCAACTAGGGTGGTTAGGGTAATTAGGGCGATTGCAAACCAAGTAAAAGAGCGACGCAGCAAATATTTCATTGATCTGTTTAGCCGAAAGTATAACTGGATGTCTTACTGCTAAATCTTCTCACAATGTCGGAACGATTTTATGGTTTCTCAAGCCAAACCGTAAGGGCAGTCAACGGATGGTCTTTACCGTAAAGGATTTGTATTTTAAACTTTGCTATTCTAGATTATCTTCGCTCACTGGAGAAATTGATGCTGCGTATTCTCAGTCTTTCTAATTTGTTCTTGGTGATCTGCATGAGTTTATCTACATGTACTGCGATCGCAAATCCGCCAAATAAACAAGATGCAATTGTCCAAGTTAGTAGTTCTGTCAAATCAAAGCAAAAACTTGCCAGAGATCTGCTGATTGAATTAGGTATTAGTACAAAGTATGATTTGTCGTTCTGGAATAGTGTGGATATTTCCTACGGCACAGGAACTAGAACCAAATTTAGCGAGTGGCTGTATCGGACTCTGGTAAAAGTTGCAGGATGGCAGTATGTAGAGGCTAAATATATAGAAAGATTGAGCGCTAATTTCTCGGAGCAGGAACTAAAGGAATTACTGGAATTAGCTAAACAACCATTGATGAAGAAGTTGTTGAAAACAGAGTTGCAAGCCTATGAAGATACGGCTGAGAAAAGAGCAAGACTTCTTTTTCAAGCATGGGAAGATTACAATGCAGGAAAAATCAATTTGCCCCCCGATCTCAAATAAATGTAGCGTTTTGAGCTGAATTAAACCAAAAAAGAGAGTGGCGGCGCTTCACGCCGCCACTCTCTTTTTGAGCTTAAAGAAATTAGCTGCAAGCTACTGGTGCGCCAACTTCTTTGGGCGTAGCAAAGGAAGTACCACAACTGCAAGACTTGCTAGCATTGGGATTGCGAAAACGGAAGCCACCACCAAGTAGATCTTCGGTGTAGTCTAGTTCTAGCCCCTGCAATTGAGGCAAGTTGCTATTGTTGATCACAATCTGGACACCGTTATATTCATACTGAACATCATCGGTTTCTAGTTGATCCACAAAATCCATCAAGTACGACAGACCAGAACAACCACCTTGCTTGATGCCTAAACGTAGGGGTGCTGTGGTAGCACGTTGGCTTTGCAGGTTTCTGACGCGAGCAATTGCCGCATCGGTGAGAGTAATCATATGAAATTTTCCTATGGATGAACTGGGCTAAGAGCAATATTAGTCTTCTAGTAGAACAAGTGCAATACTCGCTAGGGAAACATTGGTGTAGCCAGCAACTTTGGCAGCTTTATAAAAAGGCTTAGTAAGAGGACATTTGTGAACGCCGAATAAACGCACACCCTGATCTAACAAAAGTCCAGTTTTGAAATGAAAATTGCGATGTAGTTTGATCGCCTTAGCCAGTGTGGATTTTGTTTTACAGCAGACCATTATGTTTCTCCGAAATAATCTCGACTTTTGACAACTGTCTCTATGTTAACGCTAGTTCGAGTGAAGCTGTAGATAATAGAATGGACGGCACTACGCGCCAGTTACTCTCTACTTACTTAATATTTGCGAAGTTATGCAATTTGCCGATCGCCTTCAGCCTCTTCAGTCAAACGTATTTGCGGATATGGATATTGCCAAAAGTCGGGCTAAAGCCGCAGGGATGGCAGTCATTGACCTATCGCTAGGTTCGTCTGATCTGCCAACTGATCGGTTTATTTTAGATGCGATCGCAGAAGCACTCAATGATCCGCAGACCCATGGATATTCGCTATTTGGCAGCACTTTGGACTTTCGGGAGGCTGTGGCAGCATGGATCAAGCAAAGATTTAATTTAGAGGTTGATTCAGAAACAGAAATATTGCCATTGATCGGTTCGCAGGAAGGTACAGCTCATTTACCATTGGCGCTACTCAATCCTAATGATTTTGCACTGCTGCAAGATCCCGGATATCCATCACATTATGGGGGCGTGCATTTGGCTTGTGGAGAGGTGTATGGGATGCCCTTGCTGGCAGAAAATAATTTTTTGCCAGTATTCACGGATATCCCTGAGACGGTACTAGCACAGTCAAAAATGATGGTGTTGAGCTATCCGCACAATCCGACTACGGCAACGGCTTCGCTGGAATTTTTGCAGTCGGCTGTAAGTTTTTGTCAGCAGCACCAGATTGCTTTGGTACATGACTTTCCCTATTTAGATCTAGTTTTTGGTAATTCCCCACCGCCCTCAGTTTTACAGGCTGATTGCGATCGCAAAATCAGTATTGAATTTTTTACAATGTCCAAATCCTATAACATGGGCGGTTTTCGGGTGGGATTCGCCGTGGGCAATCGGGATTTGATTAGAGCCTTGCGCCAAGTGAAAGCTGTTGTCGATTTCAATCAATATCAAGGCATTATGAGGGGGGCAATCAAAGCCTTGGCAGCCGATCACGCTCCGATTGAGCAGGTGGTGGCAACCTTTAAAAAACGTCGTGATGTGATGATCGCTGCCCTCAATGCGATTGGATGGAAAGTACCAAAGCCCAACGCAACTATGTATTTATGGGCAAAGTTACCCGATCGCTATGCCGATGATTCGGTTAAATTTTGCTTAGATTTGATTGCTAGCAAAGGAGTTGCTTTGTCCCCAGGTTCAGGTTTTGGTAAACATGGTGAGGGTTATGTGCGCTTTGCCTTGGTACATTCCCCTGAAGTTTTGCAAACCGCCGCCGCAAAAATTGGCGAGTTTCTAACCCAAAAATAAATAAAGGCGGCGCGATGCGCCGCCTTTATTTATTTTTGGGGTTAACGGAATCGTGAACGCCAAATTCTTTGATATTCGGTATCATTCAGACCACCCGCAGTTCTGAGATTGTTAGATTGAATGGTGCGATTGAGCGCAGAAATACGTTCGCCAGTCGCAGGGTGAGAGCTTAAAAATTCGGGGGGTCTACCACCTGCACTAGATAACTTTTGCATAAAGGTAGGCATAGCACTGGCGGCAAAACCAGCTTTGGTGATATTTAGCAAACCACGGCGGTCGGCATCAAACTCCGCTTCACGACTGTTGGGCAATCTTAGTGCCAGATCTACACCGATACCAACTAAACGATCATCACCAACCCCTGCAATATTAGCGATTCCCTGTGCGATCGCAGTTTGGCGCATTTGCTCTAGGGCATGGCGACCTGAAATATGTCCCATTTCGTGACCAATAACACTCGCTAACTGTGCCACATTGTCAGCCGCAGAGATTGTTCCCGTATTGATATAGACAAATCCACCCATGGTGGCAAAGGCATTGATGTTGTTGTCGTCAACGACACGGAAGGTATAGGGAATATTGGGGCGATCGCTAGTGCGGACGAGCATCTGTCCGAGACGGCTGACCAAGGCATTGGCGGCGCGGTCTTGGCTAATTCTGACTTCTTGCTGGATTTGACGATCAATCTGTTGACCTAAGGAAACCTCATCATTGTCTCCAATATTGGAAAGCTGAATAACCTGAATTGCCGATGGCAAAACCCGCAACAGATCAGATAAATCAAGAGCCTTTGCCATCAATGGATTGAGGGACACCGCCACCAATAGTGACATAATCGCTGCGATCGCAAACTTCCATGGCTGAAATCCTTGAAATTTGTGACTTTTGCCTATCGACTGTTTAATCAGACTTGTTAAATTTGCGATCGATCTTTTCATAGTGTAATTACCTCAAGCTTTCCTAATCTTCTATGTATGCGATTTGCTTAACTGTGCGGCTGTTATTTCCCTATCACCCAAACCCCTCTCAGAAAATAAACTCTCAATACTAAATTCTATAATTTTCGCTTACTTATACCAATTCACGGACAAATTCACGAAAGTGTATCCATACTTTTGCAAATTAAAGACTAAACCCTGACAGGGTTTTCCAAACTAATAAATAGCATAGCCATTTTTAGTTTTTATTAGGCATATCTATTGACGTGCAAAGGTGAGAAAAGTTGCCAAATCTGAATTTATGGGATTCGATCATATTTTTGGTAATTTCTACTATAATTAAGTTCTAGTAAACAAGTGAGGCAAACTGTGTTTCTCACCGCTCCCCAGCCTAAACAACTTGATCGACCAGTCGTTGAAACTCCTATTCCAAGGGACTTATTCGCTGCGATCGCCGATCTCAAAAAAGAACTTAATGCCGTCATTTTGGCGCATTATTACCAAGATCCTGATCTCCAAGACATTGCCGACTACATTGGCGATTCTCTCGGTCTATCACAGGCGGCAGTTAATTGCCAAGCCGATGTGATTGTATTCTTGGGCGTACATTTCATGGCAGAAACGGCAAAAATCTTGAACCCAAATAAATTGGTGTTGTTGCCAGATCTTGACGCGGGTTGTTCCCTAGCTGATAGTTGCCCCCCCGATCGCTTTGCTGCCTTCAAAGCCGAACATCCTGATCATTTGGTAATTTCCTACATAAATTGCTCGGCAGACATCAAAGCCCTTAGTGATATTATCTGCACCAGTGCCAACGCCGTCTCCATCGTCAATCAAATCCCTGAAGATCAGCCAATTATTTTTGCACCCGATCGCAATCTGGGACGCTATGTGAGCGAGCAGACAGGCCGAGATATGGTTTTGTGGGATGGAGCTTGTGTTGTCCATGAAATCTTTTCGGAACGCAAGTTGGTTGAGCTAAAACTGAGTCATCCACAAGCAGAAATTATTGCCCATCCTGAATGCGAGGCAAATGTATTGCGCCATGCCGACTTTATTGGCTCGACGACAGGATTACTAAAATATGTACAAAGAAGCGAATGCCAAGAGTTCATCGTTGTGACTGAGTCTGGTGTGATTCACCAAATGCAAAAGGCAACACCGATGAAAAAATTTATTCCTGCGCCTCCAAATAGCAATTGTGCCTGTAATGAATGCCCCTACATGCGTCTCAACACCTTAGAAAAGGTATATTTGATCATGAAAAATCGCTCACCTGAAATCATCCTTGATGAATCAATTCGCCAAGCAGCATTGAAGCCAATGCAAAGAATGTTAGAAATGTCTAATACCAAATAAAGAAATAATGCGCCATTTCTTTATCTGGTATAAATGGCTATAGCCATAAAAAATTTAGAAACCAATAAAAACAGGGATGCCATACTTACTAAGTATGGCATCCCTGTTTTTATTAGATTAGGCCTTTATATCACAATAGTGAATTATTTATACAAAACTGCGTTTTGGTTTTCCTGCTTCGTAAAATGCTTGTATTGCCGATGATGGATAATCAACTCGTCTAAAAGTTTCTGCACTAGGTTCCAGTCGGCAAAACCGTGACTAGTCTCGGCGATGATTTGTTGACGGAGTGTTCTCACTTGTTGCAGATTCGCTTGAGTCATATTTTCATCTGGTTATCTCAACTAAGATAAATCTACAGCCACATACCGATAATGTTTGGTATCGCAGGACTCAAAAAACGATATATGTATGCAGATCATCATATTTAACTGAATGGGCGGAATGCTCTACTTGGCAATCCCTCCCCTTGATTGTCGATGCAATGGCATACTGGGAATTAGCAAGTTACTTTTAAGCAGGGAAACCTAATTAATGCTGATGTATACAGTTGAAATCACAATCAAAAATAACCCCCTCTCTCTGTCTGTGCAACGTAAAGAGCAAGAACATGCAGAAGCTCTTTATCGGGAAATTGCCACTGCGATCGCAGATGGTAACCCTAAAGTATTGGAACTAACCTGCGAGAAGCAAGAAGGTAAGAAGATTTCCGTGCTGACTAGCGAAATCTCGGCGGTGCAAGTCTCTGAAAAGTCAGGTACTTCGGCAAATATGGGCGCAGGTTTTATCCGTGGCTAGTTAAAACATCATCAAAGTGGTTGCTAATAGCGGCGCAAATTGTGGCTCTTGGCAGCCATTATTTTGATGCAGATTCAGAAATATTTTTTGGTAATTTAGATAATGCCCACCGATCAAATTGTTACTACAGCTATCAATGTTCGTGATCTCAACTTCGCGTGGGCATCAGGCAAAACAGTTCTGAATAGCTGCACTCTATCTGTACCCAAAGGCGAATTTTGGATGCTCTTGGGTACAAATGGGAGCGGCAAATCAACGTTACTGAGACTATTAGCAGGTTTACTCCAGCCGCAGTCTGGGAGAATCGAAATTTGCGATCGCGTTGGCTTTGTATTTCAAAATCCAGATCATCAGTTAGTCATGCCAACGGTGGGGGCAGATATTGCCTTTGGTTTAGTTTCCGAAAATCTTTCCTATCAAGAAACGCAACAAAGAGTCGAAGAGTCGCTCGGTGCAGTGAATCTCTCGCAAATGATCCGCCGCCCCATCTATGCACTCAGTGGTGGACAGAAACAGCGAATTGCGATCGCAGGAGCGATTGCTCGTCATGCGGAAGTTTTATTACTCGATGAACCAACAGCGTTACTAGATGGTGAAAATCAAACCGATCTAGTTGCCTCGGTACGAGAATTGGTCAAACAAAAAAATCTCACGGCTTTATGGGTAACCCATCGCTTAAATGAGTTGGACTATGCCGATGGAGCATTTTTATTGGAGCATGGTCAAGTAATTGATCAAGGTGATCCCATTCGACTCAAGCAAGTATTGTTAGACCGTAGTTAAATACACTTAACTTAACCGCAAATTTGGATGCTCAAAGCCTATGTTGCCAGCCTTTTTAATATCTTTATTGACTCCCATTGCCCCTGTTTCCGCCACAACAAACTCAGTAAAAAACTTGGTAAATGTGCCTAGTTCAAAAAGTACATTAACTAGCCAAGTTGCCCAAGCCGCTAATCAACGTCAAATTATTTTAGAGCCGCAGGAAATGCGCCCTCTAAATGGCAGCCTTGATAACGTACCGATGTTTAATAGCAATAGTCCTGAAATTGTGCAAACAGAAGGGATTTTGCTATCGGCTTTCCCGCCCCAAGGAATGGCATCGCCTCAAGCCCATTTAAACTTTCCGATGGAAGGGAGATTTGACCTATTTACGCATCATATTTCTAAAGCGCCACCACCAGAGGATCTCAGAACTTTATATATTGGTGCGATTGCCTATAATCCCACCGATCAACCAATCACTATTGATGTGCTGCAAGCGGCTAGTTACCTTAGCCAACCCGATTCTCCATTTTATGAAGCCCCCAGCTTTAGCCTAAATAATGATGGCACTGTCTATCGTGGACCTGGTGATCGTGCCATGCTCGATATTTTGCGTGGTCGTCGTCAGGACATCTTTCCTGCCCAGATTGTGATTCCGCCAAAGCAGAGCCGAATGCTGCTGAACGTGCCAATTCCTGTAAAAGAGCTAGAGCCACCACTAAATGGTCGCTCAGGACTGTCCCGAATGCGTAGTAATGGCAAGGTCTATGTAGCAACATTGTCACTTTATGCGCGACTCAATGACGACGGCTCAGAACGTGCGCCCACCCTTGAGGAATGGGAAAACATTCTCAAAACAGGACAATTAGCCAAGCCCCGTGATGTTGTGCCAACTCCGCCAGATTTGACGGAAGGTAGATTTGAATATAGCCGAGTTGCAGGGATTCAAATTGGTTCTCAGTGGTTTGGACATTTGACCGATCGCGATCGCAATGATGAGCTAAATATTCCTAAATCTGGCGAATCCTATTCTTACGGATTAAGTCTTTTGCAGTACGGCACGATGGGTACAGGACAGGTACAGACTGCACCGTTGGTTGTGCGCTATCCTGACACCGCCTATTCCGCCCATGGCAATTATGGCGTGCAGTATAATCTCACCATGCCTTTACATAATCCGACCGATCAGACTCAAACCGTTGTCCTGACCTTTCAAAATCCGATCAAATACGATAAGCCCGTAGGCGGTTTGCAGTTTTTTGAGCCATTACCAGAGGATGTCTTTTTCCGAGGTTCAGTGCGCGTGAGGTTTCGTGATGATCAGGGCTTGGCGCAAACTCGTTATGTACATTTAATGATGCGTCGGGGAGAACGGGGACAGCCTCTCGTTACTTTAAACATGCCCCCTAGCGATCGGCGGGTGGTGCAGTTTGATTTTCTCTATCCTGCCGATGCTACGCCACCACAGGTTTTGACGGTGACTACTAAGTAGCTTGACACATCGAATTTCTCAATCTCGTGAAGTACGGAGTTGATTGAAAATTGCTAAATGAATACCCTGCCGCGCAAGCAGCAGGGTATTCATTATTTTTTAGATCAGGAAAGCGGCATTACTATTTTTCTAATCTGCGGCAATATCCCTAGCAAGTAGTGACTTGAAAAGTTATATATGTAGATAAGTAGATCAGTTTAATGAGTAGATAAAAAGTAAATGCGTCTGGAGAAGAATTCCCTTGCGTGAATTTAAAGTTCTTGGTATGCCTGTGCATATCCATCCCCACTACAGCGCTTGGCTAGCAGAAAGATTGCAGTCTAAACATGGTACTCATGTGGTGACTCTGAATGCCGAAATGACGATGCAAGCCCGTAAAAATAAGGCTCTAGCTAATGCAATCCAACAAGCCGAGCTAGTTGTGCCAGATGGTTCAGGTGTCGTCTTATATTTGCGATCGCAAGGGCAAAGAGTTGACCGTTGTCCGGGCATTGAGCTATCGGAACAAGTAGTTAAGTTTGCGGCTGAGCATCAATGGCGCATTTTTTTGTTGGGCGGTGCGCCTCAAGTAGTCGAGCAGGTGGTCGATGTTTGGCGGCAAAAATGGGCAGATATTGCGATCGTAGGTACAAGACATGGTTACTTTGATGCCGAAACTGAGCAAGAAATCTGCAATCAATTACAAGCTTCTCAACCTGACTTGATCCTTGTTGGTTTAGGTGTACCGCGCCAAGAGCTATGGATTCAGCAGAATCGTGATCTCTGTCCTGATGCAGTGTGGATTGGTGTTGGTGGCAGCTTTGATGTGTGGTCTGGCACGAAAAAACGCGCTCCTGAGTGGCTGAGCAATAATCATTTGGAATGGCTATACCGTCTGTATCAAGAGCCTTGGCGATGGCGCAGAATGTTGTCCTTGCCACATTTTGTTTTATGTGCGCTGCAAGAGTCTGTCGCGAAATGTTTTGCCGTGCAGAAGTGAAGTTATTTGTGACAGGGCAAAGCCGTGCCACAAACCCAGAAAACGATGCTTATAATACTTTGCCGATTAGAGTTTGTCCGATGTAGTGGCTATTTTTTGACTGCGATGTGATCGCCAGATCATTAGCTAACCATGATAAATTCGGGTCAAAGATGGTGGTAACAGTTGGTGTTTCTAAGCCTAAAACCTTGGAAGAATTAAGACTAAGGGCTTGCCAAAGCTGTGATGCGGTCAACAAATCGCAGCTAACTAGTTTTTGCCAAAGGACAGAGAGGGCAAACTGCAAGCCAATTGCACCCGTGGGGGCAACTTCAAAGGGGACAACTTTTTCTTCGTAAGCACAGGGTGTGTGGTCGATCGCAATGCTATCGATTGCCCCTGTGCGAATACCTGCAATCAGCGCTAGTCGATCGGCTTCACTACCGAGGGGTGGCATCAACCGCAAATTGGGGTCATAGCTGTCTAAATTGCGATCGCAGTGGCAGAGATGCAGCCAAGTCGTACTCGCGCTAATGGGCAATCCATCATTTTTAGCTTGGGCAATTAGTTCTACACCTTGCGCGGTGGAAATTCGCATTAAATGCGTTGGAGCTTTGGTGAGCCGCACAAGCTCAATGATTGCCGCAATCGCTGAGGTTTCCGCCGCCGCAGGATATCCCGTCATTCCGTATTGCAACGACCATTTCCCCTCTCTAATTACACCATTACCAGCCAGTTCACTATTTTGAGGAAATAGCGCAATTGGTTTCCCCAAAGGCTTGACATATTCCATAGCACGGCGCACTAATAACAAATTGGCGATCGGCTTGCCATCCGTAAACCCGACCACAGTTTCTACTAACTCGCCCATATCAGTGAGCTGTTTACCCTCTAGCTCTTTGGTAATCGCCCCCCAAGGCTGGAGAATATTGCTATGTTTTTGTTGGACATTGCGCCAAAATTCCAGCGCTGCAATGTCATCGATCGCAGGTTGGGTATTTGGCAAAATCCCCACCTTTGAAAAACCACCTATTTGGGCGGCTTGGACGAGTTCACTAATTGTTTCCCTAGACTCATGCCCCGGTTCGCCACTGGTACTGTAAAGATCAACTAAACCTGTACCGCAGATGATTCCTGAGCCTTCATAAATACTAGTTTGTTCAGGAATTTGGTTCTGGTCAATGCCAATATGAATTTTGCGATCGCGATCGACCAAGACATTGGCAATCGTCTCTGTGGTGGTAGTCGCGTCAAGAATGCGTACCTGATTGAAGAGCAGGGGGTACGTTAGGGGATTTTCTAAGGACATAGCAAAGGATTTTCTTTTTACTCTATAGCGCTAGGGTCTCTAAAACAAAGATTTGCTGCAAAGCAGCAAATCTTTGTGTGAAAGTTAAAGTTGATCGATGTTGAAATTTTCAAGGGCAATTGCCAAATGTGTCCAATGGGTTCCGCCCTGTAAAAATACGGTGTAAGGTTCACGCAAGGGGCCATCGGCAGAAAGCTCTAGGGTACTGCCATCAATGAATGTGCCACCCGCCATCACCAACTGACTAACATAGCCTGGCATTTCCCCAGGCACAGGATCAACATAGGAATCAATCGGAGAAAAGCGTTGGAGATTACGACAAAACTCAATTAATTTTTTCGGATCACCCAGTTGAATTGCTTGGATGATATCTTGGCGCGTCTCCAATGGTTCTGGCTTGACGGCATAGCCCAATTTACTAAATACATAGGCAGCGAGGTGACTACTTTTCATCGCCTCCCCCACCATCTGCGGCGCAAGAAATAATCCTTGAAACAGTAACCGATTGAGATCAAAAGTCGCTCCACCTTCTAGTCCAATACCTGGGGCAGTCAGTCGTTGGGCAGCGAGTTCTACATACTCCTTTTTCCCCGCCACATAGCCACCTGCGGTAGCAATTGTCCCTCCTGGATTTTTGATTAATGAGCCTGCCATGATGTCTGCACCGACAGCCGTTGGTTCGCGATCGCTAATAAATTCACCATAGCAATTATCAACAAAGCAAACTGTGTTGGGATTTTGTTGCTTGACCAAATTGACAATGCGCTCAATTTCATGAATTGATAGGCTCTGTCGCCATGCATAGCCACAGGAGCGTTGAATTAACACCATGCGAGTTTGTGGCTTTACGGCTTTGGCGAGAGCAGCCCAATCCACACCACCCTCTGGGGTGAGATCGACTTGGCGATAGGTAATCCCGAAGTCCTTGAGCGAACCTGCATAGTTAGCACCCTGACTATCGCTGGTGAGAGGATAGCCGATCACTTCTTCGAGGGTGTCGTAGGGTGCGCCCACCACTGACAGCAGCTCATCAAGGGGACGCAAAATGCCAAATAAACAACAGGCGATCGCATGGGTTCCTGAAACAAACTGCACCCGCACAGCAGCAGACTCTGCTCCCATCACCTGTGCAAAGACCTGATCCAGAACATCCCGCCCCATGTCTCCATGCCCATAGCCTGACACACTCGCAAAATGATGCGCCCCCACTCGACCATCACGAAAGGCTTGTAAAACCCGTTCGAGATTGTTTTTGACATGGAGATCGATATTTGTAAATGTTGGCGCGAGAGCAGTCACGGCTTCGGAAACCAACGCCTTCATAGTGTCAGAGGTCATTTATTGCTTAGGAAATAGGGTGAGAAATGAGTAATACCAACTAACGAAAGTGTGACAACACTTTTGTTAATTAAAAACCAAACCCAGTAAGAATTAGCAAATCCAGAAATGGCGTAGTCATTTCTGGATTTGGGATAACAGAAACTTTGGGAGGGCTAACGATCCTACGTGAATGGCAAGGATTTTGTCTAGCGAAACCCCTTACCTTGCGAAGAGGCAGTCCATAGCATTAGCTCACCATCGGCATTAGCCGCAGCTAATTTCTTGCCCTGTGGATGCCAATGCAAAGCCGTAATTGCTGACATCGATGTATCGAGAGCCTGTACCCAATCCTTGGCATCTTTCCAAATCGCAATTCTGCCATTTTCATCGGCAGAGGCTAACACTTCTGACTTGGGCTTAAAGGCAACCATACCCACGATGCTGTTATGCCCTTTGATTAATTCGCCCTCCCAGCCAATGTTAAGGTCGAGGTGCTTTGCCCACACCACAATGTCCGAGCCACTAGATGAGGCTAATAGCGGTGATGTTTTACTCATTGACCAGCTAAAGTCGCGAATTTTACCGGGGAAACCTTGCATCCGCCAAGGTGAAGCATCGAAGTCATGTCCCAGCCATTGCATGACTACAACTAGGTGATCGAGGGTACTGGCAACGAGATATTGCCCTGCATGATCCCAAACTAGTTTGGCGGTGGCAGTCGGCATTTCAAACAGGAGCGGATCAGCATACCAATCTGCGGATGCCCAGACCTTGAGTCCGCCATCGCCACCAACGCAGAGATGCTCACCCTCCGGATGCCATGCGATCGCAATTACGGTGGAGTTCTCAAAATGCAGAGTGGTGACAATATCTAAGGTGTCAGCGCTCCATACCTGCACATATTTCCCCAAGGTAAAGGCAAATTCATTGCGGGTGGGATGCCAAACGAGATGTTCAATCCATGTGTTACCGAGGTCAAGGGTGGCAGCAAGAGTTGGCGAGGTTTCAGGCTGATTTGAATGATCTTCAACTTTCCAAACACGTACCTTGCCATCCTGTCCGCCTGCCGCTAACCATGCCCCATTTGCCGAAAAGCCCAAACAATCGATCGCAAATTCCGTGGGTGCTTGCAGCGTAATTTGTTTTTGTTCAAGATTGTTCCCTGCGATCGCATCATTAAATAAACATACTTCCCCTGAAGCAGTGGCAGCAGCCAGATAATTACCATTGCTTGACCATGCGATCGCAGTTATATATTCGCTGAGCATAACCCGTGACTGAGGCTGGGAATTGAGGATAGGACTGGTCTTGAGTTTAGGCATAGGGATTTGAAAAAATTTATTTTAAGTAATCTAAAAAATACTTTTGACGGACGTTGATAGATGTGGTAATGTGCGCTACGCTATTAATCCAAATTGCTTAAGTAATTTAGTTGTTTGATCTCAATGAGTTATCACTCCCACACATCTGCGATCGCAAATCGTCAGGAAGCTTTAGAAAAATACTTGCTGGACTTGTCAGTTGTTGACCGCGAACAGTTGGCGGTTGCCAAGCGCTGGCAAGAACGTCAGGAGGGTCCATTACTAATGATCCTGCTTCAGCTTAGCTTTATTGATCTCCATCAATTTAGCGGATTGCTAGATTGGTCTTCTAACTAATTTAACCGCCACTAACAGGCGGTATCAGCGCCACCTCATCACCGTCCTTTAATACTGTCTGTGGTTCTACAAAATTAAGATTGACCGCATAACGAGTCACCGCTCGCCATCTATCTAAACTGGGGAATTGAACAGTTAGGTGGTCGAATATTTGGGATACCGTAGTCCCTGACTCCAGATTAATTTGCATTTGTTCAGTTGCCATCACCTCCTGAAAAATGGCAAATAGTTTGACGGTAACTTGAATAGCTTCAGAGATTGGTTCGCGATTCATAGAGTTTGTTCTAACAAGACTGGCAGTATCTGTAGATTAAGAAACGGCTATGCCATTTCTTGATTTGGCATGACTGGGGGTGGCACATTTTCTGCCGACTCATAGGCGGCGATGATGTTATGCACCAATGGATGCCGCACCACATCGGTTTTATCGAATAAATTAAAGGAAACACCCTCTACCCCCTGCAATATATTCATGGCAATGATCAGCCCTGATTTTTGGTGACGCGGTAAATCGATTTGGGTAATATCCCCCGTAACCACCATGCGCGATTTAAAACCAAGTCTGGTCAGTACCATCTTCATCTGAGCAGCAGTGGTGTTTTGTGCCTCATCCACAATAATGAAGGAATTGCTAAGAGTCCGTCCGCGCATATAAGCAAGGGGAGCAACCTCAATAATGCCGCGCTCCATCAATTGCGGGACTTTCTCTGCACCAATCATTTCGTGCATTGCGTCATAGAGTGGGCGCAGGTAGGGATCAATCTTCTGTTGCAAGTCCCCTGGTAAGAAGCCCAGACTTTCGCCAGCCTCCACCGCAGGTCGGGTGAGAATGATCCGCTCAAATTTATTGCTTTGCAACGCACTCACAGCCGCCACCGCAGCTAGATAGGTTTTGCCCGTACCCGCAGGCCCCACCCCAAAGATCAGGTCATTGGTTTCCATAGCTTGCACATATTGCTGTTGGCGATAGGTGCGGGGCTGCACGGAGTCACCACGGCGATTGCGAGAAATCGTTGCCCGATTGCGCCATTCACCAGAGCGTTCCTCAGCAATGGCTTCACGGGCTGCTCGAATATCGACGGCTGCGATCGCTTTTTCCTGCAACCACATCGGTTTTAAGGCATTAATGACCTGTTCAATTAGCGCGATTTGTTCAGTAGTGCCATCGATTAATAGATCCTGTCCCCGCATTACGAGCCGTACACCTGTCATTTCGGCTAATAGTTTGAGATTTTCCTCTCGGCTTCCTGCTAAACAGATCGCACTACTAGGGTTTGGCAAGCTAAAGATATATGGTTCGTTACGGGGAGTACCCATTAAATTAGTTGTCCTCTGATTAATTTCTGATTATCTGATTAATTGTGGATGAGTTATAGCATTTGCCAGTCTAGAAACAGTTGTTTCCCCGCCGAGGGTGGGGGAACAACTGTTTCTAGCTACTTAACTAAATTCTCAGCACCACTAATGACACGGGCGGATAAAATTTTGTCGCCTAGTCTTAGTTTATCCAATGTTTCCTTGCCATCGGTGACATAACCAAAAACTGTATAGTTGCCATCGAGCAGATTTAAGCCAGCAGGGGTTAGTTCTGATTCAAAGAGATAGATAAAAAACTGAGAGGATCCCGCATTAGGATCATCGTTGGGATGTGCCATGGCAACAGTTCCAAAGGCCGCGAAAGGAAGTACGGGCAATGTACCTGACAAGCCTTGCTCTTCAAAGGTTTTGCCGTAGGTAGGCACTTTTTGATCGGGTAGACGTACTTCGATGGGGACAGTGCGATATTTGCCAGTTTTCGGATCGACATAGCCATCAACTGCGCCTTCAGGATCGCCTGTCTGGAGATAGTAGTTTTCATCGGCACGGGTAAATTTCAGCCCGTCATAAAAGCCATTTTGAACTAAATCAACAAACTGACCCGCATTGATGGGGGCATTGTAGCCATCAACGGTAATAATTGCGTTACCCTTTTCGGTGGATAGCTCTACTAAAGCGCGTCCTTTAAGTTGTGGTAATTGGGCATATTGGGCAGGCACTTCAAAGGGAAAAGCTTGAATCAAATCAGACTCAACTAAGCCTACATAGTCCAAAGCTTTCTCGGAGAGGCTTTTGACATTGTTACGGTCTTTGATGGCGATCGCTTCTTGCAATGGTACAAGTGCGGTGTTTAAGCTTGCCAAATGTGCTGTGACATCTGCCTGATGCTCACTACCAGCTTCAACTATCAACTGCGCTTGATTTTGAGTCAGGGATTGAGTAATCATGTCAACGTCTTTTTTGAGGCTACTCCAACGCTTGAGGTTAGCTTGACGGGGCATTTGTTCTAACGTGTGCTGCACCTCACGAATCGCATCATTGTCGATGGGTAAACCATTTCGCAAAATAATTCGTGCATCCTTAATCGCGCTCCTTGTCGGTAGGGCTGCCATGCTCGGTGCGATTGCCGAGGTGAGGGTCAGACAAGTCACCATGACAAAGGTAACTGCGATCGCAATACCCTTAATCCAAGACTTCAAAACTAATTTACGCAATCCCTCAGCATCAGTATGAGGTTGGTCTAAATCGCTATTTAAAATAGAGCTATTAACTTTCAAATTAACTTTCACCATTGCACCCAAAACGAAGTGAACCAATTAAAATGCTATTGCATTTAGTTACACAGTTAGGCAAACTTACGCGGATTTCAGCTAAAAGTTGGATTTGATATCAAGATCTGTCGCCACTGCCCCTAGGGGTTTTGGTCTATCCTAAGGATTAATGTGATTGCCCCACTATGAACTCAAATTCTCCTGACAATAATTCTTCACCGTTGCAAAATATATTTGCTTGGGTTAAAAATACCCCTGAGCGAGCAATTGACGAAGCCTTTGAAGCTGCTGTCAGCATTAAGCGCATTGAAGAAGAAAATTTTAAAGGTAATCGAATTGCTAATGATGGCAGTTTTGGCAGCAGTGTTTTTAGCATATTTGAGATTCAGTTAGGTAAATATCTCAGGATTATTAAGCTCAGGCTCAATTTTTATAAGGTGAGTGCTGCCCTACCCTATTTGCAAGCCCAAAGCTCCAGCAATCAAGCTAATATTGCCATTTCTAAGTTCAAGGCGAATGAACAAATTAGTGACCCCGTGGGAAGTGGGCAATTATCAGCAAATCAACTGGGGGGTAATAGCCGTAAATTTTCTATTTATCAAAAGCTGGCTTTTATTGACTACACCCTCGAACGGTATGAACAAATTCGCGATCGCACTATTGATATTGCCGCTAAGCCTGCGAATTCTGGTTATACAGCTAATCGGGGTGACGCATTTGAGGAAGATGCCGATCCTGAAATCGATGAAAAATTCCAAATGTTTAAGAGCGATAAGCCTCGCAACTACAAACGACCTCTCCAGCAAGTAACTCCGATTGAAAAAAGTATCTTACCTGGTTCTTTTTTTAAGGCGTTTGAGCGAGTGAAGCGAAATCTCAGTGGTTCCTATTCTGACTATGAGAAAGACATCGTTGAGGAATTAAGACAGTCACGCAAGCGAATTAATCAAGCCCTCCGCTACATAGCCATCCTGATTATTTCTGTAGTTGCCGTGCAGTTTCTATCCAAGACATTGATTTTTAGTCCACTGATTAATAGTTTTATTGATAGCAATAGCATGACTGTAAAATTTAGTCCTGCTGTCGAAGAAAGAGCATTTGATGCACTCAGACTAGCAAAGGAGCGCATTGAATTTGATTATATGATTCGCACAATTACCCTTGAAAAATCTCCTAAGATATCATCTGAGATGTCACCACAAGAATTAATAGTAAAGAAGGAAGAACAGAAAAAAGAATCGATAGAATTGGCAAAATCTCTCTCAGAAGAAGCAGAAGAACTGATTCGTCAAGAGTCTTTAAAAATTCTCAAAAAATTTAATGATGAAAGCCTAGATGGGATTAAAAATCTATTAGCTGATATTACATCTGCCTTTGTCTTTTATATATTCTTGCTTTCAGGAAGAAAGGAATTATTAACGATCAAAGAATTTCTTGATGAGTTTTTATATAGTCTTAATGATAATGCTAAAGCTTTTCTCATTATTATCTCAACAGATACCTTTGTGGGATTCCACTCTAGCGAAGGATGGGATGCATTGTTAACACTTGTATTTCAACATTTTGGCTTACCTGAAAACAAAATCTTAGCGCAAACATTTATCTCGACTGTTCCTGTATTTTTGGATGGTCTATTTAAATTTTGGATTTTCCAATATCTCACCCAAGCTTCACCTGCTACTGCCACGATTTATCGAGAAATGAATGAATAAATTTCCCTTGCTGTTTTTGCCGTGAGAATTGCTATGTGCGATCGCAAAAACACGTTAAGATTTATGATGGCGTTTTGAGATCGTACTTCGAGACAGTGTTTCGACTCCAGACGTTCACTTTGTTGGTTTTGCCATAGCTTTTTGATAATTAGATATTTATAGATTTCCTATGATTTACGAAATTTTTATGCCCGCGCTTAGCTCCACCATGACCGAAGGTAAGATTACCTCATGGGTTAAATCGCCTGGCGACAAAGTGGAAAAAGGCGAAACTGTCGTGATCGTAGAGTCTGACAAAGCCGATATGGATGTCGAAAGTTTCTATGAAGGATATTTAGGCGTAATTATTACCCCAGCAGGTGAATCGGCTCCCGTTGGTTCTGCGATCGCATATGTGGCTGAAACCAAAGAAGAAATTGCAGAAGCGAAACAAAAGGCGGCTGGACAGTCAGCACCTAGCCCTGCTGCACCAAAAAATGAAGAGCCTCCCGCTAAGCTAGTCTCCACACCCACTGCCGCCGCCGTTGCAGCCATTCCTGATGTGGTGGTCTCATCTCCTCGGAAATCTACAACAGCATCATCAGGTCGTCAGATTGTCTCCCCTAGAGCCAAGCGCATTGCCAAGGACAATGGCGTTGATCTCACCCAAATCATCGGTACTGGCCCCAACGGTCGCATTACCGCCGCCGATGTCGAATCTTTCCTCAAGCCAAGTGCTGTTCCTGCGGTGCAAACTGCTGCCCCATCTGTTATCTCTGCTCCTGCGCCAAAAGTTGCGGCGGCTCCCGTTGCCCTCGGTACTGCCCAAGGCTTGACCACTCTGCAAAAGGCAGTGATCAACAATATGAATCAGAGCCTCTCTGTGCCTGTGTTCCGCGTTGGTTACACCATTACAACCGATGCGCTGGATGCTCTTTATAAGCAGGTCAAATCTAAGGGCGTAACCATGACGGCTCTATTGGCAAAAGCTGTGGCGGTGACTTTGCAAAAGCATCCTTTGGTTAACGCTAGCCTCAGCGATCGCGGCATTGAGTACAAGAGCAATATTAACGTTGCAGTAGCGGTAGCCATGGATGACGGTGGACTGATTACCCCTGTTCTCAAAAATGCTGATCAAACCGATTTGTATAGCCTATCCCGCGATTGGAAAGGTCTAGTCGAGCGTGCGCGTGCGAAGCAGTTGCAACCCGATGAGTACAACTCTGGTACTTTTACAATTTCTAATTTAGGTATGTTTGGTGTCGATCGCTTCGATGCGATTTTACCCCCCGGAACTGGCGCAATTTTGGCGATCGGTGGTTCACGTCCTCAAGTTGTCGCGACCAAAGACGGTGCAATCAAGGTTGCTAACCAAATGCAAGTTAATCTCACCGCCGATCACCGTGTAATCTATGGCGCTCACGCGGCACAGTTCTTGCAGGATTTAGCCAAGTTGATTGAAACCAATCCTCAATCTTTGGCTCTGTAATACTTCTTACTGTTTATTAAAAAGGAGGTTGTAGCATCAAGTACTATGACCTCCTTTTTTGTTTTTGCAAGCTCATTTTTAATGAGTAGTCTACTCGGTAGGTTGTGTTAGCGCTAGCTTAACGCATCCAAAACTTGATCGTTACTTAGCAACCTACTTTGTAAACTAATTGATGAGTTACGTTGCTATATTTATTAAATCAAGTGGGATTACTTGAAGTATCTCAACTAATTTAGATGTTCTCACTGTTATGATCTGAGTAGCAAATTGCAAAAGTATTTTCTGATATGGATTTAAATTGGGTAAAACTACAAGGGTATAAGCGCTTAGTATCAACTACTCTTAATACTTCGGGGAAAGTTGTAGCGATTGTTGGCTCAAATGAGGCAGGAAAAAGCTCAATTTTACAAGCACTTCAACATCTTAACCCTGATAATAAGCGACGATTCCAAGCTAATGAATTGAATCGTGGCAATGATTCTCAAAAGGATGAAGATGTAGTAATCAAGGCTGGATTCTTGCTTGATGATAATGATCGCAAAGCAATTTCACACTTATTTCAAGGTAGGAAAGTCAGACAGTTTAAGCTTATAAAATTACTCAATGGAACAAGAAAATGGGAAATTATTCCTAAGCCAAATCGGATAGCAAAACAATATAATGGGGATTTAAAAAATCTGAGTGAGCTTTCACAGGAACTAACTGATCCATATAAAGAAATAGAAGAGATATTAACTCAGAGAGTTCCTAGAATACTATTTTTTGATGAAGCGCAACGAGACTTGAAATCTACCTACGAATTATCTAAACTGGCTTCCTTTCCACCTCCAGCACTCCGTAACTTGGCAAGTTTAGCAAAATTAGATCTTGTCAGTCTTCATGCTACTCTTTCCGCAGGTGATCAAGCTAAAGTTCAAACATTATTGAAGAAAGCAAACGTTCAAATAACTAATGTTGTTAAAGATAAATGGTCGCAATCAAAAGTAAAAGTTAGTTTAAGTACTAATGGCTCAACATTACACGTCCATATTGAAAATGAACAGCTGGATTGTACTAGCCTTGAGGATCGGAGTGACGGGTTACGCCAATTTGTAGCATTAATAAACTTTCTTGAATCTGAACATGCCGATCAAAGACCTATTTTATTGATTGATGAAGCAGAAACCCATTTACATTATGATGCTCAGGCAGATTTAATGAATATGTTTGCAGAGCAGCAACTAGCTGCAAAAATTATATACACAACTCATTCTGCTGGCTGTTTACCTGAAGACCTTGGCAATGGCGTAAGATGTGTTTTACCGATAAAAGGTAAAGAAGAAAGTAAGATTGAGAACAATTTTTGGGCAATTGATAAGCAAGATAAACGGGCTGGGTTTTCGCCCCTTCTATTCAGCATGGGAGCAAGTAGTTTAGCTTTTATACCAATTCGCAAAGCTGTTTTCGTAGAAGGAGCCACAGACATGCTTCTTTTGCCAACGATGCTACGCCAAGTAAGTAATAAGTCATACTTAGGGTTTCAAATTGCTCCTGGACTCTCAGAAACTAAAAATTCATTTTTGAGACAATTAAAAAATGAAGCCCCAACAGTAGCCTTTCTTGTTGACAATGATAAAGCTGGGAAAAAACTCTCAGCAGATCTTAAAGGTGCTGAATTTGACGAGTCTCAGATTTTTTCACTACCTGGCGTGGAAGGTTGCGTTTTGGAAGATTGCATTCGCAAAGAACTATATCTAGAAGCTGTTAATAAAGTTCTTCAGGACTGGAATCAAAATGTACCTATCATGCTTTTGGAAGAATTACCTGACATCAATCGTCCAAAGGCAGTAGAAGATTGGTGTAAGGATAAAAAAACTAATTCACCAGACAAAAAAAATATTGCATATTGTCTTCTAGATTTTGCTACTGGCGAGCGACAAGAGTTTCTTGTTAAAGAAGAATTGAGGCAATCATTTAAGAAATTGCATGATTCTATAGTTAAATGTCTAGCAATAGAAAATCCTATTTAGCACCAGACTTGGCACAGGTTCACACTAGATAAAAGAAATTAAAGCCATGATGATCGCCACAGAAAAAGCTAAAGCTAAAGCCAAAATTTGGACTGATGAAGAGTTCATGGCTTTGCCCGATCGCGGAGATCAAGTGCGACCAATTGCCGAGCAAAGAATCTGGCTAGAAAACATCAGTTGGCAAACCTTTGAGCAATTACTAGAAGATGTAGGCGATCGCCGCAGCACATTATTTCATTACATCAATGGAAACTTAGAAATTATGTCGCCAATGGCGCTACATGAGCGCAGCAATCGGTTTATTGATGATTTAGTTCGGGTGCTGTCCGATGAGCTAGAGATAGATTTATGTAAATGCGGCTCATTATTGATGCGAATTCCTGAACTCAAGATTGGCGCTGAACCTGATTCTTGCTATTACATTCAAAATGAGCCAAAGATTCGCAATCAAGATGTAATTATGATGGGGCAAGATCCGCCACCCGATCTAGTGTTAGAAGTCGATATTACTAACCCTAGCGATCGCCGTTTACCGATCTATGCTCAACTTCAAGTCCCTGAAATTTGGATCTATAACGGCTATAGCTTAGATTTTCTGGGCTTAGAAAAGGGGGCTTATCAAAAAATAGAACATAGCTTGTCTTTTCCTAACTTACCTGCGGCAGTGGTAGTAGAGTTTGTGCAGAAGCGATTTGAACTAGGCGATCGCCAAACCCTCAAGGAATTTCGGCAATGGGTAAGCGACAATCTTAAAAAAAGCTAGAGGCTAAGCTAGCTTGGTTAAAAAAGCCTGTTAATATATTAAGTAATAAAAATTAATATAACTTTTTAAGATACTTTGTTTTTAAATCCTGACAAGGTTGAACTAGAGGAGCGCACCTTAGCACGTTCTACATCAACAGTTCAGGCTTTACCCTTAACTGCAAATGTTCCGTCTGCGTTTCCCCAATACTTATCGCAATCTTTACTTTCCCTCGCTTCCTTAGTGCAGCATTGGCGAGTTTGGTTTGCGGCTCTATTTTTAGTATCCGTACCTGTCTTTTTTGAAGCTCCCCTTGTGCGCTATGCCCCTTGGTTGAGCTTGATTTGTACCGTCGGTTGGCTAGCAATCGCCAAGCATCTCCAAGCAGACCCAAAAACTAAAATATGGGGCAGCTTAATCTGGGGCTTTAGCCTCACTTGGTTATGTGGCTCCCTCTATTGGGGTTGGTTACGTTGGGAGCCTGCCTACCATGTTCCTGTCGAAGCACTAGCTTTACCTTGGGCAATCTGGGCAATTCGTAATGATTCGCACAGAGTCGGTGGCTGGTTTTACATTGGCTCGCTGTTTGGTACGACAATTACCGATTTATACTTTTACACCGCACATCTATTTCCCCATTGGCAAGCATTGATGCAGGTGGAGTCAAATGTGAGTCTCGCCCAACCAATCTTGAAGAATGCGCTCAGTTTGGTGGAAACACCATGGGGGATGACTTGGGCTTGTATTTTGGCAGCCTTACTCTTGATCACTGGCAATAAAGCAATGCGATCGCTAGATCTGGGCTACTGGGCTTTTGGCGGTGCGGTATTAGGGACAATCTTTGTTGATTTACTCTTTTTCATCGTTGCCACATTAGGCTAAATAACAATCCAAACAAAAAAAGACTCGCTTTGCGAGTCTTTTTTTGACAAATTTTTGACAAAATAAAAACCCAGCGTGGGAGCGCTGGGTGCAGTCAGTTTAAGGCTTCATTGATAGGTAGATTACTGGAATCTGTTCTGTCTGTGCCTCACGCGATCGGGTGAAATATTAAGCAATTGTAATCAATGCTCACATGTATTGATGTTCATAGGTTTAAATCTATGAAGCGGTTGGCGGCACTTTGTAATGCCAATCGCGCCTGATCTACAGAACTAATCCATCGGCAATGAATCCACCTTCTTAAATTCTCCATTCCAAGGTGCGAAAAATGGTAGGAACATCATCCCCGGAATGGCTAATACCAAGGTAAATAAGAAAAATAATGCCCAACCTTTGCCATCACTGCCAGCCAGTAAAGGCATCTGATTGATTGCCGTCCATGAGGATATGTTCTTTTGAATAAATTGAGCAGCTTCTCCTGAAAATGGTGAGGCGATCAAATCTCTGCCAACGGCAAATAGACTAGACAAGAGAGCAAACTGCGTTGCCGAGAAACTAGGATTGCATAGCACCATCAGGAATCCTAAAAATCCTGCCGTTCCTAAACCACTGCAAAAGTTTTCGACGTTAATCGCAGCGAGTAAAACTAGATCATTTTTACCTGCAATTGCGATCGCATAATAGCCAATATTGCTAATTGCCTGTAAAAATCCAAACACCCATAGTGAGCGATTTACGCCAATTTTGCTGAGAATTGCTCCTCCCGCCAAAGTCCCCACGATGGTCGCAAATAGACCAATTCCCTGTCTAACCGTGCCAATTGTGCCATCATCAAACAAAGTTTTTAAGAAAGGAACTGCCATTTTGCCCACCATCGCATCACTAAAGCGATAGAAGATCGTAAAGATGAGAATCAATACGACTTTAGTAAATCCAAGGCGCTGAAAAAACTCTTGAAAGGGTTTAATCACAGCTTCATCTAAGGTGGCTGGTCTTAGCTCAACTTCAGGTGGTTCAGGGGCAATGATTGTGGCGATCAGTCCTAAACTCATTACTACAGCCAGCAATACATAGACCCACGCCCAACCTAGTTGGCTAGCAAGATTAAACCCAATAAATCCTGCAAATAACAGCGCAATCCTATAGCCCATCACCCAGATTGCAATACCCGCCCCCACCTCCTGCACTTGCAGGACATCAGTACGATAGGCATCGATCGCAATATCTTGGGTCGCACTTAGGAAAGCCAGAATCAAAGCCGCAATTGCCAATATTGGCAAAGCACCTCCCCGTTCGGTTGGCAAAATATTGCCAATTGTAAACATTTGTAATGCGATCGCTAAAATTGCAAGGATTAATCCTAACTGTGTCAGCAAAATCCAGCCTCTGCGCCGCCCTAAAAAGGGTGGAACAAAGCGATCAATAAAGGGTGACCATAAAAATTTGAGAGAATAGGGTAAGGAAACTAGCCCTAACCAACCAATCGTACTGAGGTCAAACTTAGCACTGGTAAGCCATGCACGAAATGCATCATCGGTTAGGGCAAAGGGTAAACCTGATGCAAACCCTAATGACAAAAGAGCCGCCATTTTGCGACTCTGAAAAACCCGAAAAAACTGGGTAAGTGTATTCATACCTGCGGATTGGATTACAATATATATGTAAGCGGAGACGAAAGTTTCCGTTCACTCCTCACACCACATTCCGCCCGAGCTTATGAGCAGCAAAGGCGGTTTCTTATTTTTTGCCTATAAAAGGCAAAATTAGTTAATGCTCGAGCTTATGAGCAGCAAAGGCAGTTTCTTATTTTTGCTGATGATAAGCAAAATTGGTTAACTCCCGAACCTATGAGCAGCAAAGGAAGTTTCTTATTTTTTGCCTATAAAAGGCAAAATTAGTTAACGCCCGAAGCTATGAGCAGTAAAAGTAGTTTCTTATTTTTACCCATAATTGCGCGATGGCGACATGATCGAGATTTTGAGTTTATTGCTTAACAATTCTGGTTTTTAGCAAATATGCGGTGCTAGCTGTTATACTACCTACACGTAAATTTTGATAGTAAAAGTTTTTAGTATTTAGGGAGTTAGCAAAGCATGTCATCAGCGATCGCCGTCACAGATGCTAGCTTTGAGCAGGACGTACTTAAAAGTGACATCCCTGTTCTAGTAGATTTTTGGGCACCTTGGTGTGGCCCCTGCCGTATGGTTGCTCCTGTCGTGGAAGAAGTTGCCACACAATATGAGGGCAAGATCAAAGTTTTTAAGCTCAATACCGATGAGAATCCTAGCGTAGCTGGACAATATGGCATTCGCAGTATTCCCACGCTCATGTTATTTAAGGGTGGTCAACGGGTGGATGTGGTTGTTGGTGCTGTTCCTAAAACAACACTGTCTACCACAATTGAAAAGCACTTAGATAGCTAAGAATTTTTTCAATCTCTAAAACAGAAGGGGCGCGTTGCGCCCCTTCTGTTTTAGATGGCTAAGCGCAAAGCGCTATATTTAAGTAATATCTAGAAGCTAATTTAACGAAACTAAGTGGTGTCACAATCTAAGATTGTCGAAATTTTGTCGGCTGACGAGCTACGTCGCACAATTAATCGTCTTGCTTCGCAAGTTGTCGAAGCAAGTGATGATTTATCAAATATTGTTTTGCTGGGTGTGTATACCCGTGGTGTACCTCTCAGTGTTGCGATCGCAAAGCAAATACATATGCTTGAGGGGGTATTAGTACCTTCAGGAGCCTTAGATATCACTTTTTACCGTGATGATCTTGACAAGATTGGATTGCGAACACCTAGCAAAACCGAGATCCCCTTTGATCTCAATGGTAAAACGATCATCTTAGTCGATGATGTTATTTACAGTGGGCGTACGATTGGCGCGGCATTGAGTGCAATCCATGATTATGGTCGTCCCAAAGTGGTCAGATTGTTAGCGCTAATTGATCGCGGACATCGTGAACTACCAATCCATCCTGATTATGTGGGTAAAACTTTGCCGACTTCTAAGGATGAGCAAGTGAAAGTATTTTTGAGCAGCGCAGGTGATGAGCGTGATGGCGTTGAGTTAATCAAACCAATCGACTAAGATCAATCTCTCGTTTCTATATATGTATTTCGTTTTGCTCTTAGTCACTTCTATACAAGTCCTAATGATGATGCAACTAGGTGTCCACAAGCGAATCCCGAAAAGGCTACTGCATTTAAGCCTTGTCCGGGGAAAGTGCTATCACCTACACAATATAAATCGGGAATAGAAGTCCGATTAAATGGCATTCCTAAAAGACCTAAAGGCTTACCCGCAGGAATTGGACCATAGGTTCCATCGGTACGACCAAGGAATCGTCTATGGCTGCGGGGTGTACCAATTTCTTGATAGTCGAGACAGTCTTCTAGTTTCGGGAAAATTGCTAGGAGGCGATCGCAAAGTTTTTTAGCAGCCTCATTTTTCTTCTCTTCATATGCCGAAGGCGATAAACTTTCCCATTCGCTCATCCAGCTCGGTGTGAAGGTATGCACGATGTGATGACCTTCAGGCGCAAGGGAAGGATCTAACAAGGTGGGAATCGAGACAAAAATTGTGCCTTGTTCTTTCTGAAGATCGTTCCAATCTTCTAGCAAGATATGGTGACAAGCTGCATTTTCAGGTATCGCGGAGGCTTCGACACCAAGGTGCAAACTGAGGAAACTAGGGGATTTTTGATAGCGTGATTGCCATCCTTTTTCGCCACTTGGCAAAGGTTCATCCTTAAGCAAGTTCCCAAAGGTATCCCAACGTGTGGCATTGGAAACAACTTTCTTGGCATAGAGAATTTCGCCATTGGCTAACTTTACACCGATCGCCCCTGTACCTGATTTAGATTTGGGAATAATCTGAGTAACCCTTGCCCCATAGCGAATTTCACCACCCGCTTTATCTAAACCTTCCGCTAGTTTTTCGGCAATCTTGCCCACACCACCAACAGGATAGTTAATGCCACCGTAATGGCGATCGCTAAAGACCATCCCTGCATTAATCGCAGGTGTGCGATCGGCGGGAACCACTGACCAGCAGTAACATTCCATGTCGATAAACTGCAACAGTTCAGGATCGCGAATATATTTCTTAGCGATATCCCCTGCATTTTGAGGTAAATAAGCAGCTAAGCCTAAACAAGCGAGAGGATTCTGGAAAAATACGCGCATCAAGTAGCGCCATTCTTCTAATGACAGCAACTCGATCGCATTTAAGCAATTAAAAATCTTCCAACATTCATCGTAAAACTTACGAATTCCCTCACGCTCATGGGGAAAGCGATCGCCTAATTCTTTAATAAACTGCTCATAGTCACGATGCACTTCGATTTCCAGATTATTCGGCAAATGATAATGGATCTGCACGGGGTCGGGAATCGTCTCCATTTTCATATTCACCGCCGCCAATGCACGAGTGAGCAGGTTGGTCGTACCGCGATCGCCAAAACCAAAGATCATCGATGCGCCCACATCAAAGCGGTAACCATTGCGCTCAAAGTAGCCGCCACTGCCACCCGCAATCAAGTAGCGCTCTAGGACAATTACGCTTGCCCCCTTTGCCGCCAATTGCGTTGCCGTGACTAAGCCACCGATTCCTGAGCCAATTACAATTACATCCGCATTGAGTATTTGCGTCATTACATTTCTTAACTAAGACTCTACTTACTATACCGTTTTAGACCTTACTAACACTTTTCAATATTGGTAGTATTTTTCCTAAAAATAGTCTTAATTGTAATATTATAATCCGAAACCTTCAGGTAAGTAGAGTATTGATGAATGAAATCTAGTTTGCGAAGTGGGCAGCTTATAAAATGGAAAGATGATCAGGGATTTGGGTTTATTCAGCCTGTAGATGGCAGTCAAGACATTTTTCTACATATCTCTGAGATTAAAGACTCAAATCGTCGTCCACAAGTAGGAGACACAATTTATTACTATGTTGTCGCTAAAAATGACAAAGTTTGTGCGAGCAATGCTTTTATTTTAGGAGTAAGTAGCTAAGCAAAATTAATTACATAAGTTGAACCAAAGTCTCGAAGAACTTTTTCAACATAAGAGACTAAACTTTCCCAAGATTCATATGCATTGAGTTCAATCCACTCATACTTCATGAAACGCCACAAAATTTCAATCAAGTTCAACTGGGGACTATAAGGGGGTAACTGGAAAATCTCAACTTGCTGGTTCTTCCACTGCTCTAATTTCTCTTGAATCATTTGACTGGTATGAATAGAGGCTTTATCCATAACAATCACTGTTGGCTTGGTAGATTGACGAGCAAAGTCATCGATACAAGCGAGAATGACTGCACTGGTGATACTGCGTTCAAAAACATAAGCAGATAAGTCATTGTTTCGATTCATCAAACCCACGACATTTAACCTCTTACTGCGTTGACTGGGTAAGCTTAAACCCGTCCCTTTCTCTTGCCAAGCATAGGGAA
>NZ_JACJQB010000020.1 GCF_014696385.1 Pseudanabaena mucicola FACHB-723
GAACTTTAGACAACGCTAATGCGAGAATTCATCTTTGCTTTATTAGGCTTATGCTTAAGCGCCTTGCCAAAGCTTCCTAAGATACCAAATGGGTTCTATATAAACCTAACTTTAACTTCATCTCTTAGGCTTAAACCAAGTTATGAGGATTTACTTTGGAAGTTACTTTAGAGTTTCTTAAAGCGATCGCAGCAACAACGCTACTACTTCTGCTAGGCGACTTCTTTTCCACATTTCTGTATCATGTTCCTGAGCATGTATTTGGTAAGTTCCATTGCCTCGTGCATCATGGTAAAAATCGCAGCTTTCTCCATTATGCAGTTTTAACCAAAAATCCTTTAGTCTTGCTAGACGGTATTCTAGGCGCAGTTCCCTATTTCATATTTATTCCATGGCTATGGCAATTATCGGCAGTGGGAACAGTAATTGGGCTTTTGTTGGGTGAATTTCATGTTGTGTGGCGGCATGTCTCAATCCTTGAATGGAAAACACCAGAACCTTACAAATCTTGGTGCGATCTATTATTTATAACCACTCCCGAAAGACATTGGCTACATCATCAAAATGCCTTTGCCGCCTATGGTGATATTTTTTCTTTTTACGACTATCCAGCACAAAAATGGCTATCTTTCTTGCGTCTAGTGCGTCGCAAGTTCAAAAATAAACATCAAACTAGTGCCACCCATGTTGTGGGCAGCACTAGTTTCTAGAGTCTATATCTATGGAAAGGCGAGGCGGCGCGATGCGCCGCCTTTCTATTCTTAGGTTAGCGACGGTAGCTATAACTTTGACTTGAGATTGGATAAAAACGATCGCCAATATGCACCAATCGGAAACTGGGTGTAGTCTTGCATAATCGATAACAACACCGACAAATGTCCGACAAATGTGGCGACTGCCCAAAATTTGGGAAACCAAGCTAAGGGAACATCAGGCTCAGTCGGGAAAAGATATACGGCTGTAGTAATGATCGCAGTTGGCAAAATGACTAGCAAAATCCCCAAAATGCTGAGCCAACGACTGTTATAAACCTGAACTGCATTAGCGTTTTCCCAGCGCTTGCCAGTCCACAGCCACCGCAATGTCGAGATTGTATCCGCCATTCGCAAAACCTGCTGCCTTGGATCAGGACTTTGGTCAAGCACAAAAATATGACTACAAAAGTTACAACCCAAAGAGTCCATCATCGGCATCTCGGCGATCGTGCCACGCATACAGACGGGACAAGGTGCAGATCTAAAGGAAAATTGCGATCGCGAACTAGCGTAAGTCATGGCTGAATCCAAAAGATTAAGTAGTGGCAATTATTAAATTGTCACTACTTGAATGATTATAGCGATAGAGAAGAACCCACAACAAAGCCCAAAATGGCGTTGCCATTTTGGGCTTGAGGACTTATTCCACAGCAAAGGTAATGGCAACCACTGCGCGAATGTCTTTATCAATGGAAGTGGTGTTATAGGAACCACTGTTGCTTACTTCGGTGGAGTACCTTGCCGTAATTTGGAAGACATCGGTTTCGGCTTTACGAATTGTGCCAAGACGACTACCTGAAACATTGACAATTGCCTCACCTCTAGCTTTGGCATCCTTAGTCGCTTCCGAAATCATTTCCACGCGCAACTGACTAAGCTGCGTATAGAGATATTCAGGAGGTTCGGAGGTAAAAGGAATTCCTTCATTAATCAAATCGGTACTCGACTGAGCGATCGCACTGATGCCATCAACATCCTTAGAGCGAACCTCAAAACGTTGAGTCAATCGATAGGCTAAATTGCGACCTGTTTGATAGCCATTAGCATTCGTTTCAGGAATCGGTTGGGTATCAATGGCACTGAGGGCAATCGCATCGGCGGGAATATTTTTGCTTTGCAGATAAGCACTTACCCGCTCATTGTGGCGTTTGAGTTCTTGATAAGCCTGCGGCAAGGTCGGCTGCTGACTCGCCACAGAGCTACGCCAAATCACATAATCTGCACGGATGGGGCGGGTTGAGGAACCAATGACCGTTAAGACATCATTGGAGCGCAATGCTTTGAGGGCATTACCCGCAATATAAGCACTACCAACGAGGGCGATCGACAATGCCAACATTCCGCTAAAGAGTTGGGGGAATTGTGGCACTTTGGGAGGTGAAGCATTATGTTCAGGCAACATGGCTTTGAGGGGAATGAAGGCTATGGAGATCGACGAAACCTCGGATTATCTAGTTACGGGCTGCAATAAAACTCAATGTAGATAAGTTTTCATTTTGCCTACGGCAAAATGAAAATCGCTATAGTTGCTCAGCAGGAACATTTTGGGGATCAATTTCTTTCTCGTTAGTATCTAAATCAGCACCAAAATCAATATTGAGATTTGTGAGCAGACTATCCACATCTAAGTTGTCATGGTTGGCAAAACCTGCCTTCAGAATTTCATTTCTTGCAGTCCTCGCACCACTGTCACTAGGTTTGAAATTCAACCATTTTGTATAACCATCGATCGCTTCAAACCAATAGCCCGCTTGGGCGTAAATTTTGGCGCGATCGCGAGAGGTCAAAGCCCTTGTTAAGGCAATTTGCAGACTTTGCTGAGGCGGTGTATAAACAACCCATCCACTGACATTAACTTGTTCTCCCTTCGCAGAGGGAAAACTGATCTGCCAGCGATAGTTTTTATTAGGTTGTAAGGAAGCTGCGATCGGTAATTTAAAACTAGACAAACCGCTAACTAGGTTTAATTCAGTTTCAAAGATTGTTACCACTCCTTTGTCAACCTTGGTGAGGCTAAACTGACCAACCAACTTGCTATGGCAATCGCTTGCCGCAGGATTATCATTAGCAAGAGCAGTCAAGGCTTGAGGCGATAGATACCAATATAGTGTTGGTTGTGGGCTAGCAGTCCTTGCGCCGTCCTCAGGTGTGAGCAAGGTGATGAGCGGCAAGTTCGGAACGATTTTGCGGTATAGCAAGGGTGGTCTCGAGCGTGGCGCAGTGCGAGATCTAGGTATACTCGGGACAACCTTAGGAATAACTGGGGCTGTAGGTTGTCTTTCCCAATTTTGTTCAGGTGGCTCGATTAGCCTTGTGCCGCCGCCTGTGCTAGCGGTTTTGGGCAAGCCTAAACCGTAACTATTGCCACTCGCCTGTGCGATGATCCAAGTCTCTGCGATCGCAATTGAAGGCATCAGGAAACTAAACATTTCGAGGCTCAAAAAAGAGCAGGAAAAAACCACAAATAAGCCACCTAGATAGGCCCGTGTTTGCTGTCTATTATTGGTCGGGCAGATGGAACTAGTTGAGCGAATTTGTATCTTAGAGCTAGACATGGTTTTAAGCCCTAGAAATGTTATTCCTACTAAAGATCATAGCCCTATATTTGGAGGCTTGGAGCGCAAAGTATACAATGCTTAAAGTATGACGGTTTGATTAGTGGCGGCAGATTTTTCGGCGGCATTGGCAACGGCTAGGGAATGCAATACACTGTCATGATCGTTATACAGAGGTGTGCCTGTAAATAAATGGGAAAGCACATTTTCAGTATCTTTCTTAAAGAGTCCTCTGGTTGTACCTGCATCAAGTTCCATTTCACCATCGGCAGAAATTAGCTTGCCCTTATCTCCTGAAAAGATGATTGCGCCATGACTGCCCTGCAATTCCATAACTCGCTCTGGCTGCCAAAAGTTTTCACCTTTGCTATAGCTAATGTCGGCAATTACTCCATTCTCAAACTGAAGTTGAGCATTGCAAACACAGGAAGTAAAATGATGCGGTAAATTGTCGCCACTATAGCGCAACTGGCAGGAAACTGCCTTCACCTTGCCAAATAGAACGATGATGCGATTGAGGCGCGAAACGGCGGCAGTGAGAGGAAATCCAAATAAGTCAGGGCGATATGTCCATTTGTCGGGAACGGGACGTTGAGGGCTTTTGGTGGAATATCGCGCATAAAATGGATTGCCCACTTGATCTAGATGTTGCAGCACCAATTGATGCACGCCGCCCAATAGCTCAATATGTTCGACATGGAGCATTAAATTCTTCTGCTTTGCGATCGCAATTAGTTCTTCTGCTTCCGCAACAGTAAAGGCAAGGGGATATTCGACAATGACATGTTTTCCCGATCGCAGTGCTTGTCCAACCACGGCGGCATGATCACGATTGACATTGCAAACCACCACCAAGTCAACATCATTCCGCATCACTAGTTCTGACCAATATTGATGCACATGGGGAATGGCAAACTCTTGGGCAATTGCCTCAGCCTTGGTGATTGTGCCTGCAATGGCTTGTACCTTTAGCCGCAGATCTTGACTAAAAATTTCGGTGCGTAACTTTGCCACAAAGCCAGTGCCAACAATGCCAACTCGTAAAGGTTGCTGAAATGTCGCGTAGCTATTGCTGGTCATAATTTGTGGGTTATTTTGATGTTGTTTAAAAGAAGTCTCTCCTATAGGAGAGGATTAAGATCTAACTATTATTTGAGGCGATGGAGTTTGGAGGGTGGGAGGAGTTTGCGCTCGGGGACAACTTTTTGGCGAGGGGCGCGCACATAAAAGATCTTACGTCCTGTCACTTGATTGATCCAACGGGCAAAGCGACTCCAGACTTTTTCGGATAGATAGCGCTGAGCCACGATCGCTAGACCGATGACTACTGCGATCGGGAATACAGAGTCAAAGGGATTGCCATCGCGGCTACCGACAAATAACAGTACCACTGAGGAAATCAGCGCCGAGATTAGTAAAAATTGAAATTTAGACATATCTTTCCTACAGTAAAGGCTTTTTAAGCGATTGTTTCCCCGCCTTCGGCGGGGAAACAATCCTCTAATTAACGAGTTGTGAAGGTTGTACCATCTTTTGCGATCGCAAGACATTTGGTAATTGCCGTCACCCCAAGCGCTGACCATGCCTGTTGCATAGCGCTTGCGACTACTTCTATTGTACCCACGGGCGCTAAAGACAGTAAGGTTGGACCAGCACCACTAATGACCATGCCATAGGCTCCCGATGCCAGCGCCGCCGCCTGTACCTCTGCCATCCCTTTAATTAAGCTCTGGCGATAGGGTTGATGCAGCCGATCTTGCAGTCCCGCCCTGAGCCAACTCGCATTGCCCGACTGAATGCCATGACTCAATAGTGCTAAGTGAGAAGCATTAAAAATAGCATCTGCCATCGAGACTTGCTTGGGCAAAACCTTACGCGCCTCAGCAGTCGATAGCTCAAAATCGGGAATTGCTACTGCGATCGCAATTTCGGCTGACCAACCTAAATCACAAAATTCCCATCCCTCCGCTTGATTGGAAGCCATCAGTTGACAACCGCCCAACATCGCAGGGGCAACATTATCAGGATGTCCTTCCATGGCGATTGCAAGGTCTAATAATTCGTGACGCTCAAGGGGTGCACCCGCCAACAAATTTGCGCCGACGATGCCCCCGACAATTGCCGTTGCCGAGCTACCCAAACCACGGGAGAGGGGAATTGCCGTATCGGTGTGAAATGCGATCGCAGGAATCGGGCGATCAATATGTTGGTAAACCTTAGCAATTGCCTGATATACAAGGTTTGTTTCGTCCCGTTCCACCTTGTCTGCGCCTTCACCCGATGCCGTAATCGTCAAGCGATCGGCGAGGGAAAACTCAAAGCGGTTATATAGCGATAGGGCAGCCCCAAGGCAATCAAACCCAGGGCCAAGATTGCCAGTAGTCGCAGGAACGGAAACTTCAAAAATGGTCATGTTGAATTTTTTTATTTTTTAATGCAGGTGCTAGGAGTTACCAGCTAACCTCTGTCAACGTAGGACATTATATCGCCTCATAAAAACAATAAAAAAGTAATAGAATCAGACTTGAGCGCCAAACTAAACTAAATTCCCATGACCAACGCCAACATGCCCCGCCGCGAAAGTTTAGTTAACCGTTTGATCTTTGGTCTAACTACGAGTACATCATTGCTAGCCACGGCGACCTTGATCCTGTTGCTCCATATTCAACAAGGTACGCCTGAACTAGAAGCTTTTACGACATGGCTAGCGATCATTATTTTTTCAGTGGGATTAGGTTCAAGTTTATTTGTTGCGATCGCAATTGTGCGGAGCATCCAACCGCCACTGATGGAATTAGCAGAAACGGCGGAAGAACTATCGGCGGGCAATTTGTCGGCGCGATCGCAACTGAATCGGGCGGATGAAATTGGTGAATTTGCCAGAGTCTTTAATCGCATGGCAGCCCAGTTCCAGACCAAAACTGCCACCCTCGAAGCGCGAGATATTCAATTTGCTTTACAAGCCCTCGATCGCGTCTTGGTGAACACCACCGATCAGTACAAATTAATTAAGGCAAGTCTCGAAGAAATTTGTAAACTCACAGGCGCTCAGCTCGGTAGTATTTATCTCTGGGAAACCTCAACGGCTAGACCCGATGGACAGCTAGTGCTGGCGGCGGAATGGGGCTATAAAACCAGTCAAGCCCTCACGGAAATCACATTGGGGGAAGGCATTATTGGTCAAGCGGGACAATTGGAAGAGCCGATTATTTGGGAAGGCGATCGCCTCAAAGGTCAGACTTTGGTCTATCGCACTCCCGTTGGCGATCTCTTACCCCAAAGTCTTTCAGCATACCCTCTGATGTTGCGGCGTAGCTTGGTGGGGGTTTTGTTCTTAGGCAGCCTGACCCCACTGTCAGAAAGGGGTCAGAATATTTTGCAGTCCATTGGTCGTCGTCTTGCCACGGCAATTAGCAATGCCCAGAGCATTGAAACCATTGCCCGTCAACGTGAAGAATTAACAACCGTATTTGAACAGCTTGCCGATGGCGTGCTGCTCAGTGATCCCGCAGGACGCATTCTCAAAATCAATTCCGCAGGACGCAAAATTCTTAGTTTCAATGCGATGACCGCTGTTAATGGCGTGCCTGTGTCGCCTGTCATTGCCAAATCCATGGAAGAGATTGTCAAACAATTTGACATCAGACACCAAGATGGCGAACCCGTTGATTTAGCTAATTTGGTCGTATTTCGGGCGATGTCCACAGGGGAAGTTGTCGAAGATCAAGTCGTGTTGCGTCAACCTGAAGGCAATGAAATCATTCTCAGCACCAAGGCTGCACCGCTAGTTGGCACGGAATCAGAACTGATTGGGAGTGTAATGATTTTGCGTGATGTCACGGAGCAACGTTATCGCGACAAGGTGATGCAAGAGACCAACAAAATCATGATTGAGCAGCAAAAGCAAATGAGCATTTTGCAACGCCTCACCAACTTGATCAACCAGCAATTACAGGATCTTGATGTTCTCTTGGAGTCAGTAGTAGAGGCAACCTGTGATGCGATTATGTGGGCGCAGATTTGCGTAATTGCGCTCTATGACCCTAAGGAAAATCGCTTAATTCTATCGGCGGCTAAGGGTTTACCCGAAGATTTTCCTTTGCAAGAGTCATCCGAGCTAGGTGCGCCTAATTTGATTGCACAGGTTTTTAAAGAGGGTATTCCCATTGAAATTAAGGCAGGGGAATCGCAACTGGTGGATTCGCTACCTGTAAAAAGTGCTTTATGTGTGCCCATTGAATCCAATCGTTCGGGGCGTTTGGGCGTGTTGGCAATTGGGCACTTTGAGATTGAGCGGGCGAGTTCTCGTGAGGATTTGAACCTGTTGGCATCCTTTGGCATTCAAGCTGCGATCGCAATTGGCAATGCCCAGTTAATCAATCAGATTGAAGCCCAAAATGCCCAGTTATTAGAGGCAACGCAACTAAAGAGCCAATTTTTAGCCAATATGAGCCATGAGTTGCGGACACCGATGAATGCAATTATTGGCTTCTCACAGGTGCTATTACGTCAGCGTCGCGAAGCTCTGTCTGCGAGTCAGATGGATATGGTCGAACGTATTCTCCGTAATGGTAAGAATTTACTAGATTTAATTAATGACATTCTTGACCTGTCAAAGATTGAAGCAGGGAAAATGGAATCCCATCCTGAATTTTTCAACCTCGATGAATTGATTCACCATACCTGTGAGAGTCTCCAGCCCTTAGCTAATATCAAGTCCCTCAATTTTGTGTTTGAGAATCGCATTGGCACTTGCGCGATTTACCATGACTCGATTCGGATTAAACAGGTGATTACTAATCTCGTGTCCAATGCGATTAAATTTACGGATCATGGCGAAGTCTGTGTCGAGTTGAAATACGCCTCAGATAGTGCTAATGGCTCAAATGTAAAGCTAGCCAATCCAGAAACCAATGATGATTCTCGTAATCTCGCTAATGAAACTGTGCCAGCTTCTCCCTTTGCGACCTCAAATATTCTCATCTCGGTACGTGATACAGGTATTGGCATTGAGCCTGAGTTTCAGCGTACAATTTTTGAGCAGTTTCGACAGGTTGATCAATCTTCTACTCGCAAGCATGGTGGCACAGGCTTAGGATTAGCGATTACGGAGCAGCTGGTGTTGCTGATGGGTGGCACAATTTATGTGGAAAGTGCCGTTAATCAAGGTTCGACTTTCACGATTGAGTTGCCCCCAAGATTAAGAGATTAGCTATCTCTGAGAAGTTATTTAACGAACTCTGATAAACAATCAATCAATTCGCTAACTACAACTGGCTTGCTGAGATATTTATTTGCCCCAAGACTGATTGCCTTTTGGCGATGACGATCGCCTGTGCGTGAAGTCAGCATCACCACGGGCAGCGCATACCAATGCTCGTGGGTGCGGATATTTTGCAACAGATTAAAGCCATTAACTCGCGGCATCTCGATGTCAGAAATGACCATACTGACCTTACCTTGTGAACGAGTGAGCATATCAATTGCTTCTTGTCCATCACGACAAGCAATGACCTCAAAATCTAACTGTTTCAATAATCTTTCTAAAAGGTTACGAGTGGCGATGGAATCCTCGGCAACCAACACTGTTTTAATTGTCGGAGATGTATTGCTGCTTTTAACAATTCTACGACGAGATTTCTTGACCTTTTTCTCAATGCTTTCTTGCAGCAAAATATGTAAGTTCTCAGCGCTCAACACTGGCACAACCTGACCAGTACCAAGGACAGTACAGCCCATTAAATAGCTAGGCACAGCCACACTATTATCAAAGGGTTTAAGAATTAATTGTCGCTCTTCTTGAATGGAATCAATAACTACCGCGATTGCTTGATCATTACGATTTAAAATCAAACAGATTTTACCCTGATCTCCATCGTAATGCTGTTGGCTATAGGTCAAGGATTGCTTGAGATGGAGTAAAGGAATAAATTGCTTGCGCCAAGTAATACCTAATCCATTGTGTTTATGATGGGAATCATCTTCATCATAAGCAAAGATATCGAGAATATCACTGGCAGGAATTGCAAGAAGATTGTCATTGATAGCACAGATTAGTAAAGCGACTAAGCTCAAACCAATGGGCAGACGGATTGTAAAAGTTGTACCTTGCCCCGGTAGGGTTTCGACTTGAATTGTGCCGCGCAAACGGTTAATTTGAGATCGCACAATATCTAAACCCATGCCGCGCCCAGAAATATCCGTAACCACATTGCGTGTTGAGAAATGGGGTTGAAAAATAAAGTTGAGAATTTCTTGACGAGGAATTTTGCCAATGGGAATATCCGCAGGGAATACCTTATTGGCAACCGCTTTTTCATAGACACGATTGAGATTAATGCCATCACCATCATCCTTGAGACAAATGATGACCTGATTGCTAGCAATCATCGCACTCAATACAATTGTGGCTGTCTCTGGCTTACCACGCTCTACACGCATTTCAGGAGATTCTACCCCATGGTCAAAGGCATTAATGATTAAATGATTGAGTGGTGTTTGTAGTTGTTCTAAGACCACTTGGTCAATCAGAACATCTTCACCTTCAATGATCAAATCTACCTGTTTGTGATAGCGTTGGCAGAGTCGCTTGAGCTGCGGTAAAAAACGATTGGCAACGGTTTTAAAGGGAACCAGCCGAGACTGGGTAAGTTCTGCATAGAGATTGTCTAGATCTTGACGGAGATATTGAATTTCTTCACTAAATTCGCGATAGCTTAGATCAATGTCAGAACGGCTTTCGCGGACTCTGAGCAAAACTTCTTGAAGATTTTGGAGGGTGGTATGGGAAGAAGAATATTGATCGAGTTCCAATTGATCAAAATCATCGCTAACATCATCAGTTTGGTTTTCTAAGCTTGATTCAGGATGCTCATCATCTGAATCAGAATTGTCATTGTTGGTATTTGCGATCGCAAGTCCATCATAGAGCTTCTGCACTTGATCCTGAAGGGGAATGATTTGCAATGCTAGCGCTTGGAGGTTCTTATTTGCTTGACCTAGCTGCTGCTGTTGCCTGAGCAAGCGCTCATGGCGCAAAATCATCTCTGCAACTGTATTGGTCATGTTCTCAATTTGTGAAGAGGGAATCCGCAGATAGGAGATGGTCGCTCTAGGCGTAGCAATTGCTTGGTTGGTAACCGTTGTCGGTGTGGTAGATGTCTCGACTACTGCCAGTGCCTGCTCAGGAATTGGATTGGGGACAGGGACAGATGTGACTATTTCTTCTATAACTTCTATTTCGTTAGAAGCTTGTTTACTCTGCGGATGGAGATATTGATGACGCTGCGATCGCAAACTGACGATAATCGCTTTTGCCTCTGCAAATAAACTGTTTATTTCTATATTCTGTTGAAGATTTACCTCTAAAGGTTCGACGGTCTTAGAAATCCATTGGATGCCAAAGGCATCACCAAGCAGAAAACATTCTTCGCAAAAAAACTGCAATTCTTCCTTGATCTTGCTGGCAGATAGCTCTCCCGACTTGGCTAATACCTGATTTTCTAATTGTTGAATACAGGCTTCGAGATCCTTTTCCAGTGCTGCTAATACAATCGCACTAACGGTTGATGGCGGTGCTGGAATTTCATTGTCACTATTCTCCTCCGCCCGTGCTTGCTTTTGTCCATCCTCCTCTTGCTTGACAATGGCTAGTAATGTATCTAATCGTTGCAACAGGGCTTGATCGACCTCGATATCTCCTAATGTATGCGTGGGCAGACTGACGGCTTGGGCAATCACCGAGGCGACTTCGTCGATGCCATCACTTAACACTTCCGCAATTGTTTTGCGATCGCAAAATTCGTTATGCTGCAAAATCTCCAGCAGATCCTCAAGTTTATGGGCAATCTGACTAAGGCTCGTTAGTTCAGCAATACCCGATCCGCCCTTGAGCGAGTGGGCAGCATGCATTAAAAACACATAGTCAGGTTGCCCCGCTTGCAGTTGCAACAGTCCCTTTTGAAGATTAGCGATATAGGTAGGCGCATCCTCATGCAGAAAGCATTGACGGGTTTCTACCGCGATGTCCTTCAGAACTTCTAAATTTAGAGATTTCATGGATATTATTTAGGACTATTCAGACTTTTCTAGACGGAACTGACGTACAGAGTCTTGTAAATCGTCAACAACACCCACCAGAACTTGCAGCGAAGATACAACACCTTGAGTATCAGTTGCCGTAGTTTGGGCGATCATGTTAGCGTTTTCCATAATCTCATTCACCTTTTGGGAAGCCTGTGTTTGCGAAATCGTACTCATCGAAATAGTCTGTAAGTACCTATCAATAGTCTGGCTTAGCTCAGCGAGGTCTTTGAGCGTATCCCTAGTTTCCTCCACCGATTGAGTTCCTGCCACAACTTCCGAAGTACCGACTTCCATCGCTTTCAATACTTCCGTGGTTTCATTCTGGATGTTATTAACCAGCAGTTGAATCTCTCTAGTCGCATCGGTAACACGGTCAGCCAAACGCCGCACCTCATCCGCAACTACGCGGAATCCCTGACCATTTTCACCAGCTCTTGCTGCTTCAATAGAGGCATTAAATGCGAGTAAGTTGGTTTTTTCCGAAATCCCAGAAATAATTGCCACAATCTGTGAAACCTCCTGTGATGATTCTGCTAGTTGCTTCATCTTCTTGGATGTTGCCGCCACCGTAGACCGAATCGCCTTAATGCTATTAACAGTACGATCCATCTTTAGATCCCCTTCACGAGCAGCAATTGCCGCTTGCCTTGCCACATCCGCAGCATCCTGTGCAGACTTGGCAACTTGGACAATCGATTGTGTATTCTCTTCGACTGCTTCCAGTGCTTGGGCAATGCCATCGGACTGTGCTAGGGCAGCAGTCGAGAATTTCTCTACAGACTGCTCACTTGCCTTCGCTAAAGATTCCGCCTGAAAAGCCGTCTCTTTAACCTCTTGCACCAGATTTCTGAGTTTGCGTAGGGTGGCATTGAACGCATCAGCGATCGAGCCGACTACACCATCTGTTACTTTTGCCTCAATGGTCAAATCTCCCTTCTGCGTACCTTCAATTTCCAAGAGTAACTTCATAACTTCCTGTTGAAGAATCTCTGTCTCTCTCCTCTGTTTATGCATTTCCTCCCCTTTAGTAATTGCTAGCTGTGCTAGTTCCTGTTCAGAGGCGGCAATACTATCTGCCATGGTATTAAACGAGCGTGTCAATTCGCCAATTTCATCCTCAGAAAAAATCTCCGCCCGCACCTTCCGATCCCCAGATGTAAATCGTTTGGCAATGGGAATTAGTGAGGTCACTGGTTTGACGATGGCTCTATCTAACAAACGTGCTAAGAGCATATCCAGCAAAATGACGATAATCGAAGAGATTCCCAAGGCGATCCATGTGCTTTTCAGCAAGTCGTTCATTTCGGTCTCAGGCGTGCCACGCACCAAGATCCCCGTTGCGACTTCACCATACTGAGGTACAGCACCCTTCTCAGTCTCAATAATCCGACTAGGAACGGCTCTCGCTGACATGGTGTAGTAGGTCTCACCCACCAAAACTCGACCTGTGACTGGTTGCCCATTGGGAGCAGTTGCCGCACGCTTGAGCAAGTCCTCAGCCGCCGCGCCAGAAATAGGCAAGTTGGGTTTTCCCAATCCAAAATCTGCCTGTTCCACGGCTGTTGCCATCATAAATTCACCCGAAGGCTTGCGATAGTAAACCGCACCATAGCCACCTAGCCCTTTTTTATCGGCATCCTGTTTGGCAAGAGCTTTGATCGTGTTATCAACAATAGGTGTTTTCTGATTGACGATATCGCCTGAGATTAATATCCCAATTACTTTCTGGCTAGCGGGATCTTTGACCGCAGTTGCCGTGTAGCGAATTAAGGAGTCAGTAGGTGTAAATCCTTCAGGTAATGGTGGGGCTTCTTTTTTGAGATCATCGGCACTGACAATCGCTGTAGCCTTAATCTGACTTGGATCTTTGAGAATGTCGTTGACCAAGTTGTTAGGGTTAAATTCCTGCCCACTGCGATCGCTATTGGCATTGACAATAACCTTGGCATCAGTACCAACTAAGGTTGCGTATTCAATCTTACGCGCCTTAATTTCATTCTCTAGAATTTTTTTGACTTGATCCTTGAGTGGGGCAGGCATTGCTTCCTTGTTGTTATAGAGGGTTGCCGCACTGATTACGGCCGCATTGTCAGACTGTCCTCGAAAACCAAAGCCCATTTGGTTGATTTTAATATTGTAGTTAATGTCCATAACCGACACTTCTGATTGGGCTTGCTTGAAGAGTTGATTTTGTAATGACTGTCCGACCAATAGCGCCCCAAAACCCACCAATGAAAGTGATAGAAATTCCGAAGCAATTAATGTTGCCAGTTGCTTGCGACCAACTGGCAAATCGTAAAACCAAACTAGAGAAGAATGTCTTTTTGAGCGTGTTTTTTTAATTCCTGAGACTGCTTTTGTTGATGCCGACTCTTGAGATTTCTTGGCGGGTTTTTTGTTGATTACATTCCCCCGATATCTCAGCACAAATTGATCGTCATCATCGGCTTCTACAGTTTCTTCGACTTTGGGCATGGCGGCGATCGCCTTGGAAGCAATTGCACCGTAAGTTCCGTCTGCATCGTCATCAACAATTCTCTGGTAAATTGTTCGCGCCGCATCGATATTACCTTGACTTTCTAAGTCATAGGCGCGGAGAATTTCTGACATCGGATCACTAGCTGCTCCATAGGCTCCGTTATCTCCGTTATCAATGCCAATAATTTGATCACTTAAGACATATTCAGGAGAGAGAGTTGCCGAACCAAGCGTACTATTGTTGTCAGTCATGGGATTCACCTAATTTGTTTGGGATTGTATAGAAGTTATCAAGCCGATGTGTATGACGTAAAAAATCAGCCCCCTAGGCTGTGGAAATACCTGCTAGTTCACCAATGACTTGATTAATACTTGATTGCTCATCATCTCCAGATGGATTGAGAATTCGGAACATTTCCTCAACATTCAAAATTCCATAGGTCTTCTTATCTAAATTTACTAATCCTGACAATAATTCCCGCGCTCGCTGGGGTAACTTATCGGGTACAGGCACAAATTTTTGAGAATCAAGGGTAACGATTTCCTCCAAGGAAACGACAACACAGGCAACGCGACTAATTCCCGCCGCATCTTGCTTGGGTAAACGAATAGTAATCGTCAATAATTGTTTTGGTAAAGGATTTGCCTTAATTCCTAAGAACTTCTCTAAATGTAGAATCCACAGCAATCTCCCCCGTTTGTTGGTGATTCCCAAAAGGCAAGGGTTGACCGCAGGAATGAGACTAATATCTTGAGGCTGTAACTGAATGACTTCTTCGACGCAACTAACTGGTACAGCAATCCATAGCAATTGCGAAACCCTAATCCTGCAATATTCTTCAATCATAAGTCAATTAATTGATAGTAATAAAGGTTTATCCAGTTATGGAGAACATCACCTTGCTATGTGATGCCCTCCTTTCCATCAGTTTGTTGCCTTGATACTGGCGATGATTGCGTTTAGCTAACGTACTGATAGACAGTATCTAACAATTGCTTAGGTGCAAAAGGCTTGGTCAGATAGGCATTTCCCCCTTGCCGTAATGCCCAAAACTTATCAAAATCTTGATCCTTAGAAGAGCAGAATACAATCGGAATTTGTTTTAATGCCTCTTGATCGCGGATTGTCCGACAGAGATCTAATCCATTTTGTCCAGGCATAATTACATCAAGAACAATTAAGTTGGGGGGAGTATGGCTAGAGAGCCATTGCCAAGCATCTTCAGCATTGGACTGTAAAACTACAGAAAATCCTGAACGAGACAACAAACTAGAAATAAGTTGTTGTTCTGCATGTCCATCTTCGACAACGAGTACGGTTTTCATAGCGCCTTAAGTGATTGTTGATTGATTTGATTAATGGTTTTAGAGTCATTCTGAATTAGTTTCTGAACCTTGGTGAGTAATGTATTGACATTAACAGGTTTAGTAATGTAGTCATTTGCTCCTACAAGTTGCGCTCTCATCCGATCGATGATGCCATCTCTCCCCGTGAACATGACAATAGGAACTGACTTCATTTGTCTTGATTGTCTTAACATATTGCAGAGTTCATACCCATCAATTTCTGGCATAGTAATATCCATTAAAATTAAGGCAGGCTTTTGTCTGATTAATGAAGTAAGACAACTAGTAGGATCAGTAATTCCCAGAACTCGAAATCCAGATGCTTCCAAAACCATCTTAACTTGTTTCTGGACGGTATTACTATCGTCGATACAAGCTATTAGTGGTTGTTGGGTTTCTTCAGAAATTATTTCATTATTCGCTTCTGTTTCAGAGTTTAATACTTCTAATACTCTTTTCTCAATTAATGAATATAGGAATAGTGATAATGCATGGGGTTCTGTACCTAAGCGATCGCAAATCTCATAGATATTAAGTTTCTGCTCTAATAATTCTACCCAAGTTGCCAAACTGAAGTCTCTAGCTGATCCTTCCCCTATTTGAGTGTTATTAGAACTATCCCAACAATTACTAAATTCATCGATTTTATTGGGAGCTAGATAAACCTTAGAAAAGGGTGATGGTATGTATGTATGCAATCTGCGCCAGAAGCTGATGTGGTCAGTAATTGGCGAAACGAGATCAGCAAGTGGTGCAGCAATTAGTACAGGTTTAATGCAGGCTCTAGGTTCAAACTTGACATAGGCTTTGGAATGAGAAATTGCCTGAATGATTGCTTCTCTGGAAAAATGCAGAAGTATTTGTCGAAACTCAGTTAATGAGAGATGGTTATCAACTTGCCATGTGTATAGATTTTCATATTCTGATTTATCAGGGTCAAAATTTGGTAATTCAGAGCTTTGGTTAATTTGCTTCCAAATAAAATTAAATCTTTCTGGGTGATAGCCATTTACAGTCGCAAAATATAGTCTTGCTCCCCCGACATATAGTTGCCAAACGGTTGAGCTATCTTCTGGGGTTGATATTGATACACAACCTGTCAGCTCCCTTTGGGCTATCAGTTGTAACAACTTGTATGGGTTATTCAGATTACCTTGCATGGAGTTGACTTGTTAAATTGTTGTAAAAGTTGCTCGTAAGTTTCAATTCCCTATGATAATTATGGAGCATCTACTAAGACAAAGGTAATTGCTTTAATCGTTATTAGTTGCAACTTGCTTTTATAAGTATAGTTAGTCGCGGCACTGTGTAAACATTTGCAAATCCCTAATTATTAACTGTCTCGTCTCGGGTTATTTAGAGCTATACAAGATTGCAAGCTCATTTGTACAAATCTTAATCACAGCAGTATAGGTAGGATGGGTGACAGGAAATTGTAGCCTTTAATACATGTATGTGAAGGTTTATGTTGAGCTACACTTGTTTGTCTAAAATTTCTGTCTCTGTACAGTTCATATTCCCTTCCCATTGAAAGATTATCGTTTTGGCGCGAAGCGCCGCAACGATAATTCTTGGTTGTTAAATATCTATTTTTAGACTGGGAAGGGAGTAGTTTCTAAATTGATGGGTAATGTAAACCAAAATGTAGAACCGACTTGCGATTCGGAGGTTACGGTAATTTGTCCGCCATGGGCTTGGACAATTTGCCGACAGATGTATAAACCTAAGCCAAGACTGAGCGAGCGCCTATTTAACTTATTATGGGACTTGCCGTGAGAATATAGTTCAAATAGATCTTCACTTTGTTCTTTGGTCATGCCGATGCCATCATCTGTCACCGCACAGAGCAGCATATTATCCTTGTTAAGTTGGGCGGAAATGGTGAGATTGAGTTGAGGAGGATTGTGTTTGATCGCATTGGCGATGAGGTTTTGAAAGACGCGGCAGACATGGGCAGAATCGACGAAAGCTAGAGGTAAGTCATCGGATATTTGCACATGGGTTGCTGTTTCTTCTTTATCCAATAAGGGTTGCATATCATCGATCGCAGATTGAATGATGTCTCTAATTGTGGTGGGTTGCTGGTGAATGACGATGCCATGCACATCATTGACATGGGACTCTAGCAATGAATTAATCAGGGTTAATTGCCTTTCTCCACTTTGGCGCATTCGCTCAAGGGTGTCTTTGGGTAAAACAATATTGCCTTCGTAGTTGGAGGTCTGAGTTAAGTTATTTAGCACCATCAAGAGACCTGTGACGGGGTTTCGCAAGTCATGGGAGACGGCATGGAGGAAAATAGTTAGGGCTTCTTCGGCACGTTTGCGATCGCAAATTTCTACTTGCAAATCCTGATTTTGCGATTCAATAGTTGCTCTTTGTTTGGCGAGGGTGAGATGGGTGCGAATTCTGACTAATACTTCTTCATGCTCAAAGGGCTTAGTTATATAGTCCACTGCGCCGATGGATAGTCCACGGACTTTATCGACGGTTTCAGAGAGAGCCGTCATAAAGATAATCGGAATCTTGGCGGTGTCAGGATCTTTTTTGAGCCGCAGACAAGTTTCAAAGCCATCAATTCCCGGCATCATGACATCTAATAAAATTAAATCGGGCTTAATGTAGCTAATCTGATCGATCGCGCTCTCGCCATCAGTTGCCACTAACACCCGCATTCCCACATCACGCAAGAGATTTACCAAGACACTCAAATTAGTGGGATTATCATCGACAACCAATACACAGCTATCGAGGTTTGGGCATAAATTAGAAATATCTAATTTTCTGTCTTTCTCTGATGTCGTAACTTTCGATAGGTTTCTATCATTATAATCATCGTTAAGGCTGTCTAGACGTTCGCTCATGTTTGTTGCTTTGCTAGTGAAGAACTCATCAGAATGACTATTGCGGTTGTGGGATGGAATGACTTAATCCAAATTCCTGTAAAGCGGGTAAGAAGTTATTATTTTCATGGTTGGATGTGCTGAGTTTAATCAGGGCAAAACGCTGTAATGGATTCAGAGCTTGCCACTGAGAAATGCTGATCTCAAGGGGGATATTCTTAGCGTGATTGATTACCGTGTTGGGAATTAAATCGAGCTGCATCCATTCAGGATTTACCGCAATTGGTAAATCGCTGGGATATTCCTTAAGGTTTTGAAAAACCTGCGATCGCAAATTCTCGCGATAATTGGCAATTTCAGCATCCGTATCGCAGGGCAAGTCAATTAGTCTCTGACGTTGAAGTGTAGAAAAGCTGTGCCAATGTTGCAGTTTGAGCTTGATGCCGCAGGTATCTAATTTGTAGCGTACTTGCATGGGAATGCAACGTAAGGAGGCAACAAAATCGGCTTCAAATTCAAAAAATTGCAACATAAAAAGTAGAAGTATGGGAGTTAGCAATTGCTGTGATATAGAGTGTCCCCACCCATGTGAAGCACGAGGTTGCTTCCCTTACTTAAACGCCGCTATATCAGAGCTTTGAAAATATTTTTTTGGGGTGTAATTGCATTTTATAGCGCTTCGCACGTCAGTAAATAATAAATAAATAAACGTAAAGATCATGGCTAGGGGTGAACTTCTAATTGATCATCTCAATATCCGTAAGATTAACAGTGAGCTTCATATGCCCCAACCTGACGGAAAATTCCCCAGAGCTATTCGGTGCAGTCAACACCTGTGCCACCTTGCCAAATTTAGGAATCCGCACCCGATCGCCAACCTTGACTTGCACCTCGATCTTTTCTTCAACAATCACAGGAACATGTCGCTTGGTGAGTTCCTCAATTCTCTGCTCTGTGCGCTGAAGTGCCGCCACCTGTTCGCCACTCTGTTCCCCCTTTTGCAATTTGCGAATGACGCGACCAACTTCCTTTTGAGCTTGAGCAATGGCAGCATTGACTTCTTTTTCTTGCCGTTCGCGCAATTCCTTCGCTTGCGATCGCATTAGTTCAGCACGATCCAAAATCTCCTTGTGCAAGCGTTCAGTTTCGGCGAGTAAATGGGCAGCCGCTTCAGTTTTTTGAGTTTGTTCACGGCGTTGCGCTTCTAACTCGGCAATTACCTCATTCATTTCCGCAGAGCCAAGCCCCACTCGCACTTGCGCTGCTTGAAGAATATCTTCTGGTAAGCCTAAGCGACCTGCGATCGCCAAAGCATTGGATCGTCCGGGAATACCCCATAGCAAACGGTAAGTGGGCGCAAGGGATGCATCGTCAAACTCCACCGAAGCATTTTCAAATTTAGGATTTTGATATTTGAGAGCTTTGAGTTCGCCAAAGTGGGTTGTGGCAATGGCGAGCCTTGTATGCTCACCCAAATATTCCAATAGTGCTGTGGCGATCGCACTGCCTTCAGATGGATCAGTACCAGCGCCAACCTCATCCAATAGCACTAGGGATTGAGGTGACATTGAGTCCAAAATGCGCCCAATGCGGCGAATATGTCCTGAAAATGTCGATAGATTTTGTTGTAAGGACTGCTCATCGCCAATATCTGCAAGTACCAAGTCAAACCAAGGTAATTCCACGGGTTCTTTAGCAGGAATAAACATGCCCGCTTTTGCCATTAAGGCTGCCAAACCAAAGGTTTTTAAGGTTGCAGTTTTTCCGCCTGTATTTGGTCCCGTAATCACAACCACCGAAATCTGCGGTGATACCAGCACATCCACAGGTACAACTTCGCGCCCCTCTTCGTTTTGCTGTTGCCATACCAGCAAAGGATGCCGCAATTGCCGCAATACAATCGATTCATCCTCGACAAAATGGGGCGGATTTGCCTTGAGCCAATAGCCATAACGCGCCCTTGCCACCGCTAAATCAATCTTGGTGACAATGATCAGCAGCTTTTGTAAATCCTCTGCGATTGCAGTTACTTTGGCACTGAGCATCTCCAAAATAATCTCAATTTGTGCTTGTTCCATTTTGAGGAGTTGCCGCAGCCGATTATTGGGCTGCACAATCGAGTTAGGCTCTACAAATAGGGTCATGCCTGTACTCGAAGTATCGTGAATCACCCCCGGAATGCGATCGCGTTGGGGAGACTTCACCGACAGCACATAGCGGTCGCTCCGTTGCGTAATAATCTGTTCCTGCAATGAGCTAGCATTGCGCTGCATGATATTTTGCAGCTTGGTAATAATTTGATCGCGCACGGAGGTTAGCTCATGGCGAATTTCCCCTAAACGTACTGAGGCACGGTCAAGCACATTGCCCCCCTCATCAATGCAGCGATAAATTTCCTGCTCTACGTCAGGATAAGTCCGCAACTCACTCGCTAGTATTTGCAAATTGGGGCAGTAATCAGCATTATCTAGCTGACGGCGCAAATTTCTGGCTCCTGCGAGGGTGGTGGCAATTGCCCATAGCTCCACTGCCGACAACATCCCCTGTTTCTCAGCACGTAATACTGCCTCGGTAATATTTTGAATCCCATCTAGAGATATCCCCGCATTACGTTCTTCTAGAGCATAGGCTTCTTTCGTCTGTGTTAATAGCTCTAAGGTTTGCCCATAGCTATCGACTATCGGCAAATGTACAGCGGCGATCGCCCCCAGCTTTGTCGTTGTAAATGTTGATAGATGCTGACATAAACGATTCCATTCCAACAGATCTAACGTCTCAGCTTGCATGACACCTCAAAAATAGCCCTTAGAAATAGACTTTAAAATCAACAACGGGATCAAGCAATGCCTAATCCCGTTGATCATACTTTTCTATTGTGCCAAAAATTTGTCAGGAGCGTATCTATAGACGAGAGGCTAATCTCTCAAAATCTGCTTGAGTGCTAGACAACATCATGCTACGGCTATCTTGGTTGCGGTTGCTACTCAAATTGGGGACGAGATTGCGGGCTTGCAATGCCATGTGTAACTGTAAATGTGCGACATATTCACTCAAATCGCCTTTTAACTCAGTTTGTTGGAGTTCGACAAATTTACTGTTAGTCACCGTGTTACCTCTCATCTATATGTGAATGTAAACTAAAATATAATTTTTTTAAGAATTATCTTGCGATTTATCGAGATTAGAGAAGTTTTTCTATAACTTTCGATATAGAACTTATCATACAGTCGTTATTGTCCGATCTGCCTAGATACGAACCGTAATCTTTTGATGTAATACTTAACAATCTATCGATGTAAAAAACATGAAGTACGATGCGATCGCAATTGGGGCAGGGCTATCGGGTTGTAGTGCCGCCATCCAGCTTGCTGAGAAAGGTTACACTGTCCTATTGCTAGAGCAAAGCCATTACCCGATGCACAAACTCTGTGGCGAGTTTTTATCGGTAGAGGTTACAGAAGCCTTTGCCAACCTTGGCATCTTGGAACAGGTTTATCAAATTGGCGCACACCCGATTCATCGGGCTTACTTAACCACGGCTAGCGGTGCATCCTTTCGTGGCAAACTCCCCAGCGCGGCATTGGGACTCAGCCGCTACCAATTGGACTTAATGCTATTTCAACGGGCGCAAGCGGTGAACGTAGCTTGTCTGGACAATACGAAAGTGACAGGGGTAACGGGCGATTTAGGCTCAGGATTTACGGTCAGCACTAATAAAGGCGAATTTTCGAGCAAGGTTGTTCTAGGGGCATTTGGCAAGCGTTCCTCCCTCGATCGCAATTTGAAGCGGGACTTTATTCAAAAGCGATCCCCATGGATTGCCTATAAAGGACATTTCACAGGTATAGACATTGCCGATGTGATCGAGTTGCATAGTTTCCCCAATGGCTATTGTGGACTCTCGCAAATTGAAACTGGTGAAGTAAATGTGTGCTGGATAGCCCATGAACGGGTGATGAAGGAAGCCACGCATCCAGATCTCGATATTCCTGAATCTCTAGCCCAAAACCCTGTCCTCGCCGACCGCTTTAGTCAGATGCGGCGAACATCAACATCTTTGCAAGGCTTAAGCCAAATTAGTTTTGCGCTCAAGGGCAATTTTTATAACGATATTTGCATGATTGGTGATACGGCGGGGATGATTACGCCGCTATGTGGAGATGGGATGGCGATGGCCTTGCGATCATCAGAAATTGCTGTCCCTTTTGTGAGTCAATTTCTCGAACATCAAATCACGGCAATTGAGTTTAAAAACCAATATGCGATCGCATGGCGCAAGGAATTTCAAACCCGTTTGCAGTTAGGGAGACTGATGCACAATTGCTTTATCCAGCCACCATTAGCGCATGTGGGGGTGAGTCTCTGTCAAACCCTACCTGCCCTTGGTAATTGGATCATCGGTGCAACTCGTGGTAAACCGCATTCCTCAATCAATCACGAGCTGGCGAGTAATTCTGTCTCCTAGGGCAATACCCAATCCTGCCGCAAGGAAGGCGATCGCAGTTAACAAAATTGCATTGGGTGTGGATAGCATTTCCGCAGATTTAGGAACTAGATATCCAAACATAGCGATTGCCCCTGAAAGTCCACCAAAGAACATGCCCACAGTCAGACCGCTAAGTTGTTTAGGAGCCATGGTGAGGGCAAAGGCAACCATGCCATTGTTGACGGCACTTAGGCAGGTGAGCATCAAGAGCAGAATGATCATTGCGGGAACTGCCCCATAACCTGCGGAGAGCAGACCTAGCCCTGCGGCAAGCCCCCCCAAACTGATGATCATCAAGTGTTTGTTATTAATTAGTTTAGAGATTGGGCCTGTGACTAGGGCAAGCAATGCTTGGCTGATCAAGGCAGCTCCCATTAATACTTCAAAGGGTAAGCCCGTAAATCCTGTAATGTCAGATCGGAGAGTACGGGGTACTACGTCGCCCATTAATAGGCGGATGCCCAAACCAATTGCCGCGCCCACAAACATGACAATGGCGAGATGGCTGACAAAATCTGAAATTGGTAATGGTTCATCCTGCTCTAAATCTGGATTTAACTTTTTGGGAATGTAGATCATCGCCGTTCGTAAACTTGCCACTGCGGCTAGCAAAGTAATTGATGCGATCGCAAAAGTGGCAGGTGCCCCCAAATCCAAAATAAATTTTGTGGCGAGCGGTCTGATCGACCCTACAAAACCACCAACGAGGGTTAACACACTACCCGCCATCGGTAATTGCGTAGCTCCTGCAAAGCTGCCAAGTAAACACATGACGGGACTGCGAAAGCTGGACATCACAATTGCCCATAAAATCGCAAGACTGAGCAAAAGTATTCTTGTTATTTCATTCGCGCCACCAAAAATGACCGCACAGGGTAAGCCAATAAACAGAGCCGTTGCGGCAATGGTTGCACCGACAATAAAGGGCATCCGCGAGCTATACCAACGTTGCCAACGGTCAGATAGTCCACCAAATAATGGCTCAACAATTACTGCGATCGCACTTTCAATCACCAAGATCAGCGCTGCAAACTGTTGGGCTTGACTAGCAGGATAGCCAAATACCTGTTCAATAAATTTGGGTAAATAGATCCCATAGGCAATCCAAGTCAGGGACATCGCTCCTTGTACTGATGCCAAGCTCCATACTTGCAGCCAACGCACTTGATTAGATGAATTTGCGATCGCCATACAGCTCTCCTAATTTATTCCAATCATCATAAAAGAGAGTCGCATTGCGACTCTCTTTTTATGAAACTTTTTACAAAAACTTTTGCCTAAAAATCGGTACAGCCTTGCATCGAAATTTTGCCATCGGGCATGGTCGCACGGCAAAGGTTTGCTTGGCTCAAGTCCACATTCGTCACAATCGCATTGGTGAGATCGGCACGATACAAATCCGCACCCTTGAGATTAGCGCCTGTGAGGTCTGCACCATACAGACTGGCATTACGCAAAGAAGCATTGGCAAGATTGGCTCCATTGAGCTTGGCATAGACTAGCTCAATATCAATTAAATTGGCATCTTCGAGCTTGGCACCAGTCAGGTCTGCATATTTCCATCGGCTATTGCGTGCATTTGCCCCAGACAAATCTGCTTCGATCAAATCACCATTAATCAAGAAAGTGTTTCGCAGATCAGCGTTGGTGAGGTCAGCACCTCGAAAATCGGCATAATACATGGTGCTAAAAGCCAAAATTGCACCAGAAAAAGAACTATTTCGCAGATCGGCAACATCTAAAAATGATTCGCGTAAGTCCGATCCATCGGCTTCAACACCACTGAGTTCGCAGCGCTGACAGGTGCGGTGATCTATCAAAGACTGGAGATGTTCTTCATTTTGCGCTTGCACGTTGGTTATACCCATGGCAATGCTAGCAACGAGGGCGCTTGCGATCGCAATCACCGAGTGAGTAGAGGCTGTTGACTTCATAAAAAAGCACCTAAATTTAGCAATCCCTGTCTAATTGTTATCACATCACCGAGTATCTATGACACCGCAAAATGCAGTAAAAACAACCGATGTCTGGGGCTATGATGACCTTGTTAAGCCATAAATCACCACAAATCATCATAAAATGCCATAAGAAATTAATACGCCCATCGTCGTTGGTTGTAATTAATTCGTAATAGTTAAACCTAAAGCCAGAATTTGGTTCGGTTTTAATTACTACGCGGACAGTCTAAGGATTTTGTATACTTAAAGTATTTGTTAATGTTTTGTTATGGATCGTACTGAATGTTCGAGCAGTTTCTAGATACGAGTGCCTTATCATTTCGCCCCGAAATTATTCCAATTTTAGGCGTATTGATCTTGCTAGAGGCGATTCTATCTGCGGATAATGCGATCGCATTAGCGGCGATCGTGCGGAGCTTGCCCGATCCGAAGCAAGAAGAATGGGCGCTACGTTATGGCTTAATCGGTGCATTTGTCCTGCGTGTGGTGTTGATTTTTACCGCCACATGGGTAATTAAATATTGGCAATTTGAATTAGCAGGTGCAGTATATCTGCTCTGGCTGTCGGGCAAATTCTTCTTGGAGAAATCTCAAGAGGGGCATGACACTAAGCATCCTGTGAGAATGGCAGATAAGTTATGGCAAGTTGTGGCACTTGTGTCTCTGACAGACTTAGCTTTTTCGTTAGATAGTGTTACCGCGGCCGTGGCAGTAGCTCAAGAAACTTGGCTAGTGCTGATTGGGGGTGTAGCAGGAATTATCACCCTACGTTTTTTGGCAGAACTGTTTATCAAATGGTTGTCCGAGTTTACTCACCTTGAGTCGGCGGGTTATCTAATTGTTTTATTGGTGGGCTTACGTCTATTTATCAAAGTATTTTCCGATAGCCTCGTTCCCCCTGAATGGCTAATGTTGAGCTGTATTGGACTAGTCTTTATTTGGGGATTTTCTAAGCGGGAACCCGTTGACGAAGTTAGCCCGATCGAAGCACTTTCAGATATCAATAAGTAAAACCTGACTATTTTTATAGACTCACCCAAAGATGCCACTTAGCGGCATCTTTCTTTTTAAGCGCGATTTTTTGGTATAAAGTCTCAAGATAGCGATCGCAAAATCCTGCTGCGTCGATCATCTTCACCTAGCACTCATACCAGTTCAAAAAACAAAGGAAAATTAGCCAAATGTTTGAATATCCCGAAGACCTAAAATACACCAACTCCCACGAATACATTCGGCTAGACGATCAAACTGCTACGGTTGGCATTACTGCTTTTGCGATCGATCAACTCGGCGACATTGTATTTCTTGACCTTCCAGAAGTCGGAACTAAAGTGGAAAAAGGACAAACTTTCGGTACGATTGAGTCAGTCAAAGCTGTAGAAGATATCTACTCCCCCGTAACTGGAACCGTATTAGCCGCGAATTCTGACCTTGTGGATGCACCAGAAAATATTGCTAGCGATCCCTACGGTACATCATGGCTCTTGAAAGTCAATATCGAAGATGCGAGCGAACTGGATGGAACTATGTCTGCGACGGAATATCGCAGTAAAGTGGAAGGTGTTTAAACACCTTGCCAGTATGCGGTTGCACCAAAAATTAAAAATAGAACGCCGCCAATTCCTGTAATTAGACGTTCGGAAATCCTTCCCGCCACTAAGCGCCCGCCAATTACAGCAATCAAGGTACAGATGGCATGTCCTAAAATCGCTCCCAAGGTTACAAACAAGGGATCATTTGCCGCAGCCAAGGCGATTGTGCTGATCTGAGTGCGGTCGCCCCATTCTGCCAAAAAAGTCATTATAAAAGCCTGTACCCAAATTCCTAATTCAGGATAACGCCGTAAAAATTTGCCCAAAAATTTTGCATTAACTGGATGCCCTTGATCTTCTACTGCCTCTTCTGCTTCCTTAACCACTTCTTCGGTGGAATTAGCAGGCATTCGCAGGGCATCAATAATTAGCTTCATTCCAAAGATCACAAATAATGCGATCGCACCGTAGTGAGTATAGAGTTTTGGTAACAGCGATACAGCTTTCCCCAATAACACCGATAGCACAGTCATCGCTGCCAAAGCCGCTAGCACCGATGAAAATACTGTGCGATGGTTATGCTTCATCGATAGAATTACCGCGATAAAAAAAGTTTTATCACCTAATTCAGAAATAGTAATTAGCAATAAACTGGCTGTAAAAGCTTGAAGCAATTGTTTGGTTCTCTCAATAAATGTAAATTCTCAAGTTACTGGGATTACAGTTTTACATCCTATTAACTGGCGTTCATTATAGAGTATTTTGAATTTTTATTGGTTTTTTTTCCTATCATCAAGAATACTTGAAACCTTTGCTGGCTAAGTAATTCTCAAATAATTTACATCATGAATTGATTATGAATTGATTGTGAATCAATCATGAACTGAGAAGACTAAAAAATGAGAATTATTGATGTGATTTCTTATGTTGAAATACTTAATAAGCGGGAACAAATAATTTAGTGCTGTCATATATAGCAAACCCAAAAATTTACCAATAGCAACTCAAGTTTTGTTCTTAACCAAAACCCAAGAAGCGAATTGCGGTGATTTGCGCTGCAATTCGCTTCTTGGGTTTTGGTTTGTATTGGCTAACTCTTGCTTTGCTATATAATGAGTGGTCAGATTGTAACTAAAACATTACAGACTGCCCCAATCGATATTATTTTGCTAAACAGCATCTTAAAAAATTACCAGCTATGACTGCAACCGCTACTAAGACCAAGACAGAATACGAAGCCGTGATTGGGCTAGAAACTCACTGTCAGTTGACCACAAACTCAAAAATATTTTGTAACTGCTCAACTCAGTTTGGCGCACCACCCAATACCAATGTTTGTCCTGTGTGTCTAGGGATGCCGGGAGTATTGCCCGTACTCAATGAAAGAGTATTAGAATACGCAGTCAAAACTGGACTAGCCCTCAATTGTCAAATTGCTCGTCATAGCAAATTCGATCGCAAACAATATTTTTATCCCGACCTTCCCAAAAACTATCAAGTTTCTCAATACGACTTGCCGATCGCTGAGCATGGCTGGTTAGAGATTCAATTGGAAGATGGTAGCACTAAGCGGATTGGGATAACCCGCCTCCATATGGAAGAGGATGCAGGAAAATTAGTCCATGCAGGTAGCGATCGTCTATCGGGTTCTAGTCATTCGCTAGTGGACTTCAATCGGACAGGCGTTCCCCTATGTGAAATCGTCTCCGAACCAGATATGCGCTCAGGGGTAGAAGCTGCTGCCTATGCTCAAGAATTACGTCGTATTTTGCGCTATCTCGGTGTCTGTGATGGCAACATGCAAGAGGGTTCTCTCCGTTGCGACGTAAATATCTCTGTCCGTCCTGTCGGGCAAGAGCAGTTTGGAGTCAAAGTGGAAATCAAAAACATGAACTCCTTCAACGCCATTCAACGGGCAATTGATTTTGAAATCAATCGTCAAATTGAAGCCATTGCCTCAGGTGAACCAATTAAGCAGGAAACTCGCCTCTGGGAAGAAAACTCTCAACGCACAATCAGTATGCGTTCTAAAGAAGGCGCAAGTGATTATCGCTATTTCCCTGAGCCAGACTTGATGGCGATCGAAGTTCCCTTAACGACATTAGAGCATTACCGCGCCGAACTTCCCACCCTTCCTGCTGCACATCGCCAACGCTATCGAGATCAATTTGGGCTGACTCCCTACGATGCTGCTTTAATTGCCGATGATCGCAGCATTGCTGAGTTCTTTGATGCCACAATCTTGACAGGTGCAGAACCTAAGCAGGTCTTTAACTGGGTGATGGGTGATGTCACGGCCTATCTCAATGAAAATAAACTCAAGATTGCCGATATTGCCCTTACTCCTACGGTATTAGGTGAAATGATTGCACTCATTACCGATGGCACGATTAGCAGCAAAATTGCCAAAGATATTTTGCCCGAACTGATTGTTAAGGGTGGCTCTGTGAAAGAGCTAGTAGCATCTAAAGGGCTAACGGTCTTGGCAGGTGCAGAGTTAGAGAAAATCATCGATGAAATCATCGCCGCTAACCCCAAGGAAGTTGAGCAGTATAAAGCTGGCAAAACTAAGCTCCTTGGATTCTTTGTTGGACAAACCATGAAGAAAACTCAAGGTCGTGCGGAGCCACAAACAACCAATCAATTGATTGCTAGCAAATTGGCATAAATTCAGCGCTTTGCTAGGATTGGTCTATAAAAAAGAGAGTCGCGAAGCGACGCTCTTTTTTATAGATTAAAGAAGCTGCGAATAGAGCTTGCATACAATGATTCATTGGTGGTGGCATTGTTGTTATGTCCGCCATTGGGAACGATCACCAACTTTTTCCGTGACGGGGTAGCGGCATATAAACGCTGACTCATCTCCGCAGGAATTAATTTATCCGCACTGCCATGAATATAAAGTACAGGCATGATGAGATTGCCAACTTTACTGAGGGAGTCAAAGCGCTGATGAATTAATAAATCGATCGGGAAAATCCTGTATTTTGGGTCAGTCAATGCCATATCGCTCATTGAGGTAAACGAAGCATCAATGATTAGTCCTGCCATATCAGGATTTTTGGTCGCTAGATCAATGGCGATCGCACCACCTAACGAGTGTCCATAAACAGTAATTTGGCTAGGTTTAAACCCCTTTTGCCGTAAATAGTTCCAAGCAAACTGAGCATCTGTATAAACATCTGCCTCCGAAGGCCAGTCGCCTTCGCTCTTGCCGTAGCCACGATAATCAATAATTAATACCGAAAAGCCGAGTCGCATTAAACGATTGGCATGTCTAGCATTGGCACTAATATTTTTAGAATTACCATGCAGATACAACAACACTTTGCGATCGCGTAAATCACTGCCTCCATTACTCTGAGCTTGGTTAGGATTGGGAATCCACCAACCATGACGATTTTCTACAGTGCCATCGGCTCTTGTAACAGGAATTAGCACATCCTCATATTTAGCATTAAACTCGGCGGGTGTGGTGGTAATTTGCCTCTGCGGGGAAAACACAATCCTAGTCTGACCAAACCATAGTCCCGCACAAACAGCACCATAGAGACTAGCAATGGTCACGCCTGCGATCGCAATTGATCGTTTCCAAGATTTAGGTGTTGGTGGGGCTAGTTGGGGTTGCTCTGAGATCGCAGATGATTGAGTGGTTTTGGTTTCCATGGGTAAGCAATATCAGGGGCAAGTAGGTTTTGAAATTTTGCAAGGTGGTAATTGAGTATTGCGATCGCAATACCTATACATTATGGAACGGCAAAAAATATTTAAGTGCGTGAATAAAAAATATTGCCGAAAATATTGCCCAGAGTATTGCATATTGGCGCGATTGCTGTAATATAGTAAAGCACTTGAAGCAAAAGCGGTCATGGTGGAATGGTAGACACGCCATCTTGAGGTGGTGGTGGCGAAAGCTGTGAGAGTTCGAGTCTCTCTGACCGCATTATAAATCATACAAAAGAGCAATAAAAAAGAGCGCTTAGCGCTCTTTTTTATTGCTCTTTTATTGTCCCTAGCATTGAGCGAAGCCAGAGATTGTAGTAGCCTTAAGGCTGAGTTTATCCAATGCACCAAATCCATGTCTCGCCAAGTCAATTGTCAAGAAGAATGTACCAATGGCTGTGTCCTCGGTGATCAATGCCCCAATTTAGAATATTTAGCAAAAGCTCGTAAGCTCTTAGCTGACACGTCCATTGATAAGTTAATCGAAATTTCTGATTCTCGGTTTCTCCCCCCTGAACCTCCCACCGATCAATAATTTAGCAGCTTCGCCCGCAACGAGGGCAACACAATCTCTAGTTAAGGGGTAGATACTGAGTTATTGCTAAACTTTTATGTATCGCCCCGTTGCTCACCTTTTCCTGTAGACCATGCCATTTTCTTCTGTCATCCGTTCGCTGATTCGTTCCCCCCTCACCGATGAACTAGAGAATAAATTGGTGCGATCGCATCAGCTTACACTTTCAGGACTATCCCGAGTCGGAAAGGGGATCGTCAGCTCAATTTTAAGTCAGAAGCAAGAACGGCTGATGCTTGTGATTGCCGCAACCATCGAAGAAGCAGGGCGATGGTCAGTGCAACTCGAAACGATGGGTTGGCAGACCGTGCATTTTTACCCAACCTCGGATGTCCTGCCCTACGAACCCTACAGTCCTGAATCGGAGATTATCTGGGGACAGATGCAGGTACTCTCAGATTTGGTAAATATTAGTGCCGAGGATCAGAAGAAAATTGCGATCGTGGCAACCGATCGCGCCCTTCAGCCCCATTTACCTAGCCCCACAGAATTTAAAGACTATTGCATATCCCTTGAAATCGGCTCAGAAATATCTTTGCGGGATATGGCAGAAAATCTAACTCTGATGGGCTATGAGCATACATCCACAGTCGAGACTGAAGGGCAATGGGCAAAGCGTGGCGACATTATTGACATATTCCCTGTATCCAGTGAAATGCCTGTGCGGATTGACTGGTTTGGTGATGAAATCGAACGGATTCGTGAATTTGAGCCTTCTACTCAAAGACCTCTCGATAGTATTGCCTCTGTATTATTAACGCCGCTTACCTATGCACATATTCTCGGCGGACTACCTCAAGTTACCGATGCATTAGACGATGAATTTGGCATCCAAGGTTTTGCAGTTCATCCCCGCTCCACTGCTTCGATCCTTGACTATTTACCCGATCCTTCTCAATGTTTAGTCGTGATCGATGAACTTGATCAATGTCGCGCTCACTGCGATCGCTGGTATGAGTCTGCCGAAGCTTTCTTCCCTTCGCTTGCAGACAATAACAATGACACAAAACTACATCGCTCCTTTAATGAATGTTTATTGCATCTCCAAAAATTTGATTGCCTAGATCTGTGGGAACTTGCCGAAGAAAATCGTGGCATCAACATGGCAAGTCGTCCTGTACCTGTAGTTCCCCATCAATTTGGCAAGATTGCTCAAACAATTCGTGAATATCGGGAACAGAAGTACAAAATTATTCTGGTTTCAGCACAGCCATCCCGCACTGTTGCCCTATTACAAGAACACGATTGCCAAGCGCAGTTTATCCCCAATGTGCGCGACTATCCTGCCATTGAGAAGACTCATAATTTACGGATTGCCGTGGCGCTCAAGTATTCAGGGATCGCCGAAATTCAGGGCTTTGTGCTACCTACTTACCGCATTGCCATAATTAGCGATCGCGAATTTTTTGGACAACATGCCCTTGGTACGCCGAACTATGTCCGCAAACGCCGTCGCGCCGTCTCTAAACAGGTTGACCTCAATAAACTCTCCCCAGGAGACTATGTTGTGCATAAGAGTCATGGTGTTGGGCAATTTCTGAAATTAGAGAAATTAACCGTCAATCATGAAACCCGTGAATACTTAGTTCTCAAATATGCCGATGGGATTTTGCGGGTAGTCGTGGATCAAATGTCGATTTTGTCTCGCTATCGAGGCATGAATGAATCGAGACCAGAACTCCATAAGATGACTGGCAAAGCATGGACAAACGCAACTAACAAAGCTAAAAAGGCTGTTAAGAAAATTGCCTTCGATCTATTGGAACTCTATGCGAAACGGGCGCAACAGGTCGGCTATGCTTTCCCTCCTGATAATCCTTGGCAACAGGAAGTCGAAGACTCTTTTCCCTATCAGGCAACACCTGATCAGCTCAAGGCAACACAGGATGTTAAGCAAGATATGGAAAGTTCTCGCCCAATGGATCGTCTTGTTTGCGGCGATGTTGGCTTTGGCAAAACAGAAGTTGCCATTCGGACAATTTTTAAAGCAGTGACATCGGGAAAACAAGCCGCCCTCTTAGTTCCCACAACAATTCTGGCACAGCAACATTACCATAGTCTACAAGAGCGCTATGCTGCTTATCCTGTAAATATTGCCTTGCTCAATCGCTTTAAAAGTAATGCGGAAAAGAAAGAAATCATCAGAAAATTAAAGACTGGCGAACTTGATATTGTGGTGGGGACACATCAACTTTTGGCGAAAGATGTGGAATTTAAGGATTTAGGCTTATTGGTGATTGACGAAGAGCAACGCTTTGGGGTTGCCCAAAAGGAAAAGATTAAAACCATGAAAACGGAAGTGGATGTGCTAACCCTATCAGCAACTCCAATTCCACGGACTCTATATATGGCAATGTCTGGCGTTCGAGAAATGAGTCTGATCACCACACCGCCACCATCACGGCGCTCGATTATGACCCATCTTTCGCGTTATAACTCGGAACTAGTGCGGGCAGCGATCCGCCAAGAACTCGATCGCAATGGACAGGTTTTCTATGTAGTATCGCGCATTGATGACATTGAGAAGGTGGCGGAACGAGTCAATGAAATGTTGCCCTCGGTACGTATTGCGATCGCCCATGGACAGATGCCCGAATCAGAGTTAGAAACGACGATGCTAAGCTTTAATAGTGGTGAAGCCGACATGATGATCTGTACCACCATCATTGAATCAGGGTTAGATATTCCCCGCGTGAATACCATCATCATTGAAGATGCTCAACGCTTTGGGCTTTCACAGCTCTATCAATTACGCGGTCGGGTTGGTCGAGCAGGCATCCAAGCCCATGCTTGGCTCTTTTATCAAGAAAAGGGTGAGCTTACCGATGTGGCAAGGCAAAGATTAAAGGCAATTCAAGAATTTACGCATCTGGGATCGGGGTATCAGCTAGCGATGCGTGATATGGAAATTCGTGGTGTTGGTAATATCCTTGGATCTGAGCAGTCGGGACAGATCAATACAATTGGCTTTGATCTATACATGGAAATGTTGCAGGATGCGATCGCAGAAATCCGTGGTTCGGAAATTCCTGAAGTTGATGATACTCAAGTTGATCTACCCGTCACCGCCTTTATCCCTGCGGAATATATTGCCGATAGCGATCGCAAAATGAGTGCTTATCGTGCCGTTGCTTCCGTAAACTCGCGCCGTGAACTCGCACAGATCATCGAAGAGTGGAATGACTGCTATGGCAATGTCCCTACACCTGCAATGCAGTTGATCAAGGTCATGGAATTAAAACTAATTGCGAAAAAAATCGGCTTCTCTCGGATTAAGTCAGAGGGTAAACAGCATGTGGTACTCGAGTCAAAAATGGAAGAACCTGCATGGAAACTGCTGCATCAACAGTTACCTAGTCATCTCCAATCGCGATTTGTTTACAATCTTGGCAATGTGACAGTCCGTGGACTAGGCACACTCTCCCACGATAAGCAACTAGATAGTCTGATCGAATGGCTCGACAAAATGTACCTTGCCAAAGCTGAGGCTTAATCTTCTTGCTAATTTGATCACAAACAAACCAAACAAAATATGTCAGATGCTCAAATTAGTGCTATAAAGTTCGCAAACTAGACGCAAGCAATAACAAACAGTTAACAGCAGTGCCAAACTTAGTTGCGGACAGCATGATTCCAGATGGCATGGTTACGAGGTGATTTCTGAAAATGGAGAGTAATAATATTCGTAGTAGTGCTTACGAGCAGACCCTCGCGGGAGTTACCAAGGACTTGTCAGACCTACGGGCAAACATCTTGGGTAAGCTCAGCCGCGAAATTTTGATTTTGCAAGCCCAAAAAAATGCCCTTAATGATGATATTCAAAGGCTGCAGTCTCAGCGCAAGGAGCTAGAGGTACTAACAGTGGCGCAGCAGGGGATGAGCCAACAGGAAATTCAGAGACAGCAATGGATTGAACAGCTTGCCCAAGCGATTACTTACCATCTCAAAAATGATGTTATCGCCGCCGACTCACGGGTACTCAGCGATCATTCCGAAAATTTTGAGCAATTAATGCTCAACCTTGACAATGCGATTCGGGCTACTTTTCAGGTACTACAGCGTGATGTAGATACCTATCAGCGCGATCTTGACGATCAAATGCAGCGTATGTTTACCCAAAGACAGCAGGGTGAGCTAATGCTCTCTGCCCTTGTCGAAAGAATTGATGAATATTTGCGGCGTTCTGCGGGTGAACGCTATTCGCTCAATCCACCGATTAGTCCCTCCATATCGCCATCACCAAATGATTTTACAGGCGCGATCGCTACTAGCGGTAATCCTACTGTTCCCAATAGTAACGGCAGCTTTAGCCAAATTCAGGTTCCTAATTTCAGTAACAATCCGCCTAGGTCGTATGACCAAAATGTTACCCGCCCCTATGCGGATCTCACTGAGCCGCTAGAACTCGTAGAACCAATGCAGGGAAAGCCTCATCATCAACAAAATGATTGGTGGACAGGTTTTACCCTTGTTGTTATTGCTTCTGTGGTTTTATCCTTGCAGCATATTTTGGTACGGCTAGTTTTTGTCAACTCCACAATTTTTGGCGCGTTTAAGTTTGGTGGACTGCTCGAGGCCAATATCTCTAATTCCTTATTCTTATTACTACTGCGGATGCTCTTTGCCACGCCAATTATGTGGTTACTAGCGAGATTTTTATTTAGAGTCGATGTCACCCGCGACTTTCAGCAACTACTCGCACCTAGTCGTAGACTACTATTCTGGCGAGTTGGGTTTAGCGCTTTCCTACAGATGATTTCCTTTGTCTTACTCTATGTGTCACTGGGACTAGTTAGCTCTGGGTTAGCTGTTACCCTGTCCTTCATCTTCCCGACTATCACCGTCCTCATCGCATGGTTCTTCTTTGGTGAACGCCCTAGTAGTGAGCGATGGGTGGTCATCGGTGGTGTTTACCTTGGCATTGCCTTAGCCTGTAATATTTTCGGTGTACCAAAGCCAGATACATGGGGGATTACGGCGGCAATTCTTTCAGGAATCGCTTTTGCGGGATATATCATCACCTCACAGGTTTGCTTTAAGCAACTAAATCCTGCTTCATTTGTATCGATTAACTTTGTCATTATTTTCTTAATTTGTCTTGGTGCTTTGCCTTTCACCCTAGCTACCGTTTCTTGGAGTGGTTCACTTGTCTGGATTGGTTTCTTAATTGCGCTAACAACTTTGGTGGGATATCTATTGACTAGCTTCGGCACAAAGTTGATGGGGGCAGCTCAGGCATCGATTGTCAGTGCTAGTGCGCCATTGTTTACCACGATTTTGGCTTCAGTAATTTTGTCGGATAATTTAGGTTTTGGACAGTTGTTTGGGGTGTTTTTGGTGACAGTGGGTGTGGCACTGATCCACTTACAAACGATGCATAAAAAGCCCAATCGTCCTTAACTAAATCAACAGCCATATATTAAAGCGTACATTTTGAAACTGTGTACCCTGTTTTTGGATTAAAATTCTGTACAGTAGCTATGAGAATCCCTAGGGATAAAAGTGGTCAAGCAGTGGTTAAAAACTCACATCCAGACATAGAATCAACAAACTCATCAACCCAGCAGCTAATGCGATCGCTATGGCGAAATTTGTCGCGAGAGCAAGGATTGCCAGTCTGGGCATTGCTTGCTGTATTTTTTGTGATGTTGTTACTCTGGAATTGGCAACTAATTACGGCTACTGGCACAGGTATTTTGGCAATGGTTGCGGTCTATATGGTGCAGGACTGGAACTGGAATGTGATTCTGCGCCGCATTCAAAACTTTTTGCAGAGTCCTTACCGTCACTTGCCTTTGGCTGTGGGTAGCGGTACGGTTACAGTTTTTTTGACCTATACAATTTTGGCAGTGTGGTCGAGCCAATCAAATCACTGGTTAGCCTCTGCCAATATTTTGCAACTAGTGGCGACTTTAGGGGTTTTGGCGTTACTTGTCCGACAAGCTTTCATCCAGTGGCTGCAAAGGCAACAGGATAATTTTGATCAGTTAATCACGCAGTTAATGGTCAATGATGATCTGACTAGACTAATTGCAATTAAACAGATTAACCAATATGTTCAAGATAATCGCTTGCCTGCGGCTCAAGAAAAGGCGATCGCAGATTATTGCCAGATTTTGCTCAATCGTGAAACCGAGCCAACGATGCGAGATGCCCTATTTGAGACTATGGAGTCGCTGCATACACTTGCAGAACTGCCCTTGCTAAAGCGCTCGGCGCATAATATTCAATAACGCCTAAGGTTTATAGTTTTTATATTCACAATTGCCCCAATACTAATGCTTACCAAAGACCAAACTCTTGATCACCAAGTAGCTTTATTAGTTCAAAGTACCCCCGATCAAGAAACTGCAAGTGCGGTTAGTCTGATTGCATCGGTACTTAAAGCGATTGCCCAAAATTTAAAACATGTCAATTATTTTGTAATTCAGGGTATTGAAGGTGGTTGGTTACTTACACCCCTGAGCAACCATGACAATCCTGAGTTAGAAAAGACGACAATCTATGCCTATTGCGATCGTACTGCCGCCAATATTGATCGCCTCAAGCTCAACGATGAAAATCTAGAATGTGCTGAATATAGTGTGATTGAGATGCTATTTCGATTGATCGGCATGAAGCAGGTGGACAGTATCGTATTTTTTGATCGGGCGACAGATACGCAAAGAGGGATCGAGGTGATTCGTACTGATATTGAGTCGCTATGTGAGAAGCAAATTAAACGCGCTCAGTTTGGTTTACAAAAGCTCAATGAAATTAAACATAATGCTGATATTGCCTGAATAATAAGAGCGCCGCGAAGCGGCGCTCTTAGCAGAAAAAAGGGATGCGTTGCATCCCTTTTTCTTATTCATAATCGATAAAACCACACATCACAGCTCCATCGGCAGAGCCATTACCATTGACCATGCAGGCTAAACTTTCATTACGATTGATGGTAACAATCCGATCATAGCTAATGCCATTGACCAGACTATCGGCAATGGCTAGGCCGTCTGGAGTAGTGCTAATCGCCAGAACGATTGGATTGTTATTAGTATTGCTATTAATATCTTCTGACTGTATTTCGGTTGGCAGAGAGTTATCACTGGGATAGAGTGCAGCGACGATCGCAGTTTGGGCATTGGCGGGCGCGACACTGGCAAGGGCAAAACCTGAAACGGCTAAAAATGTGGCGATAATTGTATTTTTCATGACTGCCTCTACTCTGCTTTCTTTAATTACTAGCAACGAATTAAAGAATTAAACTTCTGTGGTTTAATTCTGTGGCAAAAGTAGCAATTGCTACTTCCTGCTACCAACTCAACCGACTGGGTGATCTTTGCTACTGAGCAATTTCCTCAACCGATTAACTTAATGAACTCATCATCAGATTATTTCGACTAGCTGCCAGTGATGTCATCCATAGGCTAGTGTGATTGCGATCGCAATCTATAAAACATCACCTTTACTTTCTCGGTTTTATGTCATAACTTAATGGACAACGGCATCGATAACCGAACACTCAAGAGGACTAAAAATGAAGACTACAATTAATTACTGGTTAGTAATTTCAGGATTAATTGGTGCGATCGCCTCTACGAGTTGGGCTACCTCAGCTTTCGCCAATCCCAATCAAATTCGTCAAGTTCTCCAAACTAGAGAATGTCAGGGCTGTGATCTGGCAAGGACAAAATTAAACTTTGCTAACCTAAGAGGAGCAAATTTACGAAATGCCAATCTATTTTCGGCCGATCTCAAGCTTGCGGATCTACGTGAAGCTAGTTTGATTGGTGCAATTCTGGACAAGGCTGATTTGCGGGGTGCGAATTTACTGGGTGCAGATTTGACCAGTGCCTATATGTCAGAAACCAACTTTTGTGGCGCAATTATGCCCGATGGTCAAAAATCAGTACAGGGCTGCCCAGAGACTGCAAAATAGCCCCAACCCTAGACAAAGCTGATGGAGAGTTGTGTAGAATTGTATACAAAGGATTGAGAAAGTCGAAAGAATATTTCCAAAACCACAGTAAAACCTCTAGTCTAGAGGTTATTCACTATTCATCTTCCTTCCTTAAATTTATTCGTCCAAGCGGAGTTCCGCCCTATGATTGACGCTATTATCATTTTTACATTCATCCTTGCAGGAGCAGGCACTGGCTTCCATGGTATTGATTTCTTACCATCGGAGACAATTGCTCATCTTAATATCCAAAATTTACGTTGGGTAACGCTTGGAGTCGGCTCAGTTGTTGGACTCATCGCAGGTTTACTTGTCCAAAACACCTATCGACGAATCGAATCTAATGTGCGGTCGATGCCGCTTGAGACGATCTTAGGAAGAGCGGTGGGATTAGTGTTTGGTTTGCTAGTCGCAAATTTGATGCTAGCACCATTATTCTTGGTTCCGATTCCTGACAACTTTGATTTTATTAAGCCGCTCACTGCGATTCTGGTGAGCATCATCTTTGCCTATTCGGGAATGACTCTCTCGGATACCCATGGACGGGCTTTGCTACGTCTAATCAATCCTAACAATGTTGAAAGCAGCTTGCTTGCCGATGGTACCTTGCGGACAGCCACGGCTAAGGTGTTGGATACCAGCACCGTCATCGATGGACGGATTCAGACCTTGATGGAAACAGGTTTTCTTGAAGGTCAACTTTTAATTCCTCACTTTGTGATCCAAGAGTTACAAACCATTGCCGATAGCTCTAACGATCAAAAGCGGGTACGTGGTCGCAGAGGTTTAGATATTCTCAACAATATGCGCGACCAATTTAGCGATCGCATTACAATTCATTCCGCCGATTATGAAGATCTAAATACCGTTGATGCAAAATTGGTAAGGCTAGCTCAAGAGCTAAGCTGTACGCTAATTACCAATGACTACAATCTTAATAAAGTTGCGAATTTACAGCAGGTTGAAGTTTTAAACATCAACGATCTGGCTCAGGCTTTGCGTCCCACCTATTTACCTGGAGATTTAATTGAGATCAAGGTGTTGAAGGAAGGCAAAGAAGCATCACAGGGAATTGGCTATCTGGAAGATGGCACAATGGTAGTCATCGAAGAAGGGCGCGAATATCTTGGCAAGCAAATTATTGTGATTGTCACAAGTGCCTTGCAAACTTCAGCAGGGCGAATGATCTTTGCCCGCCACGAAGCGATCGCCACCGTTTAATTTCCCTTAGATTCTGATTCTTTATAGTTAAATCTTGATTGCCTATGCAAGTTTCGCCTTCCCACTCACAGCGACAGTTGGTATCAGGTAAAGTCGGGTGGGGCTGGCGGCAGGCAACTTATCCGATCTCTGTGAACTTTGTGTTTGCAGGACTACTAATTTTGATGCTATCAATTTCTCAGTTGCTCCAACTAGGAGCATCAAGCTTGGTGGATTTGGCTTTCTTAGTAGTGGCTGTGGGATTTGTGATTGGTCTATATAGCGCCAAATCAGTTGTGGAAGTATGCCGCCAAAATACAGACTATGTGTTTTTGCGATCGCAACTAATCGCAATTACGGCCTATTGGCTAATTTTAATTGCGGGACTCAGTATCGAAAAATCCAACAAGATTTGGGTAGCTTTCTGGTGGATTTTACCTGCGGCAATTTTTACAGGTATTGCCAGTTCCCTAATTTTGCGATCGGGGAAATCCAAAACTAATCCTAAATTACAAACCGTTGAACCTGCTAGTATCGATACCCTCAATGTAATCACCTATTCAGATCAGACTGTCCTGATTAGTCCATCAGCAATAGGTCAACAACCTCGCCAATTTAATAGCTTGATCTTGATAGTGATGGGGTTGTTCTTTTGGACTATGCTCGACTTTTCGACTAATTTAAAGGCAATTGCTGCGATCACACTTACGGCAACTGGTTTAACAGGATTTTTTACATGGCAAGCGCAATTACGATTGTCAGCGAAAGTTTTGGAGCTGAAATTCAGTGGCTTATGGGGACTAACTTCCGAATATGCCATTGATTTACGATCATTTTCTTGTTTGTCTTTGATTAAGTTGCAAGAAGCTAGTGGTGAACTAACTTGGATGCAGCTAACGGGAAGCAAGATCGATATTACCCTTCCCTTAGCAATGACAACCTTGCCATCTTCTATGACCAAGGATGTTACTAGTCAAAGCGATCAGTTTGGTCAAACGATTCGCGAACAATTTCATCTGGCTAACCAAGAAACTGAACGCGATAGTCTAGGTTTAGCCAATGTCCTATTGCCACAGGGTGCAGGAATCTTAGCGGGAACGGCTTTTATATCGGTGGGTGGGCTACTACTATTTATTTTCCCCCTACCGTCGGAGATGACAGTTGCCACTGCGATCGCTTGGTTAGGGGTTTTGCTACTTAGCCCGATGATTGCCCGTTTTATGCTGCAACTAGTCGCAACCAATAGTCTCCAGAGCGATCGTCATGATGATTCTCAAAATCATCTGTACCCATGGGAGATCGGCATATCTTTACTCTTAGTCAGCATCTTTTTGACAGCTCCCAATACTAATACAGTCCTCGCTATCTCCACATTTAATCAAGTATTACCTTTACTCACACTAATTTTTGGATGGCTTGGTATCAGTATTGGTATATGTATTCTTGCCTTTGTACGCCGTACACCACTTTGGCATCTAAATTAATGAAGGCAGAGCGATGCGCCGCCTTCATTAATTTAAAATTAGCTAAGCATGGCTGTACATTCGAGGATCAATTTCTGGTTAGTGATAGAATAGGGTTGAATTTCTAAGGCTCTGCGAAAAGCGGCAATCGCTTCGAGGTAGTTACCAAGCGCAGCATAACAAAGTCCCAAACCATGTACTGCCCCAAAATGATAGGGATTGAGGGCGATCGCCTTCTGACAGTCCTTAATCGAACGTTTGTAATCTCCCTGCATGTAAAAAATTACGGCGCGGCGATTCCATGCCTCGACAAAATCTGGTTGAGCATGAATTAATTGCGTTAACATTAACTCCGCCTGCCTAACATTGCCACTATCTGCCATGATTTGGCTCTGACGCAAAACCTGTAGCCCTTGCATTCCCTTCTGCATAAACCACATTTCCCATAAGCCCTGAGTCGCCCGCTCACGAATACCTTCATCTTCACTCCTGAGATCCTGCAATAATTCTTCGATGGGTTGACTCATGGGGATAAGAGTTAATTGATTAGTTAGTTTGAAATAAAAGCTTGAGCTTATGGTAAGTTGCTAAATTAAACTTTAATAACATCTTGAGCCTATGTCTATCATACAAATTACTGTCCAAGAACTAGCGGCACGATTGACAGGTGAGCGGCAAAACTTACAACTAATTGATGTCCGCGAGCGTGATGAGGTGGAAATTGCGTCGATTGCAGGGTTTGAGATTTTGCCGCTCAGTGAATATGATCAATGGTCAGCGACATTTGTCGAAAAATTTGATCCCCATACGGAAACATTGGTACTTTGCCATCATGGAATGCGATCGGCACAGATGTGTCAATGGCTAATTAATCAAGGGTTTACTAATGTCAAGAACATTGGCGGCGGCATTGATGCCTATGCTTATGTGGTTGACCTCAATATGCCTAAGTATTAACTCTTCAAACCATTAGTCAGTTAGAAACGGAATACTGAAAAATACGGCTAGACCGATCGCGGAAACAATGCAGGTGATGATCGTGATGACAATGAATTTGCGATCGCTAGCACCATAGAACTTATTTGGCAGTGAACTGGCTAACACCATTAAGCCAATGACAATGAGGATAACAATAAATAGATTGCGATTCATCGATTTTACCTGTCATGTTAATTACTGTTAATTACCTTGTAGTTCACCTAAGTTCCAATTGTCAATGACTCTGCGGATGCTGCCCTCCATCAAAATGCACAGGTGAGATTGCGATAGAATAGACCAAAGCATTAACATCCAAACGGACAGATACAATCATGCCACGCTATACAGGAATTTCTAGCGAAGCCTTTCGTCATCCGCTTGATCGTCAAGCTGAACAAGCTCTTCGTAGTGTCCCTGGGTTTGATCTGGTGGCGGGGAAATTTGTAGAATTTATGTATGAGCGTCCACAAACTATTTATCACATTGGCAATAGCATTCAAGTTAGTCATCGCCAATATGCAACAATTCATCGCATTTTTCGCGAATGTATCGCCGATCTTGATGTGCAGCCCGAACCAACTCTATTTGTTTCGCAAAATCCGATCGCAAACAGCTATGCCCTTGGGAAAGATCATCCCTACATTGTGATCAACTCAGGCTTACTCGATCTATTAACTGAAGATGAAATTCGGGCTGTACTTGCCCACGAACTTGGGCATATCAAATGTGGGCATACAACCCTAATTCAGATGGCAATGTGGGTTATGAGTGTTGTATCTTCAATTAGTGAAATGACCTTTGGTTTGGGAGGATTGGTCAGCAGTGGTCTGATTTATGCCTTCTTTGAATGGCGACGCAAAGCTGAGCTATCGTCGGATCGGGCGGCTTTGTTAGTAACCGATCAGCTCGATACAGTTCTCTCGACAATGATGAAGCTATCGGGGGGAAGCTCGGCTTTTGCCCATGAGTTGAGTTTGCCCGAATTTATCCGCCAATCCCATGATTATCAAGAACTAGATAAAGATAATCTCAATCAGATTTATAAATTTATGCTCTATAACGGTTTTGGCGCGGGATCAATGCTCAGTCATCCATTCCCTGTAGAACGTGTTCATTACATTCGTGAATGGGCTGAATCGGAAGAATATCTTAATATTAAGTCAGGTCAATATAAACGCGGTGATACGACGGGGGCAGTTGATGTATCACCTAATTCTGAACCAGAACAAAAGACCGAAACTGAAGCTGAGCGACTCAAGCGACAAATTGATGAACTACAGGCAGAAATTAATCGCCTCAAGCGTTAATATTTAGTGTTTTTTTTGCAATAATTCCAGATTTAATTCTACTTAAAGTCAGATACGATCATACTTGTAATATTTTGTAAGGATGACTCTAGAGCTATAACAAAGCGAGAGTTAGTTAGTACAAATCAAAACTCAAGAAACGGGTGGCGGCGCGCAGCGCCGCCACCCGTCTTCTGGTTTTATGTCCTAAGCAAAACTTTTTTTGCTATAAAAAATTACTGTTTACAACAAAATACTTAAAATTTACAAAAGTTAGCTTATGTGGCTAAATCTTTTATGTTGTAATGAGTACATAATACATATTGTGTAAGAAAAATATGCTGAATACTTACTTTCTTTTACTTTAGCAAGCATACTGTTTTTCAATGAGCAAAAATAAAATCACTATTCTGATAGTTGATGATACTGTATACAACTTAAAGATATTATCAATTATGCTTTCCAACCAAGGCTATGTCGTCTTGGAGGCTACGGATGGAGTAAAAGCAATTGAGCTTGCGATCGCAAATACACCAGACTTGATCTTATTAGACATTAAAATGCCATCAATGGATGGATATCAAGTTTGTACAAATTTAAAAAGCAACCCGATTACGCAGCAAATTCCAGTTATTTTTATTAGTGCAATCGAAAATATAGAAGAAAAAATCGAAGCATTTACGGTTGGGGGAATTGATTTTATTAATAAGCCATTTCACTTAGTTGAAGTATTGGCAAGGGTAGAGACGCATTTACGCATTAGTTCTTTGCAGGCACAACTTTTAGAGCAAACTAAATTGCTAGAGTCTCGCAATATGAGTTTGCAAAGAGAAATTTCGAACTTGACAGGATTTAATTGGGAACTTTATGAAGAACTTAAACAAGCCATTGAGGAATCTCAACTACAATTATTCTATCAACCAATAGTTAATTTTGAATCTAACTTAATTACAGGATTTGAGGCTCTAATTCGTTGGGAGCATCCCCAAAAAGGTTTCTTGAATCCGTCTGATTTTATCGATTTTGTGGAGGCAACCGATCTAATTTACCCTATTGGTCGTTGGGTGATAGAGACCGCCTGTCAGCAGTTAAAGATTTGGCAGCAGTTGTCGCCTAAATATTTAGATCTGACCATGAATGTGAATGTGTCAACTAAGCAACTGGCTGATTTTAAGTTTCTCCAATATATTCGCGAAATTGTACAAGATTCACAAATCAATCCCCATTGTTTAAAGCTGGAAATTACGGAAAGTACAGTGATGGGAGATCTTGACCGCACTCTAAAAATCCTGCATCAATTAAAAGATTTAGATGTGCAGTTTTGTATTGATGATTTTGGTACAGGCTATTCATCTTTGCGACGACTAACGGATTTTCCCATTGATATTCTGAAAATTGATCGTTCGTTTATTGTGAATGAAGAATGGGTAATCGTTAAGGCGATCGGCACTTTGGCTTTTACACTAGGTAAAAGTGTTGTGGTTGAGGGCATAGAAACATCTTTAGAATTAGAAACTCTAAAGAGCTTATTTTCTTCCTATTTGAATATTTCCTATGGGCAAGGATATTTATTTGCAAAACCCCTTGACTGTCAGGCAGCTTCTGAATTGTTATTGAGTAAAGCTGAACAACCCGAATATAATTACACCAACAATTGCTAGTCTTCTCCTTGCTGATAGCGCTTAATTAGATGGGGTAAGTGATCAAATCCATCGACACCAATTACAGCAATTAATTGCGATCGCAATTTTTGTAATAGATTCGCAAAATCATCATCTCCCAGCTTGCCTTGCAAAATCACCACTAAAGCCGCTGACTGTTTCCATGTTTTGCTTTGACGTTGCTCCAAGAGATACATCCCCAAGCAAGTGTGATAGCTGGCGTATTCCAGTTGATGCAGTTGATAGAATGTTTCACCGAGATAGGCGTGACTGATGGCGAGTAGATCGCGATCGCTAATTTGTTGAGTAACAACTAAGGATCTTTCTAGGGCGATTTGAGCTTGACTTGGCTGCTCGATGGCGACATAAGCCGCACCGATACCAACCCAGCATAATGCTTGATTTTGAAGATCGTTGAGTTTCTCCGATAGCTTTTGTCCACGATCTAAATGACTAATGGGGATTTCCAATTCTTCAGGCGTAATTACTTCCTGTTGTCTGGCGATCATCACTTCGCTATAGCCTAAATTTGCAAGGGCATTGGCTTCACCCTGCCGATCGCCATGTTGACGCGCCAAAATCAAAGCACGTTGAGCTTGAGATTCGCTATTAAGAAAATCCTTTTGAACGAGACTAATGCGACTGAGATGATTGAGATTGGCAACTTCACAGCGTTGGTCGCCCACTTCACGGGCAAGATTTAGGGCTTCTTGATGCAGTGCGATCGCAGATTGGGGATGCCCCATCCATGTTTGGGAATATCCTAAAACTGTCAGAATCCGTGCTTTTTCTTGGGTATTTTCTGACTCTTTAAGGGGTTGGTCGAGGTAGTTAATAGTTTCGCGGAAGCTCTCTCCTGAAAACGAAGCAAAGACTCCACCGTAGAGTGGAAAGTTTTCTCTTTGGGCAAAGGTTCTCAGGGTTTGCAAGCTAATTCGGAAACAAATTTTGGCAAGGGATTGGCACTCGCTGGCGGTGAGTTGCGGCGAGTTTTGGAAGCCACTGCTCAACTCACCCCAAATCATAGCAAAGGCAACGAAGGTAACTCCTGTCATGTGCATTCCTGCTTTGGCATCATAGGCTTGTTGGTCAAACCATTGCACCAAGCCATTTTGCAAATATCTTAAAAGGATTAATAATTCCACCCATGCGCTGATATCGATGGTGCGTTGTGCCATTGCGATCGCAGAGGCAGATTGATTATTGGCTTGCCCTGCGAATAAATCCCTTGGTAAAGGACTTACAATTTGCTTTGCCCAAGTTTGCCATGGGCCAGTTCCTTTAGAACGCTCAAAGCCAACTTGTTGTTGGGGTTGGTATAGCCAACTGACCAATGAACCTTCTAGTTCCGCAAAACTTGTTAAACCACGGGTAAGCCCGATCGCAAATTGACGGAGAACAAAGGCTTCGCGATCGTCGGGCATTGTATCTGCTGCTTTTTGAAGTAATTCCGTCAATATCTGAATATGTTGGCGCTCAAAAACAGGTATATGGTTAGGGTCAAGCACTTGAACTAATACGGATAGTCGTTCCTCTGGTGCAGCATTCAAGATTTTTTGTAAACCTAATTGACAACTATCCTGAATTTGATAATTAGCTTGCCACTGTTCCCAAGCATCCTTGAGAATCTTCATGGCGCGGATTTTTTGAGTTGCTTTTGCTTGCTTGACTTCATCGGTTTGAGCGATGAGATTAGCTTGCAGAAGCTCCGCATGTTCCGCCAAAGCCCTTTCAAATATTTCGCCAGTTCCTGCCTCTAAACTTTCGCTAAGAATACGATACACATGTTCTTTTGATAACAATTTGCCGTTTTCAATGTTGAGGATGATGCGTTCAACAAAAATAAGATAACGTTCACGAGTTGTTAATGGTTTGCTGGCGGAATCTGACATAGGTGCAATCTAAGAATTGGCTAATTTATGAAAATTTAGTTTTAAAGTTGAGAGGTTTTGTTTGTGATCAAGATCACAGTAAAGATACTGCTTAATCACGAGGTGAGATCACAATAACCGCGAGTATAGTGGGTGGGAAATCAGAGGGTAAAGAGAAGTCATGAATTGTCGATTTTGCAAAAATTATGATCCAGTCGGCAGAAATGGGGGACATTGCCACCTATTATCTGTGCCTGTGCAAGGGGGATGGGATGCTTGTAGCTGTTTTTTAACAAGGTTTCCCGAAAAATTGTTATCAGAAACGTTATTAGCCGCTAGCTTTAGTGTAGTCAATGTCGCCATCGTTGTTCAGGAATCTAAAACGAAAACCAAGGCTTGATGTCTAGATTAATGTCGTAATCTCCATGTTTCTAGAAAATCATTGAGTTCTTGCAATAGCCATTCCTTCTCAGGACGACTTAGCCCTGCACCGAATTTATGAGCAAAGATACCTTGATTTAGTCGCAGTTCCATCACAGGTTGATTATTGACTTCATAGGAGCTTTTTAGCTCAACTTGTCGCAAATCTTGAGTTTTTCCTTGAATGTGGCGCTTAACACCGAGGATATCCCAGTCAATGCTAAAGGTGTGATCGCTAATAATAATGCAGACTTTACCAAATACCGTCGATAGTCCTGCATAGGCAACGCCTACGCCAATGATCCAAAAAGGAATTGAGAATAGGGCAAAAACGCCTGCTCTGAGTGCCATTGATGTCCAAAAAATTAAAAAACCATTCCACATAATCGCAAAGATCAACAGACTCATCCCCTCAGAACTAAACCCTGCAGGTGGAATTTCCAGATGCAACATCGTTTCTGTCTTTTTTAAATCGATGCGGCTACCCAGTGGCTTAGCAATATATCTATTACTGCGATGTTGATTACTGTAGTCATTCGGAATCAACAGGCTTTGAATGTACCGATCGCTGAGTCTTGTTTCTGCTGATATTTCTGGGGTTTGTAAAACCCTGAGAGCCTGTCTGGCAGTACTAAAGCGATCTTCAAGGGCAGGCTCAATCATTTTATCGAGCCAATTGGCAAAGTGATTGGAGATGGTTACGGAGTCACGAAAACAAATTTTGAGTTTGACTTCAGGTAATTCCGCAGGCGATTGTCCTGTCAACAAAAATAAAATCGTTGCACCAAGGGCATAGAGATCAGTCGCAGGGACAGCTTTGCCGCGAAATTGTTCGGGTGGCATATATCCATAGGTTCCAACGACGGTGCTGCCGCCCACTTGAGTGTTGCGATAGGTGTCTTGCACTGCCCCAAAATCGACGAGGGCAATTTTGCGATCGCGACTCAAAATAAGATTATTGGGTTTAATATCACGATGGATAACGGGGGGCTTGAGTTCATGGAGATAGATCAATACTTCAAGCACTTGTTCGGCAATTCCTTGAATGTCCTCCTCGCTGCCATGCCAACCATTGGCAATTGCTTGGGCAAGAGATTGACCTTCGACCAATGCCTGAACAATATAAAAATCGCGATCGCGATCGCTGTCAATTTGAAAATAGTCTAAATATTTGGGAATCGCAGGATGGTCAAGTTGAGCCAGTACCTTCGCCTCTCTTTCAAATAGTTCTAGCACTTTCCAATCATTCATCCGCCGAAATGACAAAGCCTTGAGTGCCACTGCATCACCAGTTTTCTCATCAACTGCGGCATAGGTAATCCCCACTCCCCCTTGACCCAATAACCCTGTGATCCGATAACGCGCCTGTACAATTTCGCCAGTTTGCAGTAATTCCGTCACCAGATTTGTTTCACCTCATAAAAACACACAAGATTTGCTCAAGCCTTTTCTCAGTAGTGCTTGATAGCCATCGTCATCAATTTCAAATGCACCAAATCTCTCCAGATGCGGATTCATTAACTGAGCATCAAATAAAACATATCCTTGCGATCGCAAATGTTCTACTAATTTCACCATGGCAACTTTTGATCCATCGGGAATTTTAAAAAACATGGACTCGCCGATAAATACACCACGGATTGCGATCCCCAGAATACCGCCCGCCAATTGCTCGCCCTGCCATGTTTCAAAGCTATGCGCCCAACCAGCTTGATGTAAATCGCTATACAGTGACTTCATCTCTGTCGAAATCCATGTGGTTTCGCGATCGGCACATCCTGCCACCACTTGCTCAAAGGCTGTATCTATTTTCACCTCAAATCGATTTTGATTGAGTATCCTTTGCAAAGATTTAGGATAGCGAAAGCGCTGATCGAGAGGAATTAAAGTACGGCTGTTGGTGTAGTACCACTCAATTGGTTCACCATCATCCTCTGCCATTAAAAAATAACCTTGGCTATAGCCTTCAATAATGCTACGGATACTGAATCTTTCCACAAATATAGGGTCAACTCGCAAGTAGGTGTTTAAGTAATCGTAACTTAATCGAATTTTGCGATCGCTTAATAAATTTATATAGTTATTAACGAAGCTTCAAGATCTCAAACAGACTGATTTATGGCAATTAACTATCATTTAGCTGAGTTTTAACCAAATCGAATTACACTTGCTTTACCGCTATTGCTAAAACAAATGGCTTGCCCAAAGTAAGTAAATCTACTTAATCTGGACAAGCCATTTGCTTATATAAAATTGTTCTTAAATGGGTTTTAAAGGTCAGAATCTTTAAATGGGCTGATTCCGTTTCAATAATTTTATTCTCTAAGATAGAGGACAAAAGTTGGGATCGCTTAATGTTTTCTTTATAATTCACAGGCGTTAAACCTAACCAGTATTTGTACTTATCCACAAACTGTTGACTGGCAATGGTTTTGAGGATTATCAGCAAAAAAATGCAAAAAACAAAGTATTCAATCTGATTTTCTACTCATATTCACAACAAAAGTGATAACTAAAAGATATTTTGTCTATACTCAAAAAAAGTAAGTGACCTCTTTGACCTAGGTAAAATTACCGTTGGTTTTGAGAGATCACTCACTTTTTTAAGGGTTTTTATTAATTTGGTATTTAAATTCAGAACCTATAAATAAGCTGGTTCCGTTTGAATGACTCTATTTTGATCGAAATTTTGTCACTTTGGGGATCATTTAATACTTTCTTTACAGTTAATGATCAAATCTGTTGACCTAAGTATTTGTACTTATGGTTTAACACAATTAGGGGGTGATCCCATGGATGTTTATTTGCGCCTTAATCGCTCAATCTAGCTCTAATTTTCTGGCTTATTTTTGATAGTTGATTGGTTAATTGATCAGCCTTACAATATTAACTTTTGTATAAGTTTGTTTCTAATTGTCTCTACTATTCTTAACCGTTCTTAATATTAAAGCTTTCTTTAATTTGATTTGTCGAACATTCAGTCGTAAATATTGGTAACCCATATCTAAGCAACTAGGGGTAATTAAATATAAAAAACAGCCCGTGGAGCACGCGCGTGCTCCACGGGCTGTTTTTTCATTATGCCGAGCTACTTAAGTGTCAAACATCTATTTCCGTAGTATTGTTGTGTTTGCGGTATGTATATGTCGAATATGGAATATAAAAGACTTGGATCAAGTGACCTTTGGGTATCCGAAATTGCTTTAGGGACGATGACCTACGGTCAGCAAAATACGATCGCAGATGCCCATGCCCAACTCGATTTTGCGATCGCACAGGGGATCAACTTTATCGATACCGCCGAAATGTATCCTGTACCGCCCAATGCCAAGACTCAAGGACTAACGGAACAATATATTGGTGAATGGTTAGCACAACCACATATAAAGAGCCAACGCCAGAAATTAATTATTGCGACTAAAGTTATTGGCACAGGTAGAAATTACAAATGGTTGCGTGATGACTCAATCGCCGCCTTGAGTCGTAACAATATTTTGCAAGCGGTGGATGATAGCCTCAAACGTTTGCAAACTGATTATATCGATCTTTATCAAATCCATTGGCCCGATCGCAATGTGCCGATGTTCGGACAAGTAGATTTTGATCCTTCTCAAGAACGGCAGATGGTTTCCGTTGCTGAGCAACTAGAAACTTTTGCGGAGCTAATCCAAGTTGGGAAAATTCGCAACTTAGGGGTGAGCAACGAAACATCATGGGGTATTTGCGAATTTAGCCATACGGCAAAAGCCATGAACTTACCAAAAATTGTTTCCATTCAAAATGCTTACAATCTAATCAATCGCACCTTTGACAGCCATCTTGCCGAAGCTTGTTATCGCGAAGACGTGAGTCTGCTAGCCTATAGTCCGCTTGCCTTTGGTTACTTGTCTGGTAAATATATCCATAAATCACCAACTGATGTGCGGATGAATTTATTCCCTAACTTTGGTCAGCGCTATAAAAAAGTCAATGTAAAGGCAGCGACTACAGAATATATGGCGATCGCGAAAAAATATAATTTGTCGCTAGTGCAGATGGCATTAGCTTTTGTCCGCAGTCGTTGGTTTGTGGCTAGCACAATTATCGGGGCAACTAATATGGAACAACTCAAAGAAAATATCGACAGTGTTAACGTTCAGGTAAACGATGAAATGTTGTCAGAAATTAATAGCGTTCATGCGCGTTACTTCAATCCTGCCCCTTAAAGTTCAAAGTTATTCAAAGTTAAATAAAAGTTTTTGAATAGGACTGTAGTCAATGCTTAGCACCATCAAAATGACACCCCATAGAACTCTAATTTCTGCGATCGCAGCAGTAAGCTGTCAGTTTTTAGCGGTTAGTAGTGCGCCTTCGGTGACGATACCTGCTAGCGGTAACGTAATCCAATTAAATGGGCAGGTTTGGCCCGTGCCATGGATTAGGCGGGTTGAGCAAGGTCAGCAAAGCTTTTATGTGCCAGAAAAATGGCTCAATACTGGCTTAGGGGTACAAATGATGGATTCAGACAAAGCTGAGCGTCAGCGATTGCGGTGGTTTTCGGCTCCGATGTTTTCGCAGGTAGCATTTGATAGTACAGGGCGGTATCGTTATCTTGACCTCGCTCCTTTTGCCTCCCAGTGGCGGACAGAAATATCAGGAAATACCCTAAATATTTATACCCCTGACGCGACGATGCAAGCCATTCGCCGTGCTAAACAACCTTGGGGAGATCGACTTGTCCTTGATCTCGATCGTCCTACGCCTTGGCGAGTTACGCAGCAGGATAATCTGATCAGTATAGTAGTTTCGGCGGAGGTTGCCCCCAATTTGCCGATTGGTACAGATGCGATCTCAGGCAATCTCATTAAGTCAATTACAGTGCAACCGCAGGGAAAATTAACGCAAATTCAGATTCAAGTTAATGAAGCAATTAATCCTGCCATTGAAATGCTCAGTAGTCCTGCCCCAAAGTTGGTAATTGATTTGAGACGCGACTATTTACCACCCAATTTAACGGTGCAGTGGGCGGAAGGGATCAAACGCATTGAGAGAGTTGTAGAGATTCCAACTAAACAAAAAAATACTCAAGATCCCAAAACTATCAAGTTTTCAGTTACGGCTTTAGAAGTTGATCTGAAGTCACCAAGACTAAAATTACGTCCCATTTGGAGTAATCCCGATGGCTCACCCAATGGCATGTTGGGGTTATTGCCATTTCCGCAAATGGTGGATCAAGCTCAAGCTGTGGGCGCAATTAATGCTGGCTTTTTTAATCGAATTCGACGATTGCCCGTCGGTGCAATTCGTGAAGGGGGGCGTTGGCTATCGGGGACAGCCCTAGTGCGTGGAGCAATCGCGTGGGATGAGAAGGGAGAAATCATCATTGATCGATTAAGTTTCAAAGAGGAAATTAGCACCGCTAATCAAACAACGATTGCGCTGACTAATCTCAATAGTGGCTATGTGCAGAAAGGCATTGCTCGCTATACCCCCAACTGGGGAGCCTACTATTCACCACTCACGGAAAATGAGCTTTTATTGGTGGTGCAGGGCGATCGCGTAGTCGCTCAGTATCAAGGCGGTGCAGTTGGGGTGGGACAGCTTCCAATTCCCAACAATGGATACATCCTTGTGGCTAGACAAACCCCTGAAGCGGCGAAACAATTGCCTGTGGGGATGACGGTACGTGGTCGTCAAGCTTTTATCCCAACAAAGTTTTCCAGCTTTCCCAACTTGATTGGTGCAGGGCCCCTATTACTCAAAAATAGTAATCTCTCTCTAGATGGCAAACTAGAACAGTTTCAAGCGGGATTTGATACGCAGGCGGCTCCACGCAGCACGATTGCGACCACTAAGGAAAAAGGAAAATTGTTGCTAGCGACTGTGCAAGCTGTCCCGAGGGGAGTTGCGCCAAATTTGCTCCAAACGGCAGAAGTTTTGAAAAAGTTGGGGGCAGTGGATGCACTAAATCTCGATGGGGGTAGTTCTTCGGCATTGTCGTTGGGCGGCGATGTGCTGAACCGACCTGTTACCCAAATTGCGCCTGTCCATAATGCGATCGCAATTTTTATTAGTCCGCCACCTGCAAAGCCACAGTTTTAAAAATTGCCAGACCAAATCAAAAAGGGCGCTCAGCGCCCTTTTTGATTAAGCTACAATTGCCGCCGCTTTGGGCGTACCCAGTGATTCCATGATCAGTTCAGCGAGATCATTAATAAATATGGGATGACTATTTAATGCAGGAACACGATCAAAATTGTGAATCCCTGCTTCCTCAGCAACTTCACGATATTCGATGTCAATTTCTTGCAAAGTCTCAATATGTTCAGAAACAAAGCTAATCGGCACAACTAACAGATCATTAACACCACGCTTAGCAAGATTCTTGATCGCTTCTTCGGTGTAGGGTTGTAGCCATTCCACGGGGCCGACTCGACTCTGATAGGCGAGAGTGTGGGCATTGTAGCGTTGATGGTCACGGCGCAATGCCTTCATGATGCCATCGACGCAGTTTTCCATCTCAGATTGATAGGGGTCACCGTACTTAGTGACATATTTTACGGGTACACCATGGGCGCTAAAGAAAATATGTACGTTGTCAGGCTCGGCAAAATCTTGTAACTTCGCATCGATCAATTCATTCATGGCCCGAATGTACCCACTACGATCGTACCAAGAGTTAATGGTGATGCGCTCAATTGCCTGCAACTCAGGATCTTGCTCCCAAATTGCGTCTAGTTGCTTGATGCTAGAGCCACTGGTGCTAATGGAGTATTGCGGATATAGCGGCAACACCACCAGACGAGTGATGCCATCTTGTTTAATTTTTGCGATCGCTTCTTCGGTATAGGGATGCCAATAGCGCATTCCCACATACACCTTGGCATCTACGCCATGGCGTTGTAAAACATTCTCGATGTTTTCGCCCTGCTCCTCCGTAATTTGCCGCAAAGGTGAGCCACCACCAATCATTCGGTAATTTTCTTGGCTAATCGGAGCGCGACTCGCAGCAATCAGTGAAGCAATCGGCTTTTGTAAAAAGGGAATGGGGAGGCGAATAATTTCTGGATCAGCGAACAGGTTATACAAGAAAAGGTAGACATCTTCTAACTTTTCAGGGCCTCCTAAATTTAATAGCAACACTCCAACGCGACCAGACATAAAACAATTTCCTAAATTTTGTAGATTTTATAAATTCAATGAATGAGATAAATGAAACGAAGCTTGTATTAAATTATGAAGTTTTAAAACTTTATTTAAATATTAGTCTAAGTTATCTGGCGGCTGTCGTGTTAACAAAAGAGGAGTGTCGCGCTGCGACACTCCTCTTCATATCACTGGGTTTGCTTGTCCAGCCATTGCTGGACACAGGCTTCTAGTAAATCAATATCTAAAGGCTTTGTCAGATAATCATCACAACCCGATGCGAGGGCTGCTTCTTTATCCCCCTTCATTGCATGGGCAGTGACCGCCACGATCGGAATCTTGGCAGTGCGATCGCAGGCTTTAAGCTGCCTTGCCACCTCCCAGCCATCGATTTCTGGTAGCGATAAATCCAGCAGAATCAAATCAGGATAGTTAGTCTCAAGCCAATCTAAGGCGGCTTGACCATCTTGAATGCAAGTGACGCGATAGCCTGAATCTTGAAACACCTGTTCCACTAAAACTTGATTATCAGGTGCATCTTCGACCACTAAGATTAGCGGTGGGCTTTTAAATGCGGGCATAGGTGCTGAGAGGTTCTTTGATGAACTTGATATAGAGATGTTTAAAAGTAGAGCGTAAAACTCTGGGCATTCCAAAGTCGATCGCCATCATGGTTTCGGGGAGTTTCCAGTCTGGGCTATGCAATTTTGCGATCGCATCGCCGACGATTTCCACTGCGTCTAGATCACTACATAATCCCATACGGATGGCAGCCGCAACCGTTGGCACATCTTGGGGCTGTACGCCAAGGATCTCCACCATAACCCGATCGAGGGCAAATACATCACAAGAAGCTGCCAAAATTCCTAAATCTTTTGGTTCGCCAGCACTTGGTCCATTACCCTCATGTCCGACAATACCGTCAAGAATTGTCAGTTCAGGATTAATAGTTCTAGCGGTCTCAATTAGCATTTGTGCGAATCTCTCGACATCTTTGCCAGCTTCCATATGCCACCAAGCCTTCATTTTACCGGGGACACAGCCAAATAAATTCTTCACACCGAGGGTTAGCGTTAGTTGCATGTGCGACTTCACCTTTGGCAAATTAATCACCACATCGGCATCCATGGCTTCTTTACTAAGGCGCAAATGTTGTAGTTCGCCTTCGCCCTCAGTTTCATAGCGTCTGCCATGGAACTCAATGATCGGCAATCCCAATTCTTCGGCGAGGGGCAACAAGCCATTTGCCTTAGTGATGCCCTTAGCACTACCAAAGGCTGGACTATCTCCTAAAAATGGTTTACCACCAGCATCCTGAACCATTTTGGCAACGCAATAGATTAGCTCAGGACGAGTGGTACATTCTTTGGTGGGACGTGCGCCCGTCAGTAAATTGGGCTTGAGAAGAACGCGATCGCCTGCTTTGACGATACTGGACATACCTCCTAGGGGTGCAAGCACTAACTCAAGTGATTGCATTAGGGCTGTAGTTTCATAGCTAGAAGTATGTAGAAGACTGACGATTGGTTTCATGAATATTTCTAGAAGGTGGTAGGTCAGCGAATTACTTAAAAATATAGCCTAGTAAGTCCTAGGTATAATTAAAACCCAAAGCTAAAACCTTTGCCGCACACACAGCGCGTGCAGCAAAGGTTTTAGGTTTTTATATTGCGCCCAGCTACTTACAGTCTTTGGAAATGAGAATTAAATGCTAGATTTTTGGACAAAAACCAGTGGGACATGGATTAATATTTTTGCGATCGCAGTTGGCACATGCTTAGGACTAGTTCTGCGTGGTCGATTTCTTTCGCAGGTTTTACCCATCCTCAAACAAGCCATTGGGCTAATTACCATTTTTGTCAGCATTAATATGGCAAACAGCTTACTTAAGGTCAAAGCTGGCGATGTCGATGGTGTAATTTTAGCGCTGATTTCCCTAATCCTTGGCGGCGTAAGTGGCGAATTAGGACAGATTGAGCAGCGTTTAGAAACCATTGGCGATTGGTTAAAAAATCAATTTAAGGGTAAAGGAAAATTCACTGAAGGATTTGTCGCTGCTAGCCTTTTGTTTTGCATTGGACCAATGGCAATTATTGGCAGCCTCAACAATGGACTCAGAGGTGATGACAATTTATTAGCGCTCAAGTCGTCTCTAGATGGATTTATTTCGATCGTATTTGCTAGTACCTATGGCATCGGCGTTGGCTTCTCTGCCTTACCTGTAGCTTTGTACCAAGGCAGCCTATCGCTTCTGGCTGGCACAATGGCTCAAAGTTTGCCTGATCCTGCTAATGCCCCATCAGTTTTAATCATTACAGGTGTAGGTGGATTAATGCTATTGGGACTAGGTTTAAATTTATTGGAATTAGCTAAGGTCAGAGTTGCCTCATTTTTACCTGCACTGGCGATCGCACCCTTGATTTACTGGCTCGCCGATAGCTTCAAGTAATGTATACTTTTACTAAGCTCCTCTGTGGCGTGCGTGACTACCGATAATGTGTCTTGATCGATAATCGTTTTTAAGGAGTCTTCGCAGTCTTCGCCGCAGTATACCAGACTTGCTTCTGGGAACTTTAAGTTAGGCGTAGCGCTTCGGCTCCACCTGGTTTTACCGGGTCAAACAACTGAGGTAAGACGGCGTTGCGGAGGGGTCAAACACAAAATTTTAAAAAACTTTTGCATAATGCTTGCAATTGCTGCAAACCATGTTATATTAGTTAAGCAGAACGACGCGGGGTAGAGCAGCCTGGTAGCTCGTCGGGCTCATAACCCGAAGGTCGATGGTTCAAATCCGTCCCCCGCCATTAAACGAAAAAAAGACCCAGACATTTAGTTCGGGTCTTTTTTGTTTTTAGGCATTGGTAATGCTTCGGAAAAAGTATCCAACCACAACGCCAATCATCAGCGCCCAAACCTGTCCAGATTTGATAAAGTTATTCCATCCTCTGCCTAAATCTCCCGCTACGTCTTGCTTAAACTGTTGGGCTAGCAAATCCATATTGATGTACTGATGCAGATCAGCAATATTGAGAGATGAATCTATAGAGAAGCTGCCATTTAAATTAATTACCGATGGCGAAAGTGATGATAGATCAGTGCTAGTGAGAAGATTTTGAGCAAAATCAAGCATATTTTTTTAGGATTGAGTTTTCAGGGTTAAATCAATTTGCGGGAAACTTGTTCCAAAGATTTATCCAAAGATTTATCTTTTATGCACAAAACCACTAGGGTCATGTCATCAGTATGAGTATGCCCTTCTCCAATAAAGTTTTGCACTTCTTGGAAAATATAGTCAAGAATCATCTGTGGGCGGGTGACATCGTTAGACAGTGGAAAACAGCTCTGACATGCCCAATCTAAAGCTTTACGCAGATTTTCTTCGTCAAAGCGATCGCCTTCGGGACTAGCTGCCTCCGTGAATCCATCGGTGTAATAGATCACTACATCTCCCACCTCTAGACGAGTGCTACGTTCCTCATATTTAGAGCCAGCATCTAAACCAATCAATGCGCCCATTGTGTCGAGGGCATGGACAGATTTAGTCTTAGCTCGCCAATGTAATGCGGGTGTATGGGCAGCGTTACTAAAAGATAAAATCTGCGTTTTAGGGTCATATTCTGAGTAGAACATGGTCACAAAACGATGGGATTTTTCTAAATCTTCGTACATCACTTCGTTGAGGTGTTCGAGGATTTTACTGGGAGAGTGGCTATTTAAGACTTCGGCACGCAACATGCCGCGCGTCATCGTCATAATTAATCCCGCAGGCACACCTTTACCCATAACATCGCCGACTACAAAGCTCCAGCGATCGCCCTTTTGCATGGGAATAAAGTCGTAATAGTCGCCACCAACTCGACTAGCAGTGCAACATCTAGCCGAGATCTCGATGCCTTGAATCTTAGGACAACTACGCGGTAATAGTTGCCGTTGAATTTCCGCGCCGATCTCCATTTCCCGATCTTGGCGCTCTTTTTTGATTAATTCTGTGGTGAGTTCATGATTATCTAGCCCCACAGAAGTTTGGTCAGCGACCAAACGCATCAATGTCCGCTTATTGTCTGTCCATTCATAATCAGGTTTGCGGCTGAATATATACAGACGACCACGCACTGAATTTTTGACTAATACTGATGTCCCAAACAGGTGTACATCTGCACCTAAGTAGCGACTGACCATCTCATCAAGAGCCGCAGGACTACCTGTTAAAACCTGTTGAATTGCCCGTTCGATCGCAGTTCTTACCTGTTGCGCTTTCATGCCGCCTTTATTTCGCTCAGGGCAATGCAATGACTCTAGGCGCATCTGCCCACTCGCTTTAAATAAAATTAGCGCACCGCCATCGGAGTCGGTCACCCGACTGGCTACGAGGGGGATTAATTCTAAAAATTGGTTGAGATTACTAAAGCTGCGAAGAGCGTAACCCAAAAAGCTAAGTAGCTCATGGATTTTATTGTGATCTTGACTCATCCGTCTGAGAAGATCTTTGAGATCTTTCATCACCATGACTTGACTGTTGTCTAGGTCTGGTGAGAGTGATCTGTTTCTAGGTGGCAATGATAGCGACATACCAATGCTGCAACTCTAGGTAATATTTTGGAAATCGAATTTAGTCAAACAGTGTAGCCTTAGTTGGACAAAAAATATGACTAATTTTTGAGGATTTTGAAGATTAAAGATTTCAACTAAGTAACTGGGCGCAATTAAATATAAAACCATAAAACCTGTAGCGCACGCTGCGCGTGCGCCACAGGTTTCAGCTCTGGGTTTTAATTATGCCTAGCTACTTACTTTTATTGGTTTCACATCAGTATAATTTTGATGATTTTTGCTGTATAGCAAAAAAAGAGTTAGCTAGTACCAACCCAAGAGGCGAGTGGCGGCGCAAAGCGCCGCCACTC
>NZ_JACJQB010000021.1 GCF_014696385.1 Pseudanabaena mucicola FACHB-723
GCTCTTGGGATTACTCTCTATAAATTCAGTTAATTCTTCCAAGTCTTTGCTTTGATTTCTTCTTCTCTATTTTTCCACAACTCATTTAGGTTTGCTATAGCACAAGACATTAATTTATTTAGGAAATCTGCCAATTTGCAAATGGAGAATGATCAATGTCAATAATTACTAAGGAATCTCTCAAACAAGAGTTAGACCACTTCAATGACGAACAACTAAAACAAGTTGCAGATTTTATTGCATTTATCAAATTTCAGACCAAATTTAAGCGCCAAAAAACTGATGTTAGTCAATTTGCTGACCTCTACCAAGAATTTGCACAAGAAGATCGAGAACTTGCCGAAGCAGGGATTTCTGAATATGCCGAACTATTGAACAGTGAGGACAAAAATGCAAGTGGAACGTGGTGAAATATGGTCAAGGCGGATTAAATCAAGACTCAGTTGCACTTTGTCATCAACTCCGCGTCCTTGATAAAACTCGCTTAATTAAAAGATTAGGACAGCTAGACATAAATGCGATCGTAGAGTTAGAAAAAACTGTCCTATTTACGCTTGGATATCAAACGCCATAGCAAAAAACATAAGCGTCATTGCCATTGCAGAAATTACTTTTGGGCTTACCGTAAAAACTAACCCACCTATCCAAACATGTTTTCAAAAAGTTTTGAGAACATGTTTATCAATACAAATAACTTGAACCTTTTGACTAGTAGCAAATGTCTAAATCAGCGTAATTGTTAAACAGTTAATTAAGGCAATTGCCCAAGGTGACATCATGAAAAGCTTCATTCTCCCAATCCTTGCAGCTACCTCAGTTCTCAGCACCCTCAGTCTTATAATTCCAAGTTCTGCATCCGCAGGAGCAATTCGCGATCGCCAGATCAATCAACAGGTGCGGATTTACAACGGAGTCCAACAAGGCACAATCAGCCAACAAGAGTACAAAAAATTAGAATTGCGAGAGGCAAAAATTGCCGCCCAACGTCGTGTTTATCTGAAGGATGGCGATTTAAGCGGTAAAGAAGCTGTGCGTTTGACTGCTGCCCAAAATCGCACTTCGAGAGCAATTTATCGCGATCGGCATGACTAAACAAAACCCAATAAGTAAGGAGGGGCACTTTGTGCCGTCTCTTAACTTATTGGGTTTTACCAGTAGCAACAGCTATAGGACAGGGTGAAATCCGAATAAAGAGAAAAGTTAGCTTTCATGACATATCAGTACAATATGATGAGAGTAAACCGTAAAGATTAACTATGATCCCAACCGTAATCGAACAGTCTGGTCGTGGCGAAAGAGCCTTTGATATTTTTTCTCGTCTGCTACGGGAACGGATCGTATTTTTGGGGCAACAGGTTGACGACAATATTTCTAATATCATCGTTGCTCAGTTGCTTTTTCTCGAAGCCGATGATCCCGAAAAAGATATCTTCTTGTACATCAACTCCCCCGGCGGCTCGGTGACCGCAGGAATGGCTATTTACGATACGATGCAGCACATTCGCCCTGATGTTTCCACAATCTGCGTGGGACTAGCGGCAAGTATGGGCGCTTTCTTGCTCACTGGTGGCGCAAAGGGTAAAAGACTATCTTTGCCCCATACCCGCATTATGATTCACCAACCCCTTGGTGGCGCACAGGGACAAGCGACAGATATTGAAATTCAAGCCAAGGAAATCCTCTATCACAAGAATCGTCTCAATGAGTTGATGGCTTTCCATACAGGTCAACCCATTGAGCGCATTGCCGAAGATACCGATCGCGATTTCTTTATGGCTCCTGATGAGGCAAAAGCCTATGGATTGATCGATGAAGTGGTCACGCAGCGACCAAAATTTGACATTGCATCGTAATGTTTAAAATAAGATGACTCAAAATTTCATTAAGTAAGGGCGATCTTACTTAATGAAATTTTAGAACTATCATGAGTTTAAATACTTACTTTCTCTGCAAAATCTACGCTTTATGCCTCGTATCAAACTTGAGCCTTTAGGAATCACGATTAACGTCTCTACCCAAAATGCATTGTGGCGATCGCTAAAACATGCCAAGGTCGAGTTAGTTGCAGCCTGCGGGGGGCAAGGAACCTGTGGTACTTGTGCATTAAGAGTATTTGATGGTGCAGCTAGTCTTAGTTCGATGCAAACTTTAGAGAAAAATACTCTCAAAAATACACGTCGAGATGCGACTTTTTATCGTTTGACATGCCAAACTTCAGTTTTAGGTGATGGCGTTGTTTTTTATTTGGATAATAAAGCGGACAAGAAATTGATTCAAATTTTTGAGAGGCTCAAAAACCGTCTTGCACCACGCGCTATCTATCATCCCGTCACTAATGAGTTGCTTGTCCAAGAAGGAAATTTAATTACTCAAGAGATTTTAGAGCGCCTACTAAGTGATTCTTGATCAAGCCAATCAAGCAACAGGCATTTTTATTAGATATTCAGATTAATATTAAAAATTAAATATTTTTTTTAAATTTTTAATAGTTATTTGTGTGGGGCTATACACTGGATTGCAAGAATTACAGTTGTTCTCTCGAAGCAGCTTCTAGGCTTTATTCACTAACTAAGCTTTGTTATGACCTTAACTGAGAATGACATTGCTATTCATAGTCGATGTACAGGGCGTTATGCTCTGTGTTGATGCGGGAACATTTGACTTTAATTTTGTTTTAAATTTTTTAATATTTTTTACTCGTTTATATATCACTTAAATTAAATCTTATATTTATAATATCAAAAAATTTTTATAAAAAACTATAAAAAATTGCACAATGCAAACATTAACAATGAATAACTCAGATTCTTTTTTGGAAGAATTTGCGGATTATCAATATCCGCGAAAGCAGCTTATTCACTTGGCTTTAGCTGAGTCAAAGACCAATGTATCTCAATCTATTCTCAAGGAGATAAAAAAGGATAATCGCTGGATTCCCGATCTTTGCTCTAATTATCAACAGTTAGTTCAGACCGTTACCCAACAATCTCCTGATCTGATTTTGTTAGGTACTTTAGAAGACATCAATTGGTTAGAGGTTTGTCGTCGCTGTTTTAAGCAATGGCAAGACTTACCAATTGTTTTGTTGGTTGATCAGCCAGAAGTGAGTGATTTTTTTCGTCGATGGGCAATTGATCGAGGTGTTCATGATGTAGTTAGTATTCATCCACAAAATGTGCATTTATTTAGGAAGGCATTAATACGGATCATTCTTAACAACACCATTCAAGCTTCGATTCATAATAAGCAGCAAAGTGCTGATGTCAATAATTATGAGCTGAGGATAGACACCCTAACTTGGGAGTCAACCCTAGTTGCCCTAAACCGCCTGACTAAGTACAGTTCTAGTTATTTGGGATTACTTGCGATCGCAAATTACTGGAAAAAAACCCATGCGAGTCTAGTCGCCCTGCATCCTTCCTTAGAATATTGGCAAGTTGACTATCAAGCCCAAATTAGTTGTCCGTTTATCTCTGAGCAGATAGAGCCGCTAACCCATGACCAGTTACAGGATGTGCAAACATGGGTCAAAGCTTTTTTAAAGGAATGTGAGCGGGTCATCGTTGACTTCCCAAAGATCTTGCAGTCTAAGGCTTTATCTGCCGATGTTTCTAAACTAATTTCCTCCACTGAATGAGCGCTAAGTGAAACAAATAAAATTACAACCTTTAAACCAAGATGTGGAGGTCGCAACTGACAGCACTTTACTCAGTGCTTTGCTGAGGCAAGAGATGAACGTACTTCAAGCCTGTGGTGGACAGGGGCGATGTGCAACCTGTCACGTCTATATTCAATCTGGACAAGAGGCTCTGAGCCCCAAAAGCGAACAAGAAATACTAACTCTCAGCTTTATCACTTCCTCTCAGCCAAATTCGCGACTGGCTTGTCAGGCAAAAGTTTGGCAGGACGGTGTGGTGATAGAAGTTCCCCAAGGCATGTATATTGGCTCGCTTGGTGAATTGCAGCCTTTGGTTGGCAAACGCGCCCAACAAAATTTGATCCATCCCCTGACTGGTGAAATTCTAGTTGAAGCAGGCAAGCTGATTTTGCGATCGGCCTTAGAAAAAATGGCAGCAATTGATTCTTCTTTTGCTACCGATCTAAGCCAAATTTTATTGCCTACCGAAAAGTCTGTAGTTTCATGAAGCTCACGATAGCAATATGAAAACTTTCATCTCTGCAAATTTATCTTCAATATCTATCTACCCAAATCTAATAAGTCAACTCAAGAATTACCAATGACTCAATCACCATTTCGCGATCATGAGGAAGCATTGTTTCCGTTAAGCCCTTTATCTAAAGTTTGTCACTACAGTCGCCATACATTTTTTAAGTTTGATCAGCACAAAGGACAAATTAGAGACTGGAACCAAAACCAATATGTCTTAGCTAGTGATGACTTTATTGTGTCATTGCTTAAGGGGCTAGACCACGAAGTGGGTGAGGCTTCTGGCTGGTTGATGTATTTGATTGGCAAGGATTGGGGGACTGAAGATGCTAAGGATTTTAAGGTCTGGTTTGAGAGGGATTTTCAGTTCAGTGTCAGCAAAGCAAATCTAAGCTTTGCCCTAGAAACTTGGTGGTGGCCATTGACAGCACAAGGCTGGGGGAAATGGAGTGTCGATCTCAGTTCAATTCGTGAAGGTTTCATTTTTGTGGATTTATTTGACTCGGCAGTTGCTAAGTCGATGGGCAATATCGGTAAACCCGTATGTTTTCTGTATGCAGGTTTATTGGCAGGGTTCTTTTCGGTACTACTCAACCGAGGCTTAAGTAGTACCGAAATTCAATGCTACTCAATGGGCAACAATTTCTGTCGTTTTTTGATTGGTTCAGAAAATCGAATTAAGGCTGCGGAATTTTGGCTAAGTTCTGGGGCTACAGCTCAAGAAATTGAGAAAAGGCTCTTAGATCAACAGCCTGATAGTTCTAATGGTCGAGTTAAGAAAAATACAGGAGGTATATTAAGTTGAGAAAACGTCGTCACCGCTCTCGTTGGCAAGATTGGCTGCATGGTTTTAAGAGATTTTGGAGATCATTATTTAAAGCGATCAAGAGAGTCATTTTCGGAGAGCGATACTTTCAGCATTCACCGCATTTGCATGACCATGCTGAATTTGATTCAGATTTCCCTGAACTAGATCAACCAATTAGTAAACCTGCGATCGCAGTTCCTCGTCCCTCACCCTTTGTCTTAGGTCTAGAAGATATATCCAATTTAGAATTTTTAACCACCAAGGAATTGCTGGCAGAAATCGAATGGAATGTTGAAAGTCAGGATATATTGCCAGTTCAGGAGGAAGATCTAACTCTACTTGATGATTTGTTGATGAATTTTCCTGACGCTTAACATCGCTAATATGTATAAAGTGAATAGAGTTGCTTAATCTATTCTTTGTATCGAAGCCCTTATTTATTCAGTTTTTTATACTTATTTCAACCTTAAAAAATATGCTTACTCTTTTAGAAAATGTATTAGACCATGCTGATGGCTCCTACATTAGCCCCGAAGATTTACGCACTTTGGATCGTACAATCGCCGCATGGCAACAGCGCCGTCAAGCCTATGACGAGATTCAAGCCAAGGAAAATGTGATTATTGAGCAGGTCATGCTTCAGCTTCAATCGACTGCACCAGATATTGCGGCAAAAGTGAATGTCGATGGCGGTAATAAGTGCAATCGCGATATGGCTCTGGTATTGCGTTACTGTGCGACAGCGATGTTATTGCAAGATGAAGAGTTGCTCAAAGATCGTTTGTTGTATTGGATGCAAAATATTATGTTGGCTCTCAAAAACCAACGGGTTAACGATTTTACCTATCGGGCTTTGCAAAAATCAGTTAAAGATAATCTTTCCAAGGAAAATGCTGCTTTGTTGCTGCCCTATATTGCGATCGCACACCAATGGTTAAGCCAATGATTTCCAACTCCATTCCTAGTAATTATTTCTCGCCCCGCTTTTATGTCAAGTCTGATCCTGCAACAGGTTTACTCTCTACTCGTCAAGGCGATCGGCTTATAGCCATACCTAACTTCCTTCTAAAGAGCATTCACCGCGCCCTAGAATCTGAAGCTGGACAAGCAGGAACTTTGGCTCTCTATACCTTCGGCTGGGGCTGGGGCGGCTCCTTTTATGATCATATCCGTAGTGAGATCGAGTCCTATAAAGGAACTACGATTATGGAGACCAACGCTATAGAATTTTTGGCAACGATGCGACAGCTTTGGACTGTGCATGGTATGGGAACACTAACAATCGATTTTAGCTATCGTCAGCATGGGCTAATCATTGTGACTACGGAAAACTCGGTACTAACGACAGGTAGTGAAATTGGTTTGCAGTCAGGAACAGTCCCTTGGCATCAATTGCAGGCAGGATTTATCGCCGCGTGGTTTTCGCGTTGGGCAGGTAAGGACATCTTTGCCTGTGCAACTGACTGGTCACCGCCGCCGACTGTCGAGGCTAGTGAAAGTTCCGATTCATCCGTTCAAGGAAGTTTTACCCGTTTTATTGTGGGTGCCACTAGCAAAGTGCAACAGGTAGAGCTTTGGGTGAAAAAAGGGATGCGAACTGCGGAAGTATTGGAAAATTTAGTGTCGCAAAATTAAGCAGAGGTGGCGCATTGCGCTACCTTTGCTATAGAGAAAGAGTGACGGCGCATTGCGTTTCCACTCTTTTTGCGTGTTTGTGGTCTAATGTTTAGCAATATTTATTGACAATACATATGCTTGAGCCAATATCTCTGCAATCCCTTAAGCAGGAAGCTGAAATGAATTCCTGTGACGATCAAGTCTGGCTCCGCTTAGCAAGATTTTATTATCAGCAAGCAAATTGGCAAGAGGCGATCGCAGCCTATGAGCGAGTAGTTGAGATTCGTCACCAGTATGCAGCAGAGCATTATGATCCTAACAGTATATTAGTTGTGCCATCTTCTAGCGATCATGAAGAATGCCAAAATCAAATACTAGATCAGGCTTTTACTTATTACCAAGACACATTAGAAGTCGAAATTGAATATGCAGGATTTTATCTGCAATATGGATATGTCCTGCGCGATCTCTTAGAGATTAGTGCTGCTGAATCAGCACTTCAAAAAGCCATAGAGATCAATCCAGAACTAGCTGAAGCCATTCTAGAACTAGGAAATATTGCATACAATCGCTGTAACTATTCCTTAGCTGTGCAATATTTTCAGGAGGCGATTGACCATAAACCAGAATATGCAGAAGCCTACTGCAATATCGGTAATTGTCTAGCACTACAAGGTCAGTTTGAAGATGCGATTGACTGTTACGAAAAAGCCTATTCACTCAATCCTGATTTGCCTGATTTGTCTCGGAAGCTGAACCAAATCTACAACAGATTTGTCCCGCGTTGGCATTTCCCAATGATGAATGATACCTACCGCAATAACTGCTATGAGGAGGCTTTACAGAAAGCTGTCAAACCTGAATCTGTAGTTTTAGATATTGGCTCTGGATCTGGATTGCTAGCACTGATGGCGGCAAGGGCTGGGGCAAAGCAGGTGTATACCTGTGAGAAGGTGAAGGTTGTTGCAAATATGGCGCGGCAAATTGTAGAAGCTAATGGCTATAGTCAGCAGATTACTACCTTCAATAAGTTGTCTAATGACCTGCAAGTTGGTGCAGATTTAAGCGAACCTGCTGATATTTTAGTCAGTGAAATTTTTGATGTGGGGCTTTTGGCGGAGTACGCAGTTCCTTCAGTTCGGCATGCAAGGGAACATTTGCTCAAGCCCAATGCTCAAATTATTCCTAAGTCGGCAACTGTATATGCGGTGCTAGTGGATAGTAGTCAAGTATTTCATCAGGATCGCGTGAATATAGTGTCAGGCTTTGATCTGAGTTTGTTTAATGCCTTTTCCAAAAAAGCTGATTACTTGCAATTATACTTACGAAACTTTGAGTACATCACTCTCTGTAAACCCTTTGAAGTTTTCGAGTTTGACTTTTGTGGCACGAATATTGAGCCTGAATCTCGTAATATCTCCGTACAGATTACTGAAAGTGGCACTTGCCATGCGATTGTCTTTTGGTTCCGTTTGTGGTTAGATGACGAAATTTACCTAGATACTAGTCCATTTAGTCAGGATACTTGTTGGATGCAAGCTGTCCATGTTGTTGATCCGCCTCAGTGCTTAGAGTCGGGTCAGGAGACGGTAGTATTAGCCAGTCATGATACCACCTACATTAATTTAAAGTTTGGCTAGTTTGGGGCACTTTTTATTGTTATCCCTCTATATGGCAATTACGGCAATCACATAATCGCTGTAAAGTGATCTGTAAAAATGACAAAAAGCTTCTCTAAGGTGTGTGGAGTTGGATTTATGAAATTATTTGGGACAGATGGCATTCGTGGTCACGTTGGCAACTTTTTGACTGCGCCCCTAGCTCTAGAAGTTGGCATTAGTGCTGGCAAAATTTTACGGGAACGAGTTGATTGCGATCGCAATCATCAACCGAATGTAATTGCGATCGGCCAAGATTCGCGTACTTCTGGGGACATGCTCTCGGCGGCAATTTCCGCAGGACTGACCGCCGCAGGTTGGGATGTCTGGCACATTGGGCTATGTCCTACCCCAGCCGTTGCCTATCTGACTGCTAATTCCCCAGAAATTTTTGGCGGTGTCATGATTTCCGCTAGCCATAACCCACCCGAAGACAACGGAATTAAGTTTTTTGGCGACAATGGTACGAAGCTATGCAGTGAAACGCAACAAGCGATCGAAGCCCTTTTAGAGTCCCGCATCCATGCTGATTTAGTTAATTCTTCAACCGATTGGGGAAAGTATCACGAAAAAGCCCATCTAATTTCTGATTATCAAGAATCTCTCCAAAACTCGATCGCAACGGATTTAAATGGTTTAAAGATCGTGCTTGATCTTGCCCATGGCTCGGCAACCCGTGTTTCCCTAGAAGTATTTCGCAACTTGGGTGCAGAGGTAATTTGTCTACACCAAGAACCCGATGGCGAGCGGATTAATGTCAATTGCGGCTCTACCCACCTTGAACCGCTCAGAGCTGCTGTCAAAGAATACAATGCCGACATGGGTTTTGCCTTTGATGGTGATGCCGATCGTGTATTGGCAGTCGATAGCCATGGGCGCGTGGTTGATGGTGATTACATTCTCTATCTCTGGGGTCAGGAATTACTGGAGAATAATCAACTCCCCAATAGTGCGATTGTGACTACTGTCATGGCAAATCTTGGCTTTGAGCGAGCATGGCAAAAACTGGGCGGCAACTTTGTCCGCACACCCGTGGGTGATCAATATGTCCATGCCGAAATGGTGCGATCGGGCGCAATGCTTGGTGGTGAACAGTCTGGACATGTGCTTTGTCGTCACTATGCCGTGAGTGGAGATGGGTTGCTCGCAGCCTTACATTTAGCCGCCTTAGCAAAACAAAAAGCGCCTCTTTCCGAGTTGATGGATCAAAGCTTCCATCCCTATCCCCAACTCCTCAAAAATGTGCGGGTGGAAGATCGGGAACTGCGCCGCAATTGGCAAACCTGCGATGCCTTAGTGCAAGCGATCGCTTTAGCTGAACAAGATTTAGGTGATCGGGGTCGGATTCTAGTCCGAGCCTCTGGGACAGAACCATTGATGCGGGTAATGGTGGAGGCAGAAACTTTGGACTTGGCAACCCATTGGACAGACAGCCTGACAGGATTGATTGAAAAACAGTTGTTGCAAAACTAAGGCAATCTATACGAAAAACTTTCCCCGCCAAAAGCGGGGAAAGTTTTTCGTATAGATTACTTGAAAAGCGCTATATGATGAGACATATATGAGTTTAGGAAGGTGCGCTCATGTTAGTTCAAACTAAACGATTCACGATCGCAGAATATCAACGTCTTACTGATTTAGGAATGTTACAAAACAGTGCTGAACGAGAGCGTACTGAACTAATTAGAGGAGAAATTACCTATATGGTTGCCAAGGGAATTCGGCATACATTTTGTTGTCGCAACCTGCTGGAAGAACTATCAAATTTAGTTAAAGGACATGCAAAATTACAGTGCCAAGATCCAATCTTTTTGCCACCTGATAGTTCCCCTGAGCCAGATTTTGTGATTGTGCGCGATCGCGAAGATGATTACCTAACAGGACATCCCACCCCTGACGATATTCTCCTAGTCATTGAAATTGCCGATTCCTCTCTGAGCTATGACCGTGATGTTAAAGGCTTGCTCTATGCCGAAGCAGGAATTGCCAACTATTGGTTATTTAACTTGATCGACAATCGATTAGAAGTCTATAGCGAACCCTACCGTGATGACCAAGGAAAAGGTAACTATGCCCAAAGAAGATATGTTCTCTCGCATCAGGTAATCGCCTTAAATTTATTTCCTGATCTCGATTTACATTTAGAACTCAGTAAAGTTTTACCAAAGTCTTAAATAGTGCAACATAGTTAAGCGCGATAGCAGTGGTGATTAACTTAGCAAGCTAGGATAATGAGTTGAGACGACGCAATGCGCCGCCGCTTAATTATTATGGCTTCTTAGCATTTGGTGGGTTAATGCAATTAGGTTTACGGTTTCTCAAAATGCGACATTGGGTGAGATTCATCGCGCTTACCTTGTCAGCACTTTTATTAGTTCTATCAATAGGTGGACTGTTTCCCCAATCATCGGTGGCGCAATCTCAAGAAATTGCGATCGCAGTTTCAGTTCCCCTCAGTGGCGATGGCGCAAACGGCGGACAAGAAATAGTTGATAGCATCAAACTATATATTGATTCCACTAATCGAGATGGCGGGATCAACGGTCGCCCCCTCAAGCTTTTACTTTTTGATGACAAAGGCAGTGTGGAAACAGTCAAACAAGTTGCCCCCGAAATAGTTAAAAGTAACGCTGTGATTGTGTTGGGACATCGTTCATCCGATGCCTCGATCACCGCAGGTAATATCTATCAAGAGGGTAAATTGCCCGCAATTACGGGAACAGCTAACAGCGAGAAAGTGACCAAAGATCGTCCTTACTATTTTCGGATGGTCTATACCAATAATGCCCTCGCCCAAACCCTCTCAATCTATGCTCAACAGGTTTTGCAGTTCAAAACCGCTAGCATCATTTACGATCAAGCCAGTAAAAATGAGCAGTCCCAGTCGGAAGTGCTCAAAGCTGCCTTTGAAAAAAATGGCAATGGCAAGATTCAACGCACTTGGGGGATCGATTCCGATCCGAATAATCGCAAGCAATCAGTGCAAACAATCGTTGATGAATTGGCGGCTGAACCTGAAGCAGGCTTGATTTTCCTACCCTTAACCAAAGAGGATGTTGCCGAAGATTTTTTGGTTGCCCTCAAACGTAAGGGTATTAAAAATCCAATTTTTAGTGAACAAGCACTGGGCAGAGAATCCTTTGCCAAACGCTTTGAGAAGTACGACGAGGAAAAGAATAATATTGGATTCTTTACGGATGGAATGTACGTCGCATCACCGATTCTGTTCGACAGTGCGGGTGCTGACGCTCAAGACTTCCTAAATGCCTACGAACAAGCCTACAACAAACCACCCTCCTATTTAGGAGCTAAGTTTTATGAGGCTGCCATCGCAGCAGTGGATGCCATTCGCAAGGTAAATCCGAAGGCAACAGCAGATAGTTTAATTAGCGATCGCGAACAGGTACGCGCCGAGCTAGAAAAACTGAACAATCGTAAAGTTGGTCTGCGGGGCTTAACAGGACTGCTCTATTTCAATGCCAATCGCAACAGTGATCAACCTGTGCGTCTTGCTCAGTTTGAAAACCATCGACTCGTTTCTGCGGCTCAACAGTTCACCCCCATCTCTAACCCTGAGCGTCTGGAGTTGGCAAAGGAAACGCAAGCAGGAAATATTGTCCAATCAGGTGAGCAATATTTTTGGCGACAACGGGTGGTCTATGCAGGGCTAGATCTCAATAAAATGAACCGCATTGATAAATCTAGTTTCACTGCCGATTTTTATGTGTGGTTTCGCTATAACGGCAATGATGAACCAACGGAAATTCAATTCCCCGATGCCGTCAGCAACAGTGTCAACCCTAATGCCCCTGTATTTGACCCCAAAGCACCCATCAAAGCCGAACTAGTCAATGGTTTAAAATATCGCCTCTATCGGGTACGTGGTGAATTTCGGAATTCCTTTGACTTTCGTGACTATCCCTTCGACTCACAACGTTTAACGCTGCGCTTTGACAATCCCAATCTTTCTACAGATCGATTAATTTATGCGATCGATAGGGTCGGTCTCAAATTACCGAAACCTGAAGCCCTAGAGCGTCAACCCTTCCAAGGTCTACAACTCTGGAACTTCAAAGACATCACCTATTTTCAAGATTCCTCGCGCAGCACCTCTACCCAAGGCGATCCCGATTTACTCCAAGCCAATGCTCAGGTAGAGTACCCCGGTCTCAGTGTGCGGATGTCCTTTCAGCGTAAAACCCTAGTGTTTTTATCGAAGAATCTACTGCCACTGATTTTATTGTCGCTTTTAACCTACTGTTGCCTCTTTTTCCCCTATACGATGTTTGTACCGCGCACGATGGCTCCTGCCTCAGCGCTACTATCGGGAATTGTGTTATTGCTGTCCTTTAACAATCAATTGCCAGAGGTGGGATACACTGTCGCTTTAGAATATGTGTTTTATGTTTATTTCAGTTTGTGTTTATTGCCAATTGTGGTGACGGTGATTGGCACAAAATTAGAAAGAGATGGGCGTACAAAAGCATTTCGCCTGTTAAATATCGGCTCATGGATTTTGTATCCCGCGATTATGATTGCCACAATCGCTAGTTATGCGATCGCATACGGCAGCCGTCTCTAAAATAAAAGTTGTGGCTCACGCTCCGCGTGAGCCACAACTTTGTTAGACAGGGTTAGACAGGCTTTTTATAGCGAGTTAACCAACAGAAGAACAAAATTGGCAAGGAAATCGCCACTAATGACTCTGCCCAAAAGAAAGATAGAAAATCGGTCAAACTACCAAGGGGAGGCACACCCGGTTGCAGATTGCGTACCGCGGGCAAGGCAAATAACATACCCGCAATTAGGGTATACATCCCAAACTCAATAGGGCGTGGTTGCCAAACTACAACCATCGTCATCGTGAAAATAATCAAGCCAATTAGCCACATCGCAATCATCAAAAAGATCGAGAATGATTTGGTAATCACTGATCGCGAAACCTGCACACGCAGTCCCATATAGTCATCGCTAGATTCAAACTCAGACTTGGGGATATAGTCAATATCAACGTTAAAGCCTGGAACTGCCCCGAAAAATCTGACTAGCATCGGAATATCTTCTGTTTCATTTTTAGGGTTAGTGAAGAAGAGATAAAAATCAGAAGTATGTACATCAAATGGATAATCACTGACCTTACCAGTGGATAGAGAGATAGTCCCCGTTACAGCATCAGGAATACGGCCCTTGGCAAGGGTGACTTCAGCTTTACCACTTTCAATACCTGTGAAAAATCGTAAGTCTTCCGCTAACCTAGCATCTTTACTGAACTTACCTTCTGGGGTGGCATCAAAACGAAAGCCGAGTTCGCCTTTAATCGGATCGATGGATAGAAGGTTAATCTCCACATCCATGCGATTTGGTATAGTTTCGTCACCAAAAACAATATCTGCCGCACGTTGAGTGCGATCGTTTTGATAGAGATAGAGTGCACCTGAGAATGATGCAATGAAAAGCGCCACAAACAGAATAATGATCAGAAGCCTTTTTCTGAACAATTTACTAGACGTATCTTCCATTTAGTTTTTAGAGTTGAGAGCAATAATTCAACAATTCAACTGAGATCATATAGCGATCGCAATGGCATTTAGTTTGCTAAAGACATGAGTAAACATTCTTTACATCGACAGTTTGAGGACAAGTTGATGACGACCTTTCCGCAGAATCGTTTTATTAACGATCAATCATTGATAAAATTTGTAACGATTAGGTTGTGGGTTATGAAAATTCACTCTAGTCACTAAGCCCCTTAAACTTAACCTCAAAATTCATGGCTCGACAAATCAAAAACATTGCACCGCATGGTGGTCAACTAATCAATCGCCTCGCCTCAGACGCGCAAAAAGAAGTTTTTTATAGCAAGGCTGACCACTTGCCAGTTGTGCAGTTGACTGAGCGATCGCTGTCGGATCTTGAGTTAATTGCGATCGGTGGATTTAGTCCTCTAACTGGCTTTTTAGGTAAAGCGGACTATGAATCCGTAGTTTTAAACATGCGCCTTGCCAATGGCTTACCTTGGTCAATCCCGATCACTTTACCCGTCACCGATGCAGTGGCAGACACCCTCAATGTTGGTGATTTGGTGCGATTAAATGATCCTAGTGGTGTATTTATTGGCGTACTCGAACTAAGTGAAAAATATAAATACGACAAGCTAAAGGAAGCGCTCCATGTCTATCGCACCAACGAAGATCGCCACCCCGGAGTAAAGGTCGTCTACGCCCAAGGCGATGTCTATCTCGCTGGTGACGTGTGGTTGCTAGAGCGACGCGCTCATCCACTTTTCCCCACCTATCAGATCGATCCCATTGATTCCCGTGAATTATTTATCGAGAAAGGCTGGAAAACTGTAGTTGGTTTCCAAACCCGTAACCCGATTCACCGCGCCCATGAATACATTCAAAAATGTGCGTTGGAAATCGTTGATGGTTTGTTCTTGCATCCTCTCGTTGGTGCAACTAAGAGCGATGACGTACCTGCGGATGTGCGGATGCGTTGCTATGAAATCATGCTAGAGCATTATTTCCCGCTCGATCGGGTCACCTTGGCAATTAACCCTGCGGCGATGCGCTACGCAGGCCCCCGTGAGGCAATTTTCCATGCATTGATTCGCAAAAACTATGGTTGTACTCATTTCATCGTCGGACGCGATCATGCTGGTGTTGGCGACTATTACGGAACTTATGACGCGCAATACATCTTTGATGAGTTTGAAGCAGGCGAACTCGGCATCATTCCTCTGATGTTTGAACATGCGTTCTATTGCAAGCGCACGCAGGGGATGGCAACCACTAAAACTAGTGCTAGCCTTCCTGAAGAACGGGTGCATCTCTCTGGCACAAAGGTACGCGAAATGTTGCGCCGTGGTGAATGTCCTCCTCCTGAGTTCTCGCGTCCTGAAGTTGCCGCAGAGCTAGCGAAGGTAATGCATCAAATGGCAGTCGAGGAAGCTTCTACAGGCTTTGAAATTTAATCAATTTGCCCTCATCCCCCAGCCCCTTCTCCTGCTTTGGGAGAAGGGGAGTAAGAGTCTAGTAATTTAAAATTTCTTGGTGAATGAGGGCTTTTTGTTTGAGTTGCTGAATACGGTTTACGATCGCAATTTCCTGATTTAAACTTTGACTTAAATCATTAACCCAAACATCCGTAAGCATTTGAGCATCTTCTGGTAAATCTTCTAATTCCCATCCTGAAATTCCCAAATCTTCCATCAAATAGGAAACTTTAGGATCGTAGCTAATAGCGGAGCATTGGCAACCCTCCGATGCTGCCATGATCAGCCCATGTAACCGCATGGCGATCGCTAAATCCACACCTCGGAAAATTCCTTTCAGTTTGCGGGGATCCTTTTGAATAATCACTTGACTTTGATTGGGGCGCTTGTCGTTGAGAGCATCGCCAATTGCCTGTGCGATTGACTTGTCCTGTGCAGGTTGAAAAGGAATTAATAAAATATAGGCTTTGGTCTGATCCTGTAGCTTTTGCAATGCCTCGGTAATTGTGGCAAGGCGACAGGATGTTAACTGCGGATGCGATCGCAAAATTACGGCAACTTTAGGCGCAGAGGGATCACGGCTAAGATTCATATCGGTTGCATCTAAAGCCCAGACTGGATCGGGAGCCACAATACTTTCAATTTGCCAATCTGCTAATAACTGAGCCGAATTTTGATCGCGAACGGAGACGAGGTTACAACCCTGAAAAGCTCGTTTCGAGATCCATTTACTAAGCTTGCGTTTGATTGGCCCCACCCCCTGCGCCCATGCTGCAGTCTGCAATCCCATCCCCTGCGCTAGCCCCATCAATCCACCATAATAAATTGGATTTCTGGCACTGGTGGCATCTTGCATTAAGCTACCGCCGCCCCAAATAAAGATATCTGATTGCTTTAGAGCATTAATTAATGAAAATACGGAATAGCGATCGCAAGCTTCGACCTTGTGCAAAGTTTCCGTCGCCTTGGGACTGGCGGACAAGACCAATGGCTGCATATCGGGCGGTAACATCTGTAATAAAGTGGCAAGCAATGCTTCATCGCCACCATTACCCATTCCGTAATATCCACATAACACCGCACGTCGCATAGTCGCTTGCCCTATCTGCTCTATATCTTGTAGCTAAGTGAAGATTTACTTCACTTTCTTTTGCCCTTAATTGTCTCGCATTTATCGCGCTGAAATCGCACCAATCAACATTAAGAAGCCAATCCCCATACCCACAGGCAAGTAATATTCAGAACTAATAAAAACATTGCCAAATTGAATTAATGCGATCGCAATACCAGTGACGATTGCCAACATAATCGCAAGTAGCAATAATCTGCGTGATTTTTTGACCCGCAAAGATTGCCTAGTCAGCCTTTGCGTATTTATTTGCGTATTTATTCGAGTATTTAAGGGTTGCTGATACAGTCTGGTCTGGGTTTTGCTATGACTAGGATGCTTAGACTTTGGGGCATGACGCTGACGATTAACGGAGGTGGCAACCAAGGTTTTTGGTAGATTATTTTGGACATATATTTGATTGATTTGGTTTGTCCTCAGCTTGATCATTTTTTGTAATTTCATCACTCGTAGCGACAAAACAATAACCAGCATAATTAAGAGCACAATTAGCGCAACACAAAACACAACCAAGTTTATTGGCAGAGGTATAGATTCTTGAGTTGCGATCACCAGTGCCATGGATAGAGATCCTTAGCAAAATTTCATTTTGACTGCGGCTTATTGTTTCACTTCGTTTTTAAAGGCACAACCTAGAAATCATCAGCAAAAATGTCTGCAAAAACATGTATAGCTGTCGCCAGTCTTGTGATAGGCTTTGCGGCGCTTCATGCCGCAATTCTCTTTTGGGGTGATGCAAGTGACTACAGCTAAGTAGCTAAAAATCAGAATCGTGAGTTGCCCGCGAAGTGGACGACTCACGATTCTGGGTTTTCAGGTTATTTATGCTGAACTACTTAGCTATATTTAAAAAAGATAATTCTCTGTCCCCAAAGGTCTCAATCCAACAACTATCATGAGTGAAAACCAAATCCCCGAAGGCTTAGAGAGGGAAGTTAAAACAATGGGCGGCGCGGCAATCGATGGCGCACCCATCGCCTATGTGATTGTCCTTGCTGCGGTTGTCACCGTTTTGGCATTTATTCCTTTTTCAATTGTGTTAGGCTCTGGAAAAGGAATTCCATTAAGTCAGAGCATCTATCCTCTGCTTGGTTGGTTACTCGGCCCATTAGCAGGGGCAATGGCTAGCGGTATCGGTACTTTGATTGGGGTATTTCTTGCTCCCTATACCGCAGGAGTACCTGCGATCGCAATTTGGGGTGCGGTCATTGCCAGTTTTGCCGCAGGCGCAATGGTAATCACTCAAAGGCGACAATATTGGTATTTGGGCTTAACGGGTTTATTTGCGATCGAGCTTGGGGCATATGCGTATCTCGCCTTCCGTAATGGCATTCCCGTAAATACTTTTATCGCAGGCGCATTTATCGACTGGTCGGCACTATTGCTGTTTCTATTCCCCACCCGCACATTATTTGCCAAGCTGATTCACAGCAGTAACTTTGTGAAGGTGGCAATCGGCATATTTGGCGGCACTTGGACAATTTGTGGACTTGCCCACCTCAGTCAAGTTCCCTTCACTTACTATCTCTTCAACTGGCCAGAGCCAATTTGGAATGCACTAATTCCGATTATTCCTGTGGAAAATGTGATGCGTGGATTATCGGGAGCCGTAATTGGTACAGGTGTGATTTCAGGACTACGCGCGATTAATTTGGTCAAGCCCAAGGAAGCGATTTATTAACTACACCAGTCAAGCAAATTGCCCCTCCTTCGGCGGGGCAATTTGCTTTGGTTGACAATTACTACAGCACAAATTTGGCGATCGCAGCCGCAACACCATTTTCTTCAACGGTCGGTGCAACCCAGTCACCAAAGTCTTTTAAGCCATCGGGGGCATTGCCCATGACCACGCCCGTACCTGCATACTCGATCATTTCGAGGTCATTGAAGTTGTCACCAATGGCTAAAACTTGCGATCGTGAAAAGCCTAAAATGTTTTCCGCGAGATGCTTAACTGCCGTACCTTTATTTGCGATCGGATTAGTTGCCTCAAAAAAAGTCGCCACTGACTTCGTGAGATACAGTTGTTGCGGTGTATAGCGTCCCTTTAGCACCCGCAGCATTTCCGTCACCAGTTCCGCCGTATCACTTAAAGCCAAAATCTTGGTAGGTGGATGTTCCGTCGTCTGACTAGTTAAAAATTCGCGTAAATCACCAACCACCTTAACCCCCACTTTCGAGCGCTCGGCATAGGCTTCAGTCTGAGCAGTCATTTTACGGACGTAAAGTTCATCATTGACATAGATATGAATCGAAAGCTGATCATTAGTGGCAAATTCACCGAGATCATCCAGCAATGACAGGGCTTGCTCAATATCCACTGGCCAATGCCCTACCAACTCCTCAGTTTTGGGATCTTTAATAAATGCCCCCTGATAGGAAATTAAGGGCATATCCGAGCCAATTAATTCATGGAATCTGACCGCCGATCGATACATTCGTCCCGTGGCGATCGCCACATTTACGCCCTTTGCCTGAGCCGCCTTGATTGCTTGTTTAACAGGCTCATTAACCTGATTGGCATCACCGCTAATCGTGCCATCAATATCCACCACGATCAGTTTAATGTCTTGCGCCATGATTTTTTGCCTGTTTGGTTGATTGGCAATAGTCTAGCGAAAATCGTCCCAATTCGGCTGTAGTAATAGCAAAAACCAGAAGAGGAGTTGCGGTGCTTCGCGCCGCAACTCCTCTTCTGGTTTTATATTATTCGGCGCACTTTACGCCGCCCGATAAATTGCGGCATTGGTCTCGAATTTCGGAAAGCAGACTAGGATTCATTTGGTTCGATTTGCTGAGAGCCAATTCAAAAAATTTCTTGGCTTCAGCCGTACTGTTACCACCCTGCATCCAGAGGATCTGTCCCTTTAGATAGTGCAGTTCAGGATTATTCGGTGCTGATGCTAGAGCCTTATTTACCGCATCAATCGCCAAATCTGGTCTCCGTGCATCACGATAGGCAAGGGCAATACCGCGCCATTTGAGGTAATCAGGCGCAGCAAATTGACGTAAGCTTTGTAATGCTGATTCGAGATCAGAGAGTGGCAATACTGAGGCGATTAGCATATCCACATAGCCCTTAATCAAGTTCAACTCGGGATCATTAGGATCGATATCCTTGGCTTTTTGAAGATAGTCAAGAACACTTTGCACAAGGGGTAAGGCTCTAGGTGCACTCGATATTCCCTGTGTTTTGACAATATATCCTGCCTCAATGAGATCACTTGCCGCGAGGTAAATATAGGCGCGTAGATTATCCTTCCCTCTGAGGCTTTCTGCATTTTTACGAACTCGTTGCCCCGCCACCTGCATTCCCAAATAGTCTTCGGTAGCAAAAAATGTAGAAGCTCTAAGAGCAAATAGTAACGGCTCATTGGCTTCCGTTGCGACTGCGGCATTTAGTTGTTTAACCGCAGCATTGTAATTTCCCTCCTTAAACATCAGTTCAAAGGCTTTTTGGGTCTCACTGCCGATGGGTCTAGCATTTTTACTGCGGAATGGGTCAGCCGCAAAGCTAGGCATAACAGTTGCGACGCTGACTAATGCTGCCAACAGAGATGTCGATAGGATTTTCAAAGATCGTTTCATAATATTCCCCGAAAATATCAGGCTGTGGGAGATTCGCAAGGTTGAGAGCGTATTTCTGAATGTTCTGACAAATTCTAATCAGACTTTATCTAAATACGTTATCTAAATTTAATCTGATCTATTAAATTGTCCGTAACATCATATATTGATGCACTTAATTAATGCACTTATAAGGACGCTTGTAATTCATAAAAAGTTTCTGACTTTCACTCAGATAACAGCATTATTTCTATCGCTTAATAGTGATGCATAGAGTCAATACTTCTTAACTAAATTTATTGTTTGACGGGCTGTCTTTTGACTGCCAGAGCAACTAAGGTCATCATAAACCCAGACTAAAATTCAACTCGACTTTGCGGCTAAGCCGCGTAGGGCATCAGCTAAGGCTTTGCCCTTATTTTTCGTAAATATTTTAAGAGACTGATAACCATGAAACGCATTTTTTCTATTTTTGCGATCGCAATGACCATGTTGCTGAGTCTGACTTTCACTCAACCAGCTTTTGCCGAAGTATCTGAAGGCGCAAAGATTTTTAATAACAACTGCGCTCAATGCCATGCAGGCGGACGAAATAACGTTGTTGCTGCCAAAACTTTAAAAGCCGACGCATTGGCAAAGTATGGCAAAGACACGGTTGAAGCCATCACCCTCCAAGTGACCAAAGGTAAAGGTGCAATGCCTGCTTTTGGTAAAAAGCTTAGCGCCGATGAAATTAATCTCGTCGCGAATTATGTTCTCGAACAAGCTCAGAATGGTTGGGCAAAAGGCTAAGCCCTAAGTCCTACATTCATTCCCAGTCTAAAAATAGGCATTAAAAACCGAGAATTAGCGTTGCGGCGCTTCGCGCCGCAACGCTAATCTTTCGCTGGGAAGGCAGTAATTTCGATCAGAGTATGTTTGAAAAGTTTTGCTTCTAATCCTAAAGCCACAATTCTGCGGTTAATTGTAGCTTTAGGTGGAAAACAAACCACAAATCACAGTTATGTTATTTTTTAATCAAGTAAATAGGTCATGATTCAGCCAAATCATCTTCCATCTAAATTTGCGTCTAAATTTGCAGTCATATTTTCTTGCATCACCATGGCGACAGCGACGACGGCAGCCTCTGCGCTCGCCCAAAATGCAACGGCGCGTATTTTTAACATCAAAGGCGAGCAAGTTGGAACTGCGACATTTCTCCAAACGACTCTAGGTGTAAAGGTTTCACTGGAAGTCAACAACTTGGCAAAGGGTGAGCATATGGTGCATATTCACGAAAATGGCAAATGTGATTCACCAGAGTTCACAACATCGGGGCATCACTTTGATCCTAAAGACGACGATGATGGTGATCATCACGAGCAGATGCACATGATGCATAACAAACATGAGCAGTCAAAACATATACCTGCGGGTGATTTGCCAAATATTATTGTTCAACAGAATGGTAAGGGAACTCTGACGGCAATACTATCAAAACTGAGTTTGGGAACAGGGAAAAATTCCTTACTTAAACAAGGCGGCACATCGATTCTGATTCATGCAGGCGCAAATGGAAAATCCACAATTCCCAATGTCGATTACAAGACTCGCATTGCCTGTGGAATTATCAGCAATCCATAAATATTACCGTTTTCATTTTGCCTACGGCAAAATGAAAACCGCCCCCCATCATTTTTCATTTGTAAGAATCACTTTTGAGAATTATCTTGAATCAATGCTTGAATTAGCCTCGATCCTCCTAAATTTAAACGTATCTACTACTTCTAATCTAGATATTCCCTATTCAGAAAAAGTCTTACCACCCATTCGCATTGCCCATGAAGTAAAAACCTCTAACTCTGTTGGCGGTACAATACATATCGAACCGAACGATCGCCCAATTGCAGGAAAAAAATCAAGGGTTTGGATTGCGCTCACCAAGCGCGGCGGCGAGATCATCCCCTACGAAAAATGTAATTGTCGTTTGGAAGTACGATCACTCACCAATAAAGCTATTAAATTTATAGTCCCTAAATCAACATCGATCATTGATCTCTATTTGGGATTACCGAGCCTCGAAGTAACTTTTCCAGAGGTGGGCAGATATGAACTGCGATTAAATGGATCTGCGAAAAGGGCTGCTGATTTCCCAGACTTTGAATTGACCTTTACAACCAATGTTGGTAGATGAGAACGCAATTTGCGCTATGTGTGAAGAATGTTAGATTTATTGCTTGTTGCCGCTTTGGGGTTTTTAGGGAGTTTTGGTCACTGTGTGGGAATGTGTGGACCATTGACCGTTGCGTTTTCGCTTTCTGGTAAAAACAATTCCTCAAGTTCCCCACAGGACAAGCAAAACTGGCAACAGCATTTATATTTTCATACCCTACTCAACTTGGGCAGGATTTTGAGCTATGCGATCGCAGGTGCGGCAATTGGTGCAATTGGCTCAGTATTAGTAGCTAGTGGGCAATTAGCAGGACTAGAGAGCGATCTACGGCGTTGGCTTGCTATTTTTACAGGCATTTTACTGGTATGGATGGGAATTGTCCAGATTAAGCCAGAATTTTTACCCAATCTTCCATTCCTGAATCCGATGGCGCAAGTGGGATTACACCAAAGGCTGAGCAATGCCATGATGCGACTATCACTACATTCGCATCCACTGACTCCTGCTTTATTAGGAATGACATGGGGATTGATTCCCTGCGGGTTTCTGTATACGGCTCAAATCAAAGCGGCGGAAACCAGCGACATGATGCAAGGAGCTTTGACAATGCTTGCCTTTGGTTTGGGGACTTTGCCATCAATGCTGGGAATTGGTGTGTTTGCGGCAATGCTGAGCCGCGATCGCCGCAGTCAACTCTTCCAAATGGGAGGTTGGATCACTCTTACCATCGGTATCGTCACGCTATTACGCACTAGCGATATGGTTGATTACACAGGTCATGCAGGTTTATTTTTATTAATGCTTGCCCTCGCAGCTCGTCCTCTCAGTCAGTTTTTTAAATTTGGCAAAAATTTACTGACCTATCGCCGAGTGATTGGTGTGGGTGCATTTGTGCTATCCCTCGCCCATGCGTTTCACAAAATTGAACATACTTTTCAATGGAATTTTGAGGCAATATCCTTCATGATCCCCCAACATCAGATTTCGATCTGGCTAGGTGCGATCGCAATTGTTTTGATGACTCCCGCCGCAATTACCAGCTTTGACATGATGGTGACTAAGCTTGGCAAAGCTTGGCGATATTTACACTTATTATCTGTACCTGCCCTAGTGCTAGCATCGGTACATACGATTGCTATCGGCTCGAACTATCTCGGCGTAGTTGATTTGACTCCGAAAAACTGGATTTTATCAAGCCTATGTGGTGCAATTACGGTAATTATATTGGGGTTAAGAGTCCTCAAAAAATAAAGAAGCACCACGCTAGGCGCGGCACTTCTTTATTGAAGATAACAATTACGCAAACACTAAAGAGCGATCTCCTGCGATAACTTCACCGATGCGATTAGTTGTGAATCCTTGAGCTTGGAAATTTGCGATCGCAATATCGACTTTACTGGGATCAACAATTATTGCCATACCGATCCCCATATTGAAGGTATTAAACATATCGGTTTCAGGAACTTCACCTTCAGAGGCAAGCCATTGAAATAGGGCAGGAATTTGCCAGCTATCGCGATTAATCCTCACAGCTTGACCATCACCGAGGCAACGGGGCAAGTTTTCGGGCAGTCCCCCGCCTGTGATGTGGGCGAGTCCATGAATACCCAAATCTGCCTTTAACGCTTCTAAAACAGGCTTAACGTAGATCTGCGTCGGAGTGAGAAATATTTCCGCTAGGGTTAAATCTTGGGTTTCGGCAGAGATGGGAACTGATAGCTTCTCACTCCATTGATAGCCCTTAGTTTCAATAATCTTGCGAACTAAACTATAGCCATTGCTATGGATACCTGAACTAGCCAGCCCAATCACTACATCACCGATATTCACCTGTGTGCCGTTCAGCATTTCCGACTTTTCGGCGATTGCCACACAAAAGCCTGCCGCGTCATATTCGCCAACACCATAAAATCCGGGCATCTCCGCCGTTTCGCCACCAAGCAATGCACAGCCTGCCATCTGGCAACCATCGGCGATCCCCTTCACCACTTCCGCCAATTGATCGGGTTCGAGCTTTCCTGTTGCCAAATAATCTAGAAAAAACAACGGTTCTGCACCAGAGGTAAGCACATCATTCACACACATCGCCACCAAGTCAATGCCGATTGTGTCATGCTTATTTGCCGCCTGAGCAATCTTAAGCTTTGTGCCAACACCGTCTGTTCCTGAAACGAGGACGGGTTGTCGGTAGCCTGTGGGTAATTCAAAACAACCACCAAAACCACCGAGATCGCCCAATACACCTAGACGATGGGTTCTTGCGACGGAATCGCGAATTTTTTCAACGAAGGTACGACCTGCTTCGATGTCTACACCCGCTTGACGATAATCCAAAACCTCTAACTCCCAGTTTGATCAGTTATTGCTTGCCCAATTCCTGAGCGCGATGGGTTGCAGCAAGCACGGCTTCTATCATAGCGGAACGTAAGCCCGCTTTTTCTAATTGGGCAACTGCGGCGATGGTCGTTCCCGCAGGGCTAGTGACCTGATCCTTGAGTTGAGCTGGGTGTAGCTTGGTTTCACTGAGTAGTTGAGCTGTACCTAAAACTGTTTGCATGGCTAGTTGCATGGCGATGGCTCTCGGCAACCCTGCCGCGACCCCACCATCTGCCATCGCTTCGATCACCAAGGCGACATAGGCGGGACCAGAACCCGATAGCCCTGTTACTGCGTCCATTAGCGATTCGGCAACTTCAACAACTGTACCAATCGCCTTAAAAATTTTTCGCACTGCTTCAAGCTGAGTGCTATTGACCAATGCATTAGCTGCGATCGCAGTTACACCTGCGCCCACCTGAGCGGGAGTATTGGGCATGGCACGGACGATGGGCTTATTAGGAAACATCGTTTCTAACTGCGCCAAGGTGACCCCAGCCAAAATCGAGACAATACAGCTCGCAGGAGCATTACTAAGACCAATTGCGGCGGCACTAAGAGATTGCGGCTTGACTGCTAACAGCATGATTTCCGCTTCGGCTGCCACCAGATTATTGGGTGTAACTTGGACTCCGTACTTTTGCGCTAAGAGATCGCGGCGTTCGGGCATCGGATCGCTCACACAAACATCGGCGGGCACATAGATATGACTAGCGACAAGGCGAGACAAAATTGCCTCACCCATGACACCGCCACCGATAATACTGAGTTGAAATTTCAAGACTCACCAAATAACCTAGATAATATTGGGTAAAGTATTGGGTAAAAAATTTCCCTACAACTTTATCTGCCCACTTTGGGCAGGAGTTAACACAAAACTAGTCAACAAACATAAGCATCGAGGGTAATGCTTACTGAGCAAAACGGCTCATAGGTGCAGCTTCAGCCGCCCATGCTGGTGCTGGTGCTGCGGTAGGACGGGCAACACGAGGCTGAGGCATTGGTACTTCGTTCAATACCGAAGACTGCGATGTTACTTGTACGCAAGAAGGGGCAAACAAGAAAATACTATCGCCAATGCGTTCTTGATGACCATCAAGGGCATAGGTTCCACCTGCAACGAAGTCAACGGCACGCTGTGCTTGGTCAGGATCCATCATGGTAAGGTTCAATACCACTGACTTACGCTCACGCAATGCTTGGATCGCTTGAGGCATTTCTTCAAAAGTGCGAGGTTCCATCACCATCACTTGGGACAAACCATTTGCAGCACCAGGCAGACCAATTACATTGCTCATATTTTCAGATGATGTAGCTCTCAAAGCGGTGGGACGTTCACGGGTGCGGCGAGTTTGTGGCTCTTCTTGCTCTTGAGCAATCGCACCATTTTCCTCTTGGTAAATATCTTGATATTCACGGCTAGAGGCTTCATCATACTCGTAATCGTATTCTTCAGCTTCAGATAGACCAACAAAATCCTTGAGCTTTGTAAAAATTCCCATCGTAGATTAACTCCTAAGTGTTGTCTCCTCAGTTTTGGCTCGGACACCGCAACATAACTTTATCTAGATTAGATGAGGATTGGATCTAATTAAGTAAAATCTTGCTTTGTCTAGATAAGCCAAATTGCTTTTACTGACTAAAACAGCATTGACTAAATGTTTATCCGCAGACTTTAACCGATAACTGCAAAAAAATCTAGATGCATTTGTTAAGTTTTTGTATACGACAAAATCTGACAATTGTCTTTTAATAACTTAACTAGCAATAGGAAGCCATCAATCAGTAATTTGATTAGTGAAGTATAGAATTAGTTCTGAAGCTTAATATTTCTTTAAATGCTATAGATGCTCATGCCGACTGGATTTGCAGCTATTACTGGCAGACTAGCTGATCAGGTTCTCACAAAGATATATCAATAATGAATGATTTCAGATTAACAATGTCTATACCTTAGTTACTCTAGATTTCTTACTATTTAGTTCGCTGTCATATTCATTTTGGAAACTGATAGGAACTATCCAAATTATTGCCCTATAACTTTTGCGATATGGATATTATGTATTCTGCGAAAGTATCCCAAAATACATAACAAGCTGTTTTTTGGCAAACATATTAAGTCTTTAATGCATTTTTACAGTTCCAGTACAGAACTGTGCATAGTAATAGGCAGAAGATATATATCAGGTTTGGGTGACTCTCGCAAGTCTTTAAAGCGAAAAGATTTGACTGCCAACACGAATCATTGAAGCTCCAGCTCTCACTGCGATCGCATAGTCCGCTGACATGCCCATCGATAGCTCTCGAACATTTTGCCACCCCTGAGATCTCAATAGTTCAGCTAGTTCCCCAACCCGACAGAATACTTCATAGGATTGTGCCTCGTTTAATCCAAGGGGCAGAATCGTCATTAGACCAACAATTTTCAAGTGTTGCAGCTTTTCTAATTTAGGTAAATCCGCTAAAAGGCTTGCTTTTGTCCAGCCTGATTTACTGGGATCATCTGCCAGCTTGACTTGCAGTAATAATTTCGGTGATTTGTGAGTTTCCGCAATAATGCGATCGCATTGTTCGGCAAGGCTGAGGCGATCGATCGAGTGAATCCAATCAAACTGAGCAATCGCCTGTTTGGCTTTGTTACTTTGCAAAGAACCAATCATGTGCCAAGTGATATCAGTGAGATCTGCTAATTCCGTTTGCTTGATTTTTGCATCCTGCACTCGCGATTCGGCAAAGTCGCGCACACCTGCGGCGTAGGCGGCGCGAATTGCTTGAGTAGTCGTATATTTACTGACAGCAACCAGTTTTACCTGCGGCGGAATATTGGTACGAATTTGATTTAGACGATCGGTGATATTTTTTGCGATCGCATCAGGATTAACTTCAGACATGGGATGCTGTGGGCAAGTTTGCAGTGCGGATTTTGCTAAACTACTATAACCTGAATATTTCTTAATACTTTTCCCTAGAAACTCCCAATGCGTATCTCTTTGAATTGGCTCCGCGAACTTGTTGACTGCGATCTCTCGCCCCAAGAGCTAGAAGAAAAACTGACGATGGCAGGCTTTGAAGTGGAGTCCATCGAAGACCGTAGAACATGGGCTGAGGGAGTTGTCGTCGGTCATATTCTCACGGCAGAGCGTCATCCTAATGCCGATAAGCTCCAAGTCTGTAAAGTTGACATTGGCGCACCTGAACCATTGCAAATTGTTTGCGGTGCCGCCAATGCCAGACAGGGTTTGTTTGTACCCGTCGCCACAATTGGTACTTATTTGCCCACAATTGATCTGAAATTGCGCCCAACCAAATTACGGGGTGAGCGTTCTGAAGGGATGATTTGCTCCCTAGCCGAAATTGGACTAGCCAAAGAATCAAGCGGCATCCATGAATTTCCTGATAACGTGACCGTTGGCGCAGATGTCCGTCCATTACTAGGTTTAGATGACGCAATCCTCGATGTCACCTCGACCGCTAACCGTGCCGATGCCCTCAGTGTAGTGGGAATCGCCCGTGAAGTGGCAGCTTTGTTGGGTAAAGAAGTACGTTTACCCTTAGCTACTAACGATTTTCAACCCAAGACCGCGAATTGGGTGACCGTAGAAGATCCTAAATCCTGTCCCGCCTACATCGGCACATTGATTAAAGGAGTACAGGTTGCGGAGTCTCCCGAATGGCTCAAGCAGCGCTTGGAAGCCGCAGGAATGCGATCAATCAATAATATTGTTGATATTACCAATTACATTTTGTTGGAATGGGGACAGCCGCTCCATGCCTTTGATGCGGATACTTTGGCGGACGGGATCAAGATCGGCGTGCGTTTTGCCAAATCTGGCGAAAAAATTAAGACCCTCGATGATTGCGATCGCAATCTCACCAGTCAAAACTTCTTGATTACCTCTGGAGACAAACCAATTGCGATCGCAGGGGTGATGGGTGGCGCTGAAACCGAAGTTTCCGAAAAAACTAGCAATATTGTCCTCGAAGCGGCATTATTTACCCAAGTGACCACAAGGCGATCGGCACGCGCTCAAGGCTTACGCACTGAGGCATCGGCACGCTATGAACGCGGTGTTAACCAAGCAGCCATTGAATCCGCTTCAGCCAAAGCAATTCAGATGATTGTGGAACTAGCTGGCGGTGAAGTTGTCGAGCAAAGTATTGTTGATGCTCGTTCTAAGGAAGTGCGGGTGATTGATTTGCGCTTGACTAAGGTTTGGCAAGTATTAGGTGAAGTCGAACGCGAAGATGATGACACATTGGCGCTACTGTCAGAAGCCGAGGTCGAACAAACTCTCAAAGTTTTATCCTTTGAGCTAGAAAAGCAACCGATTGAAGAAGGCAGCTATGCCACATGGAAAGTCACCGTGCCGCCCTATCGCTATGCCGACATTGAGCGGGAAATTGACCTTGTGGAAGAAGTAGCCCGCATCTATGGCTATGATAAATTTGTCGAAACCCTTCCCGCAAGAACCGAGTTTGGTTTCCTCTCCGCCGATCAAGAAGGTGGACGGATGATGAGGGCAGCTTTCCGTGCGGTTGGGCTCACCGAAGTTATGCACATGTCACTATGTCCTCCTACTGAGGCACATCAGGTGAAAATTAATAACCCTGTGGCGATCGAGTATGGAGCGCTCAGAGGCGATTTACTGACAAATTTGATTGACGCTTGCGCCTTCAATATCAATCAAGGTAACGGCATTTTGAATGGTTTTGAAATTGGGCGTGTATTCTGGCTCGACGAAGCAGGTAGCGATGAGACCGATCGGATTGCAGGTATTTTTGGCGGCGATCGCACCGTCGGCACTTGGCAGCACAACTCGAAACCATTGGATTTCTACGAAGCTAAAGGGATTCTAGATTCTGTATTCCATAATCTCAGTGTAACGGTGGAATACCAACCCGATCAAAAGGATACTCGTCTCCACCCTGGACGCACTGCGTCGCTCTGGATTTCAGGTGAACGCCTTGGCACATTTGGACAGTTACATCCACAACTACGTGCCGAGAAGGAATTGCCTGATGAAATTTATGTCTTCGAGCTAGATTTCTATACATTGCTAGACGCAATGATGAAAAAGTCGATCCCAACTTTTCATCCATTTTCTACCTACCCTAGCAGCGATCGCGATATTGCCTTCTTTGCCCCCCTCAAGTTCACGGTTGCCGATATTCAGCGCTCGATTACCCATGTCGGTGGTGAATTACTCGATTCTGTGACTCTCTTTGATCAATATATTGGTAAAGGTGTACCCGAAGGTTCGCGCAGTCTTGCCTTCCGTCTAGTCTATCGAGCTTGCGATCGCACTCTAACGGATGTTGATATAAATCCTATACATCAAAAAGTTCGTGAGTTACTGGAAGAGAAATTTCAAGCCACTCTCAGAAGCTAAAACCTAAATACTAAATAGGGAGTCGCAAAGCAACTCCCTATTTTATTTTTTTGGTTCAGCACAAAGCACTGTATTTGGGTTTTAATTTGTCGTCATCTTCAGAATTTCCTCAAAGGTCGGCGCAATTGCTTCTGAAGGTTGCTCACCTAGCCATAGCCAATATTCATAATTGCCAGTCCGACCTTGAATCGGCGAAGGGGTTAGTCCCTGAAACTGCCAACCTAATGATTGAGCCGTATCTAAGACCTGTGCGATCGCCTCAGCCCTAGTTTTTGGGTCACGCACAATGCCATTTTTGCCAACCTGTCCTTTACCAGCTTCAAATTGAGGCTTGACTAGGAGTAAAGTTTCACGGGGTGATCGCAATAAATTCCACAACGAAGGCAAAATTTTGGTTAGCGAAATAAACGATAGATCCAATACGGCAAAGTCGGGAACAACATCTTCAGGTGCATATAAGTCCTCAGCCGTGAGATGCCTTAAATTAGTGCGCTCTCGCAATACGACTCGTTCATCACTGCGAATTTCCCAAGCTACTTGCCCATAGCCCACATCAATACCATAAACCTTAGCGGCTCCCTGTTTGAGCATACAGTCCGTAAAGCCACCTGTCGAGATGCCGCCATCAAAACAAATGCGATCGCAAACGTTTAAACCAAATTTTGCCAATGCACCAGCGAGTTTCTCACCACCACGGGACACAAAAGGCGATTGTTGCTTCACTAAAATTACGGCATCTTCTTTGACCGCAGTACCAACTTTATCAATCACCTGCTGATTGACCTGTACCCAGCCAGCCCGAATAAATTTTTGGGCTTGCTCCCGCGATGGTGCTAGCCCTAAGTCAACCAATAAAACATCTAAACGTTTTTTCAAACTTTACGCAACCGTTAATACTTTTTCATATTCTTCTTCATATTTCTGTAAAGAATCCCAAAGATCAACCTTCTGCTGAAGATTCAGCCATAGCTCAGGACCATTTCCCAAAGCTTTACCAATCCTAATTGCCATATCCACAGTAATTGGTCTATGACCCTGAATTATTTGATTAACCGTTCGCCGCGATACTCCCAACATTTTGGCAAACTGAGTTTGAGAAATTTCTACATCTTCTAAAATGTCTAGGATAACTTCTCCAGGATGTGAAGGTCTAATTTTCCTATCTTTTAAACTTTCTAATAAGTTATTCATATTATTTACCTCGTCTTTTCGTCATATATACGCCACTTCTAGAAGCAAGGATGTGATTACACACAACCACATCCTTAGCTTTATTTTTTGTGATAATCTTCGTGATTTACTTCATAAGCGTGACCATCTTCAAACCTAAATGTAATTCGCCAATTTCCAGTTGTTTTTATCGACCAAATACCTTTTTTGTTTCCTTTTAGTTCATGTAAATCATATCCCGGCAATCTAATATCCTCTAATTTTGAAGCTGAGCTTATAACATCAAGTCTTTTTCGTATTTTTTTATCTTCCTTAGTAGTTGCCTGTATGTCACCATTTAGCAACCTTTCGAGTAGTTTATTTTTAAAACTTTTAATCATTATTATTTGTTTTACTCCTAGGTGTGATTGATTGATGTATTCATTAAAACCTCCGATTCAGAAATAGTTAACTAAGTATTTGAATATAGATGCAATTGTAACCTATAAGATTACAGGTGTCAACACTAAAAAATAAAACAAGGTGAGATAGTCTCACCTTGTTGATAGAAAATATTAACTTTCCTTGGAGCTTAACTAAGCTTCAGCAATAACTTCTTCTACGGCTTTAGCGACAACTTCTTCAGGAATTTCGGGCTCTTCCATCGCATCAGGAACTTCAAATTCTTCCTCTTCAACTGCTGCTACGGGAATTTCCATCACTGCAGGCGCTGCATTGAGTTGTTCACGATATTTTGCCGCCATCTCTTCAGCCTTAGCATAAACGAGTTGAGGGTCACGCACCATGTCACCTGGTTCAGCTTCAAGCTGCTTGGTGGAGAGAGAGATCCGTCCGCGCTCAGCATCGAGATCAATAATCATCACCTTCACTTCGTCATTAACATTGAAGACATTGTGAGGAGTTTCGATGTGTTCGTGGGAGATTTCTGAGATGTGAAGTAATCCACTGACACCACCGATATCGATAAATGCGCCGTAAGGCTTGATACCACGGACGACACCGATGACGACTTCGCCAACTTCGAGCTTGTTCATCTTGCGCTCGACGAGGGCGCGGCGATGGCTGAGGACAAGACGGTTACGGTCTTCATCCACTTCCAAGAACTTGAGTGGTAGTTCCTCGCCAACCAATTCTTCCTTCGGCTTGCGGGTGCTGATATGAGAACCAGGGATAAATCCACGTAGGCCTTCGATTCTGACCAATGCACCACCACGGTTGGTCGCAAAAATGAGAGAACGGACAGTTGCGTCTTCTGCTTGCAACTGACGTACACGTTCCCATGCTCTCATGTACTCGATGCGACGAATCGAAAGGGTTAGCTGACCTTCTTCGTTTTCATCAGCAAGAATGAAAAATTCACGAGTTTCATTATTTTGTAATACTTCTTCAGGTTGATCAACGCGGTTGATCGACATTTCCTGAATCGGGATATAGGCTGCTGTCTTTGCCCCAATGTCAATAAGTGCGCCCCTAGGCTCAATGCTAAATACTGTACCCGCAACAATGTCGCCAGGGCTGAAGTGATAATCGTACTTATCTAAGAGTTTCGCGAAGTCTTCATGGGTGAAGCCGACATTGATGGCTGTAGCAGTTTTTGCCCGATTGATCATAACTAAATTTTTCCTTGTACCTGTTTTGAATTTATCTGGATTTCCTCCCAGAAATGTAAGAGCAGTAGCTATTTACAGCTTGGTGCGGTTTACATCCTACGCCTATCTGTATTGTTAATATTTTTAGTAAAACCTATAGGCATAGGTTTGCAATTATAGCGCAATTCAGCTGTATCGCAAAACTGTCAACAAATATTTTTTTGGAGTTTCACCATAAAAAATCCGTCCATGTCGTGTTCATGGGGCAGAACCTTCACCCAACCAGCATCACAAGCAAAATGAGCAGCAGGATTATCGGCATCGGGTGGCACAATTTGCCAATCGGGATGATTTTGTAAGAACTGGGTAATCACTTCTTCATTTTCCGCAGGATGGATGGTGCAGGTGCTATACACAATTACGCCATCAGGTTTGACCCATTGGATAGCACGCTCAAGGATTTCCGCTTGAGTTTTGGCTAATTTATAAGGCTCTTCGGGAGTTTGTCGCCAGCGAGCATCGGCATGACGATGCAATGTCCCTAGTCCAGAGCAAGGCACATCTAGTAAAACGCGATCGCATTTGCTCCCTAATACTTTTTCCGCATCAAACTCACGGGCATCAACTTCAACAGTTTGGACATTGGTGATCCCCAAACGCGCCGTATTTTGATCAACTTTTTTGAGGCGATTGGCAAGGCGATCAAGCGCATAAACTTTACCTGTATTTTTGAGGCGATCACTTATATGTGTGGTCTTGCCACCAGGAGCCGCGCAAGCATCAATGATGATTTCGTTGGGTTGGGGATCTAATAGATAGGTCACTAACTGAGCGCTTGCGTCCTGTACTGACCACCAACCTTCTTTAAACTTGGGCAATTGACTAACATCTCCTGACCCTTGAGCGACGCGAATGCCATCGGGTAAGTTGGGGATTGGTTCCGCTTTGATATCAGCTTCAGCAAAGGCGGCTAAAACTTGATCCCTTGTGGCATGTAAAAGATTGACGCGCAAATCGAGATGCGGCGTTTGATTAAACCAATTACAAATACTTGCGATCGCATCTTGCCCAAATTCCTGTTGCCATAGCTCGATTAGCCATTCAGGATAACTATAAAAACTCGCGGGATCGCTAATTTTGGCAAGAATATCTTCCTTCTCTTTGGCTCTGAGTATGGATCGCATCACCCCATTCGTAAAACCTGACAACCCTGTTAAATTATTCGCCTTGGCTAATTCCACAGTGGTATGCACAACTGCCGATGGTTTTATGCGATCAAGAAAACATAGTTGATAGATGCCAATCTGTAGGATTATTAATAAATCTGGTGGTAATTTTGTGGTTGGTTTTTGTGAGAAGTTTTGCAAAACCGCTTGCAGGGTTTTTTGGCGGCGCGTACAACCATAAACTAACTCTGTAATTAGACGGCGATCGTTTTCTGGGAGGGTGATGTTTTCTTGTCGCGATCGCGAAAGCGTACAGTCAAGTGCTACATCAGCATAGGCATTGCGTCTTTGAATTAAGCGCAATGCTTCCAGTGCAATTTGTCGAGAATTCTTGCTCGTCATCGGCAATTTATATAGAGTCAAACTAAAGGGCTATGTGTAAAGATCTGATTAGCGGTTGCTCAATGAAATCAAACAACATTTAAATAACAGTCAAAATAAGATGTTGGCACTGTAGACAAATGCGGTCATTATTTGGTATTTAAGAGCGTATATTGAGACGGCTTTTAATTATTGGTTACAAAGCTGTAAAAAGAATTGTAATTTAATCTTAGTCTGAATCCAGAGTGTGAAGTTTGCTGAGGGTATGAGGAGAGACAATGGTTGATACTGGTGTAAGAGTTAGAAAAGCAAAATTTCCAACAGGAAGTAGCCTAGCACTTGGTTTAGCGATCGGTTTAATAAGTTTAATTATTGGTGTTGATCTTGTCTTACATCCTAATATAAGTTCCAGTCTGCTACTGCCCTTTACCTTTGGGAGCGTGGCTGTCGCCATGTTGGGAACTTTTGCCGTGCCAGCCCTGCGTCGCCTGAAAGCAGGACAGATCATTCGCGAAGATGGGCCGCAAGCTCACCTCAAGAAACAAGGCACACCAACCATGGGGGGGATATTCATTGTACCCGTGGGTATTGTTCTGGGAATTATCTGGTCTGGCTTTGATGGCAAAGTAATTGCCTGTAGTTTACTAACTCTCTCATTTGGCTTTATCGGTTGGCTCGATGATTGGAAAATTTTGCGTCGTCATTCCAACAAAGGCTTATCTCCTCGCGCTAAGTTACTGTTGCAAACATTTTTTGCCGCCTGTTTTTGTGGTTGGCTTGTTTTAACCCAAGATTGGCAGTCGATTTCCTTGGTGAATTTGCCCCTAAAATTGGTAATCCCCTGTGGTTTATTGGCTTTTCCTCTATTTCTTTTTGTTTTTCTCGGTAGCAGTAACGCCACAAACCTTACTGATGGCTTAGATGGTTTAGCTGGTGGTACAGGTGCAATCGCCTTGTTTGGGATGTCTCTCTTACTATTTCCGAAAAACCCTGAATTAGCAATTTTCTGTATGTGCCTCAGTGGTAGCTATCTAGGATTCCTTTGGCATAATCGCTATCCTGCACGAGTATTTATGGGCGATACAGGTTCCCTTGCCTTGGGTGGTGCATTAGCCTCGACAGCGATCCTCGGTAACTTACTTTGGGCTTTTGTAATTATTGGGGCAATCTTCATCTGGGAATCGATTTCTGTGATTGCACAGGTAGGCTATTACAAAGCCACTAAAGATGAAACTGGTATGGGCAAGCGTCTTTTCAAAATGGCTCCCTTTCACCACCATCTCGAACTCAGTGGTTGGCATGAGCTGCATGTCGTCAGATTCTTTTATCTCACAGGTGGTTTTCTGGTGGGCTTTGCAATTTTGATAAGTAAGCTTGCATAATCATACAAAAAGCGCTTTAAAAGCTCGGCTAAGCCGAGCTTTTATTTTGATTTTAGTCACATTCTAGGGAATCTCTGGTACTAATACCTGTTTTAGAATTGATACCTTTAGCTTTAGAGCATAGCCATTTGCGCTGTCCACCATCCATGATTGCGTCCGTGAAATCGGCTCCGTCAATGTTTACGAAATCAAAGGTACTGCGTAACAGGATTGCTTCGATTAAGAGAGCATCACTGAGATCGGCTTTGGCAAAATCCGCTTGATCGAGCAATCCTCCTGAAAAGTCTGCCCCTTTGAGCTTGGCATTTCGCAAAATTGAGGCACTAAATACAGTTCCGCGCAGATCGGCATTTTCAAAAATTGCTCCTTCCATGTTGGCATTCGCAAATCCTGAACCAGTCAGCACTCTGCCTGAAAAATCTCTACCTTTTAACTGGGCATGACTAAAGGATAGAGTTTCGGCTGCGGCGTTGAGGGGATTGCTGCATAAACAGGTCAGGCTGATCAAGATTGCGATCGCAAAGATGTAACAGATTCGCAGATAGGAAAATAATTTTAAAAATGGCATAGGGATCATACGCAAAGATCATGCCTTTATCTTATCTGGTCTACACAAGAAGAGCCTCGCATTGCGAGGCTCTTCTTGTAATGTAATAAAAATAAGATAGGGAGGCCGATTTAAAAAAATTGGAGATTATGGCTATGAATAGCCTAGTTTCCCAATTGACAGACTAGTTCTCGATGTAGTTGAGAAGTAGCCCCATGGTGGCGATCGGGAGTATTACACCAACAAGAGGTACGAAGATGAAAGAAACGTAGTAATGTGCGTAGTATCCAGTCATGGTCGTGGTTTTCCTTGAAAAAGCTATAAGTTATTGACGGATTTGATTTGGCTGAAATTAATGTTAGTAGCTGCTGCGGTTAGCAACACCAAGATCATCAATTAAGACCAAAGTAAACCAAGGAATTTTTGGAATGGCTCTAGATAGTTGAGGAAGTATGCAAATGCAGCACCACCAGCACCACCAAGCAAGAAGCTGCTCGCAAATTCGCTCCAACCAGCAGGTGTACCCAATTCAGCAGGTGCTTCCACCGCAGAGCTAGACTGCAAGTTAGTTACGGTTTGACCATGCAAAGATAAACCAAGAGTCAACAGGACTACAGCGGCGATAGTTGCCAACAAACCAGCGAGGCTAGCCAATTCTGTATTTCTGAGAGGTCCTAGCAATGCGAAAGGTCCGTAAATGAAGTAGCCATGCGCCATGCCGATTTCGAGGCCACGACGGCTAGGGGACAAGCCTGCACGGTAAGCGGGAAGGTTACCGATAAAAGCTTTAACGATCGCAGAATCGCTAACGGGTGTAGACAAATTCCCTAATTGGGGATCGTTCTTGAAAGGTTTTACAAAATCTGTCATAAGTCTTTATTAATTTAAAGATTGCAGGGAGAATTTTGTCTTCATTTTAGGGAATAAGCGCGGATGTCACTGCATAAAGAGGAATTATCTTTAGAAAACTTCACAACTGACACAAAGACATCGGTTGGATTACGCCAGAGAAATTTTTACAAGCGGCGCTTGTAAAAATTTCTCTAATTTATTAGGTTTTGGGCGCTGAAGGACATAAATCAGCGAGATCGCAGCGATCGCAGGCAGGTTTACGGGCATTACAAACTGCTCTGCCATGATAAATAATCCGAATTGACCAGTTTTCCCAATCGCGTTGGGGCAAGAGGGACATTAAATCTCGCTCAACCTTGAGTGGCTCATCAAATTTGGTGAGTCCCAAGCGTTTGGTCAGGCGCTTAACATGGGTATCCACGGTCACCCCTGCATTGATCCCATAAGCGTGGGCAAGTACCACATTGGCAGTTTTGCGAGCTACACCCGGCAACTTGAGTAGACTGTCCATGGTGTTGGGGACTTTGCCATCAAAGTCACGCATGATCATTTCACAGGCTCCGCGAATATTTTTGGCTTTATTGCGATAAAAGCCTGTGGAATGCACTAACTCCATCAGTTCATCAAGATCGGCATTTGCCATGGCGATCGCATCGGGAAATCTGGCAAATAATTTTGGGGTGACCATATTCACCCGTTCATCGGTACATTGTGCTGAGAGGATCACCGCCACCAATAACTGCACAGGGGTTTCGTAATCAAGGGAGCAGACAGCATCTGGGTAAAGACGTTTGAGGCGAATCAGGATTTCGTTAGCTCTTACTTTTTTAGACGAACGTTTGGTGATAATTCCCATGGGTAGCGGCAGAAACCGATGATTCGCAATTGTTAATCAACTATAGCAAAACATGAAATTAGTGGCGGCGCGATGCGCCACCACCAACTTTAGACTTTAGGGACTCAGAGTGGAAAAAACATCTGTACCTGTGACGGTAATTGTCTGTTGCTCAAGGTTTGCCACAGCGCGATCGCCGCTAACATTCAAGCTTTTATCAGGTTGTTGATATCTGATATTGCCCTCAGCCGTAATCGTCTTGGTGGGAATCAGCCATTCCACCCGATCGGCGCTGACTACTCCCTGTGTCGAGCTAAAGCTAGCCAACACTTCTCCCGTCAGATTAATTTGCTCTTTTTCGAGTTGAGCCTCTCCTTTGGAAGCGGTGACAACAATACCGCGACTTTTGCTTGTACCTGTGAAGCTAGATGGCAAAGTTACGACCTGTTTCTCAAGATTCCAGATTGCTTGGGATGTGTCAATTTCTAGATCAAGCTTAGGATCTTTGGCTTGAATATCACCCGTAAATGTGACTTCTTTTTTATCGATATTCCAGTCACCACGCTGGGCATTAAGCTGTAATTTGTCTTTGACTTGAATTACCTCAATTTCTGCCTCAGTGAACACACGACTATTTTTAGCATCCCAAGTCACCTTTTCACTTTTCATCTCCACGGGTGGTTCTACCGCATTAACGACAACTCCTTTTTCGAGACTATAGATATTGTTGCTAGGTTTGGCTGTCATCTCTGCGCCCCGCATCGTGAGTTTGTCATCAGGCTTGTTGATCACAATGTTACCTGTGGCTTTGAGCAGATCCTCCTCCGATTTCCAGACCATACGATCCGCCTTGAGATCAATTTTTTCTTGAACTGCGATCGCATCGATATTGCCCTGTAATGAAATTTCTTTGGTGCTTTGATCGATCGTTCCGCGATCGCCTGTGGCTTCCATCAGCAAATCCCCATCACGATAAAACTTACCCTTAACCACTTCAATATCGGCAATTTTACGATCTTCACGATAGTTAGCATTCTCCGCCGTAATTTCCCAGAGTAGTTTGCCATTGACATCAAACTCAGTGAGGGTAATATTTTGGAGATTAGAACCTGCGGTGGTAGCTGTTTTATTGAGAGTAGTAATTTCAGGGCGCAAAAATATAAACCATCCGAGCGCAAACATTAGCACTGTTGCCACAAAGAGGATGATAAACAGGCGCAGATTTCGGCGGCTAAATAGTTGCATGATGCTCTTCGATGACTTGTTCTCTAACACAGATATTATTGCTGCATGGCAATCATTTCTGCCATATCTTCAGGCGAGATTGGCTGCATACAATTTTGGGATTGATATTCGGCAATTTGCGCGATCGCAAAATCTAGGCAATCAAAACCATCCTGCACGGACTCAATCCGACAGAGGCGATCGCGTAGAGCCGCCGCCCCCATAAATCCCTTGGCATACCAAGTCATATGTTTACGAGACTGCCGAATGCCGCGGATACCTTTGTAGTCCCAGAGTCCTTGTAAATGTTCCTTGGCAACCTGCAAACATTCAATCGGTGATGGCTTGGGTAAATATTCACCCGTTTGTAAAAAATGATCAACTTGCCCCACTAAAAACGGATAGCCCAACGTCCCCCGTGAACACATTACTCCATCTGCGCCTGTCTCCTCTAAGCAAGCAACTGCTGCCTCGACCGAGAAAATATCACCATTGGCAATTACAGGAATCGTCAGCACCTCTTTGACTTTACGAATCCACTCCCACTTAGCATTACCCGTGTAGCCTTGCGATCGCGTTCTGGCATGGACAGTGATCATCTTTGCTCCAGCGTCCTCCATACGCTTGGCAAAGTCCAAGATCGTGATTTCGGCATCATCCCAGCCGATGCGCGTCTTGACTGTCACAGGAATATCCACCGCATCCACCACCGATCGCACAATTTGGGCGGCGAGTTCAGGTTGGCGCAATAGCGATGAGCCGCCACCTTTTTTGGTAATTTTGTTAACGGGACAACCCATATTGATATCAACAGTATCCGCGCCCTCGATTGCCGCCTTTTGGGCTGCCTCCGCAAGGAAATCGGGACGACAATCAAACAGTTGGATGCTGATCGGTGTTTCATGACGATCGATCTCCATCAGTTTTGGTAATGCTTTCATATGATGTAGATCGGTCGCGCTGATCATCTCTGTATAGAGCATGGAGTGAGGAGCATAGCGGCGCACTAACCGCCTAAACACAAGATCGGTTACTCCCGACAATGGCGATTGAAACACCCGACTTTTGACTGTGACATTGCCAATGGTGAGCGGTTCGGTGAGGTGTGCTAGGAGTTTTGAGGGGTTGGCGACCATGGCTCTAAATTTTTGCTCTGAAAATTTGCTCTGAAAATTTGCTTTTAGGGGCGCTATATATATAAAGGTATATACAACGGTATAGTAGTTTTAATATTTTTTGTGGTTCTTCGGCTGCGAGCGATCGCATTCACGTTAATAAAAACCCATTAACACAACTAAAAAATTAAGGAGAAAAAATTTGTCTAAGAAACATCCAGTTATTGCAGTCACAGGTTCATCGGGTGCGGGGACTAGCACTGTTAAAAGGGCTTTTGAGCATATCTTTTTGATGGAAAAAATCAAGGCAGCGATCATCGAAGGCGATAGCTACCACAAATACAACCGCGCCGAAATGCGAGCCATGATGAAAGAGGCATCTGAGCAAGGACGCAACTTGAGTCACTTCGGCTTAGAGGCAAATGTTTTAGATAAGTTGGAAGCACTCTTCCGTGAATATGGCGAAACAGGTAGTGGGCAAAGACGTTACTATTTGCACAGCCCCGAAGAAGCGGAGTACCACAATGGCCGCTTAGGAACAAGTAACCAACCTGGTGAATTTACCCCTTGGGAAAGCATTGAGTCTGGAACCGACATGCTATTTTACGAAGGTTTGCATGGTGCGGTTGTGAATAAGGATATTAACCTTGCGCAATATGCCGATCTATTGGTGGGTGTAGTTCCTATTGTGAACTTGGAATGGATTCAAAAAATTCACCGTGATAATGCTGAGCGTGGCTACAGCGCTGAAGCAATTGTGGATACCATTTTGCGTCGGATGCCTGACTATGTAAATTACATCACGCCTCAGTTCTCTAATACGCATATCAATTTTCAGCGCGTTCCTACCGTTGATACTTCCAATCCTTTCATTGCTCGTGATATTCCTACCCTTGATGAAAGCTTTGTAATCATTCATACCAACCGTTGCTTCCATGAGAAGTTCCACATTGATTTCCCATACTTGCTAAGTATGATCAATGGTTCCTTTATGTCTCGCCACACTACTTTAGTTGTCCCTGGTGGCAAAATGGGCTTTGCAATGGAATTGATTCTGCAACCACTCATTGACTCGATGCTAGTTGAATCGAACAAGTTGCGATAATCATTAAAAAAGGGCGCTTAGCGCCCTTTTTTGTTAGCGATCGCACCAAGATTGTTGGACAAACTTCAAAAATTCTGCTTGAAATCTCTCGGTGGAGAAGCGCAGGGCATTTTCGCGACAGGCGATTGGGGTAATGCGATCGCAATTTGTCTCAAACTCAATCACGGCATTGCAAATACTGGAAACTGTTTGCTCTGTAAAAAAGACACCCGTGGGTTGAGCGTGATCTAAACCATGAACTGACTCGCATACACCACCTCGACCATAGGCAATTACAGGTGTACCGCAGGCTTGAGCCTCAACGGGCGTAATCCCAAAATCCTCTTCTGCGGCAAATACAAAGGCTTTAGCATTTTGCATATACTGCCGTAGTTGTTCAGGAGCAAGATGTCCTAAAAATTGGATATTGCTGGCGGCTTTATCTCTGATTTTTGCCATTTGTTCGCCATCACCAATCACAATCAATTTGCGATCGCGCATTTGCGAAAAAGCTTCCACAATTAAATCGATGCGTTTGTAGGGAACTAGTCGCGATGCAGTGAGATAAAAATCCTGCTTTTGTTCGCAAAGTTGATAATTGTGTAAATCTACGGGCGGATAAATCACCGTTGCCGAGCGTCGATAAGCCTTCTGAATCCGACGGGCAATAAATTGGGAATTCGCAATAAATAGATCAACCCCATGTGCTGTGCGCGTATCCCATATTCTGATTTTGTGCAAAATCCACCGTGCAATCCAGCTTTTCAATCCTTGTTCTAAATTTGATTCCTTTAGATATTGGTGCTGCAAATCCCACGCATAGCGAATCGGGGAATGGACATAGGAAATATGTAATTGATGTGGTGAAGTTAACACGCCTTTAGCAACGGCATGGGCACTAGAAATAATCAGGTCATAGGCTGATAGATCGAGCTGCTCGATGGCGATGGGCATAAGTGGCAAATACTGCCGAAACTTGGTTTTCGCAAAGGGTAATTTTTGGATAAAAGTAGTGGTTACTTTTTTATTTTGGATAAATCCGCGCTGTGAATCCTCCAAAAAATCTACCACCGCAAACAGATCGGCATGGGGAAATAAATTTAAGATCTGCTCCACTACCCGCTCTGAACCTGCGTAGTTCACAAACCATTCGTGGACGATCGCAATTCGTAATTTCTCTGGTTTAATTTCTCGATCTGACATAATTACTTAATCAACTGCCTGCATTATCGCCATTCTTGGGAAAAACCCAAAAGAGAGTTGCGGCGCGAAGCGCCGCAACTCTCTTTTGGGTTTTGACACATCTTTAAATTTTTATGGCTAGAATAGCAGCGTTGAACTCCCAAAAACATTGCCGATATCTCTAAATGTCGCGACAGGTTGTAAATAAATTTTGCGTCTGGTGTGTTTTTCCCTTACTAAAAATTAGTAATTTTTTGCATAAACATTGTATATAGGTTAAGAAGGTATTTAATAAGCGCTTGATTTTGCTTGTTGATATTTGCTAACTGTTTTGATTACCGCGAGCCTTGCAGGTCAATATGTCTACCCTTGTCATTGTCGAATCGCCCACGAAAGCCCGCACCATTCGCAACTTTTTGCCCTCTGGATATCGAGTAGAGGCATCAATGGGGCATGTACGCGATTTGCCACAATCCGCTAGCGACATTCCTGCGGAATTAAAGGGGACTGAGTGGGCAAAGCTGGGGGTGAATGTAGATTCAGAGTTTGAGCCACTTTACATTGTGCCAGACGATAAGAAAAAAATCGTTCGGGAACTTAAATCTGCGCTCAAAGGTGTAAAAGAACTAATCCTAGCCACTGACGAAGATCGTGAGGGAGAAAGTATTTCATGGCACTTATTGCAAATTTTGCAGCCCAAAGTGCCGATTAAGCGCATGGTATTCCATGAAATTACCGCCGAAGCTATTAAGGGGGCGCTGCAAAATTGTCGCCAGATCGACGATCGCCTAGTCCATGCCCAAGAAACTCGCCGCATTCTCGATCGACTTGTGGGCTATACCCTATCGCCTTTGCTGTGGAAAAAAATAGCATGGGGCTTATCGGCAGGGCGGGTACAGTCCGTGGCTGTGCGCGTAATCGTTAACCGTGAGCGTGAGCGTCGCGCTTTCAAATCAGGCAGTTATTGGGATTTGAAGGCAAATCTATTTGCGCCAAAACAAGAATTTCCTGTGCAGCTAGTCTCGGTCGGTGGCGTGAATGTTGCCACGGGCAAAGACTTTGATGAGGCAACGGGCAAAATTGCCAAAGGACGCAAGGTTTTATTGCTAGATGAACCATCGGCGATCGCCCTTAAAGAGCGACTCAATGGCAAGGTTTGGTCGGTTAGCAACCTTGATGAACGTCCTGCCACACGCAAGCCTTCACCACCCTTCACCACCTCAACGATGCAGCAGGAGGCCAACCGCAAACTACGCTTATCAGCGCGGGACTCGATGCGGGTTGCCCAAGCTCTCTATGAGCAAGGCTTTATTACCTATATGCGGACTGACTCGGTGCATTTGTCGCAACAAGCGATTGTGGCGGCGCGGAACTGTGTTACCACCATGTACGGTAGCAACTTCCTCAGTAAAGAGCCTCGCCAGTATGTAACCAAATCTAAAGGCGCACAGGAAGCCCACGAAGCAATCCGTCCCGCAGGTGAGACTTTCCGTACTCCTCAAGAAACAGGTTTATCAGGTCGCGAACTGGCACTCTATGACCTGATCTGGAAGCGCACTGTGGCTTCTCAGATGGCAGATGCTCAGTTAACCATGCTCAGCGTGCAGTTAACCGTTGAGGATGCGTTATTCCGTGCTTCGGGCAAGCGGATCGATTTCGCAGGATTTTTCCGAGCCTATGTTGAAGGGTCTGATGATCCCGATGCGGCGCTCGAAGAAAAAGAGGTGATGTTGCCACCACTCAGGGTTGGTGATCATCCCGTTTGTCGGGAATTAAATACGGTCGGACATGAAACTCAACCTCCTGCAAGATATACCGAAGCGGCGCTTGTGAAAATGCTGGAAAGTGAAGGCATCGGTCGCCCTAGTACCTACGCCAGCATCATCGGCACAATTTGCGATCGCGGTTATGTGCAGTTAGTAAATAATGCTCTCATTCCCACCTTTACCGCCTTTGCGGTTACCAGTCTTTTGGAAGAACATTTCCCCAACCTCGTCGATCCTAGTTTCACTTCCAAAATGGAACAAACCCTTGATGATATCTCCACAGGTAGTGTGGACTGGTTGCCCTATTTGAAAAAATTCTATTCAGGAGAGCAGGGATTGAGCGGTCAGGTAAAAGCCCGTGATAGCTTGATTGATGGCGAATCTGCGAGGACTGTGCATCTCGAAGGTTTAGATGATGATGTTAAAGTCAAAATTGGTAAATTCGGTGCATATATCCAAGTTGGTGAAGGCGATCGCACGGTTAATTCTTCCATTCCCCAAAATCTAACTCCTTCCGATTTAGTTCCTGAAAAGATTGAACTCCTTCTGAAACAGAAGCTAGAAGGGCCTGACCAAATTGGGATTCATCCAGAATTTAATGAACCAATCTTTATGATGATGGGGCAGTATGGCCCCTATGTGCAGCTTGGGCAAGCCACAGAAGCAGTGCCAAAACCCAAACGCGCCTCTTTGCCCAAGGGAATGCAACCTGAAAACGTGACCCTCGATCTCGCAGTGAAGCTGCTTGCCTTACCACGCACCTTGGGCGCACATCCCGACACTGGCAATCGCGTGTTTGTGAATACGGGACGCTTTGGACCCTATGTTTGTCACACTAAGGGCAATGGTGACAAGGATGATAATCGCTCACTCAAGTCCACCGATGATCCTTATACAATCACCTTTGAGCGTGCCTTAGAGCTTTTGGCTCAACCCAAAACTTTGCGCGGGGCTGCCGCAGCCAAAGTATTAAAGTCCCTCGGTAATCATCCCGATGATGAAGATGCGATCGAAATTCTCGATGGGAAATATGGCCCCTATGTAAAGCATGGCAAAGTCAATGTCTCACTTACTAAGGAACAAACTGTCGAAGGTTTAACATTGGAAGAGGCTGTCGCCATGTTGGCAGCTAAGTCGAAAACCACAAAAGGTACCGCTAAACGTGCCACAAAAGCGACGACCAGTAAAACCAAAGCAACTACTGAAACCAAGAAAACTACTACCAAAAAATCTACAACCAAAGCGACGACAAATAAAACCGCAGCCTCTAAAACTGCTGCCAAGACCACCACAAAAGCCACGACTACTAAAAAAGCTGCCGTCACTAAAAAATAAAAAAACATGATGTGAGCTGTATAGCAATTCACATCATGTTTTTTTTAGAGAATGATAAAAATCATGTAGCTATTTGACTAATACTAGATAGAATCTGTATACATGATAGGTAGTCCAGCATAGTTAAAAGCCAAAATCAGATCTTGTGCTGCCCGCTACGCGGGCAGCACAAGATCTTAGACTTTCAGGTTATTTAAGCTGGACTACTTATACAGTATTAAAAATTTAAAAAATTTTAAGTTTTTAAGTTTCTTAGGGTACATGTCACAAAAGTGGTTTAAGGATTTAAACATGTCAAGAAAATTTCAAACCCAGATGATAACGACTGGGAATAGTCGTTTTAAGATACTTTTGGGAACTGCGATCGCATCTTCCCTGATGGTTGGCGGCATTGCTCAAGCCGAGAATACGACTACTTTCGTAGATACTGGGGCAAATTTCAATGCAAATCAGATTGATAAAAGTGTCCCATCACAAGATGTTTCTGGTAGATCGTCCAGCACAGATACTGCAACTGCAACGTCAGTAGCTACCAGTGAATCCATACTGATTAACCAGATTAATCAAGAAGTTAATCCTGTCAGCGACATCGCGCAGAATGTTACATCGGTTTCACAGTTAAGTGATGTCAAACCAACAGACTGGGCTTTTACAGCCTTGCAGTCTTTAGTTGAGCGCTATGGTTGTATTGCAGGCTATCCCGATAGCACCTTTCGAGGCAACCAAGCAACTAGCCGCTATGAGTTTGCCGCAGGGCTGAATGCTTGTTTAGATAAGATCAATGAAATTATTTCTGCGGGCTTGTCAGACAAAGTTAGCCAAGAAGATCTTGCTACCCTACAAAAACTTCAAGAGGAATTTGCTTCTGAGCTAGCGATTCTGCGTGGACGTGTTGATGCGCTCGACGCAAAGACCGCAAAGCTTGAAGCTCAGCAATTTTCAGTAACCACTAAGTTGTTTGGTCAAGCAATTTTTGGTCTCCAAGGAAGGGCTAACAACTCTCCTAGTATCTTTGGGGCAAAGACTCCTGACAATGCCACTAATGTGACCTTTGGCGGCAATGTTCAATTGAGTCTGTTTACACAGCTTGATCCTCGGAGCTCACTACTTACTGGTCTGAGTATTGGCAATCTATCTACAGCTGCAACTGGCAACAATGCGCTCAACAACTCATTTACCAGACTAGGCTATGAGTTTTTCACAGGAGCTAATGGTAATTCAGTTGTACTGAGCGACCTTAGCTATCGTTCTCTTATTGCTGACAACTTTGCGATCATTGCAGGACCAGTAGGAGTTAGCCCAGTTACAGTTTTCCGTGGGCCAGATCGTTATCAGAGCGCAGGTCAAGGTGCAGTTTCACTATTTGCTCAGCGAAATCCGATTCTAAATCTGGGCAACACTACAAGTGGTGTTGGCTTTGACTGGCAAATTGCTGAAAGAACCAGTTTGCAAGCAGTTTACTCGGCTGGAAATGCTCAAACTGCGGCTGGCAATGGCGGATTGTTTGGCGGTAACTATACCCTAGGTGCTCAATTTGTATTTGCACCTGTCAAGCCTGTGGATGTCGCTTTGTACTATCTACGCTCCTATACAAGCAATGCTGGTACAACTAACACCCAATTGGGACTGCTAGGTACAGGTGTGGGTGATGATATTGTGGCAATTAGCCCTGGAGGCGGTGCAGTACCAGTAAGCACGGATGCTTTTGGTAGTACCATCAACTGGCGAGCTTTGCCAACACTCAATTTAGGCGGATGGGTTGGTTTTACATCTTCAACTGTTAGTGGTTTAACAGGTAGTGTACAGACTTTTAACTGGATGTCTTATTTGACTTTTCCTGATTTATTCAAAGAAGGAAACTTGGGTGGTATCTATGTCGGTCAACTGCCTAAAATCACAGGTAGTAGCTTGAGTGGCAATAGCAACGTACCTGACTTTTTTGGTAACCCTCTGTCGCCCACTTCAGGAACTACAACTGGTGGACAAAGCACTAGCACAACCCAATTAGAATTGTTCTATCGTCATCGTATTTCCAACAACATCAGTATTACTCCTGGGTTGATTTTCCTCTTCAATCCTGGCAACCGTGTAGGTAGCGATACGACAACGATTGGCGTTCTGCGTACTACATTTTCCTTCTAATGCAGCAAGGTAAGAGTTAGTTTACAAACTAAAACCAAAGAAGTAAGTTGCGGTGCTTCGCACCGCAACTCATAATCTGGTTTTATTTCTTAAAAAAAGCTTGCATTACTACACACTAACAAACCAATACATTGTTATGGAGCTAAATCGATCATGCTAAAAAAATCACTTTTCGCTATGGCAATCGCTCTAGCTAGTTGCAGTTTGGTTCATCTTCCTGCGGCGGCTGAGTCAGAAGAGAACAAGCCAGAATTTCCTCCAGTTAACTTTATCAATTCTAATGGCACTGGTGAGCTGACCTCGTTTATAACCATGACTATCAACGGTATTTCGATTAAATCCAACACTCCCTTCCCTGTAAGTGGTGAAATACCGAATTTCATTTTGCCAACACCTCCAGAACCAGAACACAAGGGATGCGGATGGAACCCTAGTTAAACTATATTAATCGCCAAAAAATAGGATAGCTGTACAGTAGTACAGCTATCCTATTTTTTTGGCTGCATAGTTAGCCCATGGCAGGCATCACTCTTGGTAACTCAATGCGGTGTTGCTGAGCAGCAGGGCGACGAGTACGACCAGAGAGACGGAAACTTAGGCTTTGCAATTCAATATGTAGCTGACGGTTTTCCTTTTGCAAAGCTTCGATTTTTTGCTTGATTGGCACAATCCGCTCCGCAAACTTGGCGCGATAAATATTTGGCAATTCTTGAACTACTTGCTCAAGCATTCGATTGCGATCGCTCATTTCTTGAATCGTCTGTCGTAAGTCGATAGCTTCGCGATCGCGTTCTTGAACTTGGGCTTGGGTAAGCACTAGTTGATTTTCGACCAATGCCAATTTCTCGGCTAAAAGACGCATTTCCTCAGAATGTTGTTCATGAATTTCAGCATTAGGCAAAAAAGCGGTGTTTCCCTTCACCAAACGAAAAAGCTCTTCGGAAAGCTGTTGTACTAGCAGATCCTTTTGTTCTAAATCGACCTTAAGTAAATTTATTTCCTTCTGAAGAGTCTCTGTAACATTTTCGGAAGGGTTGACGGGAGCATTTACTGTGGCATTCATAGGTGCAACTTGATTAGGGAATTTAGGCTAAGATACACATCACACAAGTACCTGATTAGCAATTTATTCAACCCACAAAGCATAATCGCGCATGAATTTCCCCAAGAGCAACGCTCAACAGCTAGCACATAGTCATTTAGACGTTGTGCCTTTGCAAGTTGATCTGGAAGAACATATTATTTACTAACAAAGTACACAAATCAACTGTTATGGAGCTAAACCGACCATGTTAAAAAAATTTTTTTTCGCTATGGCGATCGCCATAGCTAGTTGCAGTTTAGTTCATCTGCATGCGGTTGCGGAGTCAGATGATGACAAACAAGAGTTTCCCCCAGTTAACTTTATCAATTCCAATGGGACTGGAGAACTAACCTCTTTTATCACCATGACTGTCCACGGTATCTCGATTAAGTCTAATACACCTTTCCCTGTAAGTGGTGACATTCCGAATTTTACTCCACCAGCTCCAAAACCTTCTCCAACAACCAGGGCAACATCTTTCCCAACACCTTTTGCAACATTTTCACCTCAGCCTAACTGAGGCTCATTGTAGTTCTTAACCTGTAGCTAAAACCGCAAAAAATAGGATAGCTGCACAGAGTAGTACAGCTATCCTATTTTTTTGCAGAACAGTTAGCCCATCGCAGGCATGACTCTTGGTAACTCGATGCGGTGTTGCTGAACAGCAGGGCGACGAGTACGACCAGAGAGACGGAAACTTAGGCTTTGCAATTCAATATGTAGCTGACGGTTTTCCTTTTGCAAAGCTTCGATTTTTTGCTTGATTGGCACAATTCGCTCCGCAAACTTGGCACGATAAATATTTGGCAATTCTTGAACTACTTGCTCAAGCATCCGATTGCGATCGCTCATTTCTTGAATCGTCTGTCGTAAGTCGATAGCTTCGCGATCGCGTTCTTGAACTTGGGCTTGGGTAAGCACTAGTTGATTTTCGACCAATGCCAATTTCTCGGCTAAAAGACGCATTTCCTCAGAATGTTGTTCATGAATTTCAGCATTAGGCAAAAAAGCGGTGTTTCCCTTCACCAAACGAAAAAGCTCTTCGGAAAGCTGTTGTACTAGCAGATCCTTTTGTTCTAAATCGACCTTAAGTAAATTTATTTCCTTCTGAAGAGTCTCTGTAACGTTTTCGGAAGGGTTGACGGGAGCATTTACTGTGGCATTCATAGGTGCAACTTGATTAGGGAATTTAGGCTAAGATATATATCACACAAGTACCTGATTAGCAATTTATTCAACCCGCAAAGCATAATCGCGCATGAATTTTCCCAAGAGCAACGCTCAACAGCTAGCACATAGTCATCTAGACATTGTGCCTTTGCAGGTCGATCTGGAAGAACACACATTGCTACTCGTGGCACAAGCAGCTCTCGAATTACAAACAAACTTACTTAAAAGCTCAATTTCTCACGCTCAAACAGTTACTGGGAGCTTAGTTCTTAAGGCTACACTCAAACATACATTACAATCACTCATTAAATATACAGAGGCTGAAGAGGGGAGTATTTTTTTGATTGATGAGGATAGGGTAATCATGGAGAGTATTTTGGCTCGTGGCCCCGTCACTCGTGATATTAAAGATTTATTGATTTCTCAAGTTTTAGATGATGGTCTAGCGGGGTGGACATTACGTCATCGGCAAATTGGGTTAGTGACTGATACGGTACTTGATAATCGCTGGGTACAATTGCCGAACCAACCCTATGTTACTCGGTCAGCACTGGCAGTTCCTTTAATTTATGGCATTGATCCGATTGGGATCATTACGCTCACCCATGCACAGCCTCATCATTTTGATGAGGCGATCGCAGTGATGTTGCAATGCAGCATGGAATCAATCACGGCAATTATTGTCAATGCTCGACTCCATGCTGAATATAACCCTCTAGGCGCAAAATAGCCCCAGTAATGCCCCGAATTTAAAGTTACTTGGAATCTCTAAATTATGAAGAGGGAGCAATGGAAATAGGGCTTAGTTTCAGATCAGGATGATCGGATTTAATTTGGTCTAAATTCCAGTCATTTCTAAATAGCAATACTGGTTGCTCCCAACGGTCTTTGACAACAAAGGTATTAAATAGCCGTCCCACTTTTTCCAGAGCCTCCCAGCCGTCAACCACCCATCTTGCTACGGAATAGGGCAGGATATCTAAATAGGTTTCTACGCCATATTCTTGGGCGAGACGAAACTGGACAACTTCAAACTGCAACTGTCCGACCGCAGCAAGGACAGGATCACGCTTGCTTTCATCAACGGAATTAAGAATTTGTACTGCACCTTCTTCTTGTAACTCCGATACGCCTTTATTAAAGCTTTTGTATTTGGTGGGGTCGGTATTTCTGAGATAAGCAAATAGTTCTGGGGAAAAGGAAGGAATTTCGGGATAGCGCAGCCTTGAACCGACACAAACTGTGTCCCCAATCACGAAACTTCCCGGATTATTTAAGCCCACGACATCCCCTGCATAGGCAGTCTCGACGGTTTCACGGTCTTGAGCAAACAGCTTTTGCGGACGCGATAGGCGCATTTGCTTTCCTGTCCGCGCATGAGTAACGACCATATCCTTTTCAAACTTGCCCGAACAAACTCGCAAAAAGGCGATGCGATCGCGGTGTTTGGGATCCATATTTGCTTGTAGCTTAAAGACAAAGCCTGTGAATTCAGGATGAGTGGGGGCAATTTCACCACGATCGCTGTTATGGATGGTGGGTTTGAGGGCATATTCGAGGAATGCTTCGAGGAATAGTTCTACGCCAAAGTTATTCATGGCACTACCAAAGAATACAGGGGTGAGCTGTCCTGCATGAATGGCGGCAAGGTCGAGGTCAACGCCAATACCATCGAGTAACTCTAAGTCTTCGAGTAACTGGATGTACAGGTGGTGTGGAATTAAGGACTCAATATCAGGATCATCGAGAGGAATACTGTTATCTGCGGCTTTTTGACTACCGTGCGAGCCTGTTTTTTGGAACAGATGCACTCGTTGGAGGCGGCGATCGTATACGCCTTGGAATTGATCGCCTGTGCCGATCGGCCAGTTGACGACATAGGTGGCTAGTCCCAATTCTTGCTCAATTTCATCAATCAGTTCTAGAGGGGTCATGCTCGGACGATCAAGTTTGTTGATGAATGTAAATATGGGTAGCGATCGCATTCGACAAACTTCAAATAATTTGCGGGTTTGCGTTTCTAATCCCTTTGCCGCATCGATGAGCATGACAGCATTGTCTGCCGCCGCAAGGGTGCGATAGGTGTCTTCACTAAAATCTTGGTGACCAGGGGTATCGAGCAAATTTAGTAAATGCTTTTGATATTCAAATTGCATCACCGTTGAGGTAATGGAGATACCGCGTTGCTGTTCCATTTCCATCCAGTCAGAGGTGGCACTGCGTTGCGAGCGCTTAGCTTTGACTGCGCCCGCTTCTTGGATTGCACCTCCGTACAGCAATAATTTTTCGGTGAGGGTAGTTTTACCTGCGTCAGGGTGAGAAATGATCGCAAAATTACGGCGGCGATCAACCTCTAATCCTAACTCAGCGGCAACGGGATCAATTTGCATAGGTATTTGTGGCTTGAGTATTTATGGCTTGGATATATTGTGGATATATTTTTTAAGTCGTTAATTCTATTTACGCATAGCGCAGGGCTAGATGTTGAATTGCCTATTAATTTGCTTGAATTTGCTTGGTGTAGTTTTACCAATTGGGCGTTGGATTCACTCTAAAAATTGCGATCGCAATTGATAATGCTAAAACTTTGTGAGGAGCTAACCATAATTAAAACCAAAAATCAGAGCGTGAGTCGCCCGCTTCTGGTTTTTAAGGTTGGTTATTTATGCTGAACTACGTTAATGCTAAAACAAGGAGTAATTGTTTTACATCATTTAGGCATTTCCGCACAAACCAATGAAACCTTCTCAAACCTCTCAAACTTCTATCTCATCTTTAAACTTTCCCATTGAAAAGTTACCGGGGTTGAGTGCGGAAGATTGCCAAAAGCTCAAAGATCACGGTATACAGACAACTCGCAGTTTAATCAAAAAGGCTGGGTTTAAAAGATCTGAAAAAGAAGCTTTTGCGATCGCAATTGGGGTAAGACTGCAACTATTGACTAAATGGTTAGCCTTTGCTGATTTGGCGCGTATCCCTGCGGTGGGTTTACAGCATTGCGGAATCATCGTCCATAGCGGCATTGTTTCCCTAGAGCAACTGTCCCAAACTCCTCTGGACAAGCTGCACAAGCAAATTCTCCGCCTGCAAGTGCAACAATTTCGGCGAGCCGATCTTTGCCCCGACATAGCAGAAATGGCAATTTGGGTTAAGCAAGCTCAACAATTGCTGAGAAGTTCAGTATGAGTAAACTAAAACCAGAATTTGAGTCGCTAGCGTAGCTGGCGACTCAAATTCTGGTTTTGATAAAAATAATTATCAAAATAATTGACGATTGGACTAGCTTAAAGTTAGTATAATGAGTTCTGAATCCAAAAACTGTAAAGCCATGCCGCTCCCGATTGTTGCCGTTGTCGGTCGCCCCAATGTGGGCAAATCCACGCTCGTAAACCGCCTGTCGGGAGAGCAATATGCGATCGTCTTCGATCAACCAGGAGTAACCCGCGATCGCGTCTATCGTGAATGTTTTTGGGGAGCGCATGAGTTCCAAGTCGTCGATACTGGCGGACTGGTATTCGATGACGAGACTGAATTTTTACCGATGATTCGGGAACAAGCAGAAATTGCCATCCGTGAGTCAGTCGCCGTCATTTTTGTAGTTGATGGTATGGCAGGCATTACCGATGCTGATGAGCAGTTGGGTGGCTGGTTACGCCGCCAAAATATTCCTGTACTACTTGCCGTTAATAAGTGTGAAGGCTCTAAGTATGGACTTTCATTAGCCGCAGAATTTTGGAATTTAGGCTTAGGTGAGCCAATTCCCATGTCGGGAATCCATGGCAACGGCACGGGCGAATTATTAGATGAGTTAATTAAGCATTTACCACCCCCCGAAGAAGTCATTAAGGAAAGCGATGAAATTAAAGTCGCCATTATTGGTCGTCCTAATGTCGGTAAATCGAGCTTACTCAATGCTTTCATTGGCGAAAATCGCAGTATCGTTAGTCCCATCTCTGGCACTACCCGCGATGCAATCGACATGTCAGTCGAGCGCGATGGCAAAAAATATCGCTTGATCGATACCGCAGGTGTACGCCGCAAAAAGAATATTGACTACGGTATTGAATTTTTTAGTATTAACCGTGCCTTTAAGGCGATCGGTCGTTCCGATGTAGTGTTATTGGTAATTGATGCCCTTGATGGTGTTACCGATCAAGATCAAAAGCTGGCTGGCAGAATTAACGATGAAGGTAAAGCCTGCGTCATCGTTGTCAATAAATGGGATGCGATCGAAAAGGATTCATATACCATTTACGACTACACTGCCGAGGTCAAAAATCGCCTCATGTTTGTCGAATATGCGCCGATTATATTTGTCAGTGCGCTTACAGGTCAGAGGGTTACACAAATCCTCGATCGCGTTGACATCGCCGCCGAGCAACACAAGCGCCGCGTCCCTACGGCAATTCTCAATGAAGCTCTCACGGAAGCAATCACATGGCACGCACCACCGACCAGTCGTGGCGGCAAACAGGGCAAGGTCTATTACTGCACCCAAATCTCCGATAGTCCTCCCACGATTATTCTGTTTGTTAACGATCCCCATCGCTTTAACGACAACTACAAGCGCTACATCGAAAATCAATTCCGCAAATCTCTTGGTTTTGAAGGTACGCCCCTCAGATTTATCTGGCGCGGCAAAAAAGACCGCGAAGTCGAGAAGTCCAAAAATTCAGCATTAAGATAAAGAAAATGGGCGCGTTGCGCCCATTTTCTTTTTGAATACCAAGGCTAAATACTAAAATTGCAATACAGTGAATAAACCTAATTAAGGATGACAACGCTTATGTCTCGTTTACCTCTTTCCCTCGCAACCGCTTTTAGTCGCCGTAACGCTCTCAAAATTATTAGCGGTCTGCACAATTTCGATCGCAATTCCGTAAAAATGGTGGTGCAAGCCGCCGAGCACGGTGGTGCAACTTTTGTTGACATCGCGGCTGATGCTGAGTTAATTGCGATCGCAAAGGCTAACTGCTCGTTGCCCATTTGTGTATCGGCAGTCGAAGCACAGAAACTCGCAGAAGCTGTTGCTAATGGCGCAGATCTGGTCGAAATCGGTAACTACGATAGCTTCTACGCTCAAGGTCGTGTATTTACTGCCGATGAAATCATTGCTCTTACCACAGAAACTAGAGCCTTGTTGCCTCGCACCGCTATTTCGGTAACCGTTCCCCATACCTTGCCTCTCGATGAGCAAGTCACCCTTGCGGAAAAGCTCGAATCAATCGGCGCTGACATCATCCAAACTGAAGGTGGTACAAGCTCTGCGCCAACCCATGCTGGTGTACTTGGCGCGATCGAAAAAGCATCGCCAACCCTCGCTGCCGCCCATGCTATTAGCCGCGCAGTTTCCATTCCTGTAATGTGTGCTTCTGGTTTGAGCAATATTACCGCTCCAATGGCGATTGCTGCTGGCGCGTCAGGTATTGGTGTTGGTTCTGCTGTTAATCAATTGAATGATGTGGTTTCGATGATTGCGACTGTTCGCTCTCTTAGAGAAGCAATCGATAGTAATGTTGCGAACCAAGCAGTTGTGTAATCGATATTTGCTTAACTTTTTGTAAGTAAATTAGCAAAATCAATAAACAAAAAGGCGATCGTGATGAATTTTCAACAGTTCATTGCGATCGCCTTTCGCCACCAGAAGACAATGAACAGCCTACAAATAGCTATAGATTACATTCAGGAGATTGCTGATGGCGCAAATTAGCACTCGCCTTTACTGGTTGTTCCAATCACTCATTACTTTTGCTCCCTATCTGCTGGGGGGATTGCTAGCGGGTACGCTCGTTTTAGCGCTAGGTGTTTTCATCGCCCGCTTCCTTCTATGGGATTGGTTACTACCTTTTGAAGAGTCATGTTTGCTAACTCTCAAAGAATGGACTAATCCAACCCTAGATAGATATATGATGGCTCTAACTTGGATGGCTCAGGGCGAAATTACCATTCCTATACTTATTGCGATCGCAGGAATTCTTATTTATCGCAACGAGGAGGTTCCAGCTCTGATCTTAGCGATCGGACTAAGCGGTTCATGGTTGCTTAATGGCATTTTCAAGTCTTTCTTCCGCCGCAAACGACCTGATCTATGGGCATCTTCTAAACGTCCGATGGATTACAGTTATCCTAGCGGTCATTCCATGAGTGCCATTTCCTTTTACGGTTTATTAGCAGCGATCTTCACGCAGTCTCTAGGTATTTCTCTATGGCTTACTGCTCCCTTGGCAGTGTTTTTAACCTTGGGTGTTGGCTTTAGTCGAATGTATTTTGGTGTACATTGGCCAACAGATGTCCTGAGTGGATGGGTTGCTGGCGGCATCTGGCTTACCTCATGCTTGTACGGACTAGTTCAAATTAGTGGAATTTAAACTGAGATTGATGGGCGATCGGTGGAAATGCTCTCATCCTGCTCTGGCAAACCATAGCTGTTGTTTTCGTCAGCGAACTTTAATAGCAACTCAGGCGTAGGTACACAAATCCAAAGGGCATCTGGAATTACTTCAACAGTGATGGGGGTAACACCTAGGCACTGTCCATCGGCATGAACTTCTAATGGTGGATAACTCTTAATTTCAATCTTAGCGGCTCGATGAGTATTAAGCCGTTCATGGGGAAGTCGTTCACCTCGCATAGCCGTAAAAAAGTGACGCATATGATCCCATTTAGAAGGGTTATCAATATACACTACGTCAAGCTTGCCGTCATTCATTTTTGCATCAGGCGCTAAGGCAAATTGCACTCCATAGCGAGGACTGTTGCAGATATTGACTTGCAAGATGCGTAAACGACGCATCCGTCTGCCATCAAGGCGCAAGACCAAGCGGTGCTGTTTAAATTGCCAAAAAGCTTGAATACCTGAGAAGAAACTTTTAAAAGCCGCCCAATAATTGTTCTTGATTCCTTCTTTGAGTTCATCTCCCCAAGGAAAGAGGGTCGCTTCTAGCCCCACGCCTACCACTTCCACAAAGTAATGATTGTTTGCCTTACCCATATCAAACCGACCACGCACTCCCTCTACCAGAGTCTGAATGGCTTGAGATAAATCGTTGGGAATATCTAAGCTAGCGGCAATGTTATTACGTGTTCCCATCGGAATAATGCCTAGCACAGTTTGAGTATGCATTAACCCTCTTGCTACAGCTTCAATCGTGCCATCGCCTCCCGCTACAATCACAAGTTCAGCACCTGCTTTAGCAGCCTCAGCGGATAGACCCTCGCCATCTTCATCGGGTGAAGTTGCACATAGTTCAGCTTCAATGCCTTGATTTTGCAAAGCCTCGACAATTTCCGTTGACAGATCAGGTTTGTCAGCAGGGCCAGAAGTGGGATTGATGATGAGGCGGGTATGCATCTCTGTCGTTTTCCGATTGGTTTGAAGTTGAAACTATTGTAAACACTCAGGATAAGAGCCTTCTCATGCACGCTTACTTAGCAAAAGATCTACAGTTCAATAATTTAGATGGGTTCAATAAGCGAGCCAAGAGAACTCAAGTTTTAGAACTATAGCAGTTAGTTAAGACTTTCCCTTCCCTCCATAAGCTGATCTATCAAACTGAAGAGATTACCCTACCGACCCATAATACCAAAACACAAAACGGCTATGCCGTTTTGTGTTTTTAAAATCCTTGCTAGGTCTGGTTTTCAATCCACAAAAGTGTTGTCACACTTTTGTGGATTGGTATTAAGAGAGTGCTTGCGAAGCTAAGGGAGACGATTGAAGTGAAAGTTCTATTAAGGTTTTACTACAGTTTGTTTCGTAATAAATCAGGTTAATCAAATCACTCACAAACTCAAATATTCCCTTGTCATGGTGTTTACATAGATAACTTCTCTTATTAACTATTCAAGGAGTATTTAATTGAAGCTTGTCATGGAAATCTTCCATCGTTTAGAAAACCTCCTCCAAGATGCTGAGAAGAACTTTGAAATCATTAACACAGTAATCGTTTAGGATGAAATCAAAACGCTGAGACGAAGCTAAATGTCCAAAAGATGATCGAAAAAGCAACTGAATTAATAGAAAATTCAGCGCTTGTAAGAACAAAATTCAAACTAACTGCCCAAAATAACAGGAAAAAATCATGATTCGTACTAATCAGACAGAAGAAGTTTTTACAGAGCGTCGTAGTAATAATGGTAATGGTGTTACAGAGTTTAGCGATCGCATTCATTGGGGCGCAATCATCGCAGGATTAGTGATAGCCATAAGCTCTCAATTATTGCTAAGTGCGATCGGTGCAGCAATGGGATTTGGTAATATTGCGGGTTCGGGCGCACCTCGCTCTGACTCAGGTGATGTTGCTGGAGCCGTTGGCATCTGGACAATCATTAGTCTATTTATTTCTTTATTTATCGGTGGTTGGATAACCGCAAGATCTTTCGGATCGGTAAATCGGAGTACGGCTGCTCTCAATGGAGCGATTCTCTGGGCAACAACTCTAGCAATTAGCTCTTTTTTATTAGCTATTGGAGTCACTGGTGCTTTTGGTTTAGCAGCCGCTAATGCCGATAGGATTGCTAATCAGGCCCAACAAAATGGAATTACTATTCCTGATGTAAGAAATAGTATTCCTTCTGGAGGAGAGGCTCCAAATGCTGGAGTAACACCAAGTCCGATTCCTACTCTGAGCGCTCAACAAACCCGTGAGGTTGCTTCTAATGGATCTAAGGCTAGCTGGGGTTTTACTTTTGGCTCATTGTTAGGACTTGCGGCGGCAATGGCTGGAGCAACCGTTGGCGCTCGTAGTCTACATATTCAAAGAACCAACTATAACGGTCATAGCCAAGCATAAGTAAAGTGTTAGATATAATTTCTTATCGCTAACATCACTACAATAATGAACTTTGTTTATGTAAAAACACCCTGTTGAAAATGTTTCAACGGGGTGTTTTTATATGGCACTGGTTTTGTGAGATGGTTCAGACATAAGCATAAAATCAGCTAATCAAAAGCGCGATCGCCTAATCTTGTAGCTAAAATCTAAGTACAGGACAAAAATTTAATAGAGTTAAAGAAGGCTTGAGAATTGAGATGAAGGTCAAAGATAATATGCCGAAGAAAATCAAAGCCAAGCCGAAAGATACTCTTAGGAAAGTGACCATGCTTTTT
>NZ_JACJQB010000022.1 GCF_014696385.1 Pseudanabaena mucicola FACHB-723
TATTTTTTCCTAGACATTTTGTCATTTTGCTTTTTTTCTACTTTCTCCCCTGAGTTTTATTTTGTTCTCTTCCTTAATATTTATTTTACAAATACCTTCTAATAATGATCAAGCTCCTCATGAAATATTAGTGACAGGATTGATTCATAAAGAAGCATACTTTTTAGTCCCAGCGCTGCAATCAATATTTGATGGATATTCCATCCAGCCGCTTTACAAAGACAGCGAATTACTACTTGAAAATATTTATCTCGAAATGTCTCAAGATCTATGTTCAAACGCTGATTTACAAGCTAACTTTGTAATCGCTTGTTCGCGCATTAATCATTGTAGCGGACTAGATTTTAGTGGGATAGATAAACTCAAAGATAGCTGGATAAATGAATTTCAAAATGCTAAAGATGAGAATAGAAAACATGAACTAATTTTTAGTTTGCTAACTATCCGAAAAGTGAAAAAAGAATATTGGGAGCAAGTGCAACCAAGAGATGAATGGAGTAGAGATATTTCTGATTATAGAGATCAACTCTCACTAGAAATTGCTAGAGAATTCTATGCAAAACAAACTGATGATGAATCTGCGGCGAAATATCATATTCCCTACTTTTTCAAAATGTTGCGTAAATTTGCTTGATGGGTAGACCATAGGCTTTAAGAACTACCTAGCGACAGCAATCATGAGCAAGGCATTGGAAGAATATGCGCGTAGTTCAGAAGCGGCACAGAAGTATCTGAAAGGGAAGGAAATCAAAAAAAAGTTATCGCAGTTACCGAAAAGTTGGTGAATTTTGTAGTTGTCTAACTTGATTGAATAAGTTTCGTTACATTACGTTGGCGCACCTTGTTCAACTTGACAGTCAAAAATACAGCGCTTGGCTCTATATTTAGCGTTTATTTTTCACAACCCTTAGAATTTACATCAAGCCCTTGATGTGTTCGGCTTATAGCATTATCGACTGACAAGTTTGAAAAAACTTGCAAATTTTGCTAACAGTCATGTTATGATAGGAAAGCATCAAAAATGCAACGGGATGTAGCGCAGCTTGGTAGCGCACCACTTTGGGGTAGTGGGGGTCTTGGGTTCAAATCCCAACATTCCGATTAGTTATAGGGTCTACATCTTTTAGATATAGAGCCTTTTAATAAAAAATTCAATAAGCCGCTATCTTTCTTTTCTATTCAACTGAAGAGAGATTTTTTTTGCAACCATGGGCGCTTTACAAAATATAAGCTTGGGGTAATCGAATGGGCTTTCCTTTCTTGAATAGAGAACGCAAAGGTTTATAGCAAACCCAAACTTTATATTTTTCTATTGTGCTGTTTAGCTAATCCAAGGTGTCGGAATCGAACCGACATATCAACGATTATGAGTCGTTTGCTTTACCAGTCAGCCAACCTTGGTCATATTGTGATTATAGACGTAAGTATTATATGCTATCAACAAGCCACCTTGTAGATTGCCTGATAGCAATTATTAGCTAAATAAGTTTCTAATGGCAACACCTAAAGCAGAAAGATCTCCCCGCAGGAAAAAAAAGCCACCTAAAAAATTTAGGCTTGGCTACAGTTTATTAGTGCTATTAGCAATGTTATGTGTCGGTGCAACTGCGGGTATAGTTGCCTACAGTTTTGGCAAACAAGCACTTGAAGGTGTCAAGCCAGCTCCAGCAGGTGTAAAACTACCAAATCCCACACCGATCGCAAATCCTAATTCTTCCCCTAAAACATCTCCCAAACCATCACCAAGCAATCAACCCACCTCTAGTAATTCATTTCTGTTAGACGAGTCGCAAGCCATTGACGCAATGAAATTGCGATCGCAGCAAGAGTTAGGCGGGTTGACCAGACCAGCTTTCGTTGCCAAGGCAAATATTAGCGATCGCAAGCGCATTGCTGCGAAAGTTGATCGCGCCTATGCATCCATGCGTGACCCCCTCGCCATTTCTGCTAATGCAGATGAAAGAATTGCGAATCGGATTGCAGCATTAAGGCAGAGGGTATACAGCAGCAGTCAAGTTTATAACCGCAATTTTGAGCAACCAATTGCTAGCAATGACAGCAACGCATCTCTTACATCAGCAGCTTTATCAACGCCATCTACATCAATGCAGATGACCCCTATGGTTAGTAGGTGGCAAGAACAAACTGAAGCTTCTCCGAATCAAGTCACAATTGAAGTATTAGAAATAGTGCCATCGTCACCCAATGGAAGCTTCTTTATCGCTGAGCCACAACCCAGCAGACCTATAGAAACCAATCGACGCTAATAGCAAAGGCAGAAAATAGTCTTATTTTGCTCTAAGTTGACGATTAGAACGAAAAGAAAATTTTTGTGCAGCTAGATTGCCAGATACAACAGCTTGTCTAGATAATTCACCACGTTCCTGAGATTTAGTCATGGCACTTGCGCCGCCAAAGGTTGCCCGAACAGCTAAATAGTTTTGAATAATTAATAACTCATAATCAGCAGAGCTTTGAGTAATTTGGGCAGGGGTTAAACGCGATCGCGAAATTGCCTCAGCCACACAGGGCAGAACATGGCTAGGACGGTTGACGTGATGATCGAGCAGTAGCGCCACCGCAAATTCCGAGTTTAAGATCTGTGACAAGGCAAATCCTTGCAAAGTTGGCGTGGGGGTAAAGTAAAAGCGATCTAAACGGGAAATGGCGTGGAGTACCTGCACTGATTGCACCAACGCATCCATGCCTGCGATCGCAAATCGCAATGCCCATAGGGGCTGACGCATCAGATTTTTGTCGGCGGCATTAACCAGACGATTGCCATTGAGGGATAACCAACCTGTAACCCCATCTAAAGAAGTGGCATCAAGCCCAAATTGACCAAAATAATATTGAAATTCCGACGGATAAAGCCTTTTTAAATTTGTCAACAAAGCAGGTAACTCTCCCTGTTGTCCTGCTGTTCCTAAAGTCCATTGAAAGATCCCAAAGCTCAAATACTGACTATCCCAAGTGTTAATCGCATCAAGGCTACCTTCATTAGCGGATGTAACTAGCATCACTTTAATTTCCGAACTACTGAGTTGTAACTGTTGCAATAGCCCTGACCCATAGGCGATAAAGTCGCGTAGTTTAAAAATACCTACCCGAAACAAGCCGAGATCTCTTGTTTTCGCAAATGCTTCCTGCTGACCTGTATTTGACAGCTTAGCAATCACATCGCTACCAACAGTTGTAAAAGAGATGGCAATTTTATTGGGTGGATAAACTCCTTGCAAGGTATTCCTCACCATCACCACTTCAGATTTAGGCGGATTAGGTAGATTTGCCGCGCTTGGAATTAATAGTCTTTGTCCGATTTGCAAACTTGAAGGATTGGTAATGTTGTTGAGACGGGCAATTTCGCGCCAATCACCATTTGCACCCAAAAAACGTTTTGCGATCGCAGATAGTGTATCTCCAGCTTTAACAATATATTCCTGCATAGCTATCTCACAACTCGAACGCCTCAAACTCTAATGGCTTAAACAGCATATTACGATCAACTGCTGAAAAGACTTTATTACTCGCCTTGTCAGAATTGATGCAATCGCAAACTAGTTTTGCGACATCAGCACGATGAATGATTCCTGCAACCGTAGGATCTTCCGTCAGCACAGCATTTCCTGTGGCAACTTCGGACTTCAATCCCCCAGGACGAATAATCGTGTAGGCTAAGCCACTGGCAACTAGATGTTGTTCAGCTTTTTCTTTTTCTTTGAGAATTGCGCCCAAGGTCTGCAATACCTGCGGAGCAATCGCCACCACACTATTGCCACTACCAATCGAAGACACCAAAATAAATTTTTTGACTCCTGCCTTAACCGCAGCATCAATCAGATTTTTATTGCCTTCACAGTCGGCTCGTTCACTGCGATCGCTCGGTAATCCGCCCATAGTCGTAATCACTATATCGATTGCACTTTTCTGTAACATTGCCGCTTCAATATCTGCATAGTTCAAGGCATCTCCCAACAACACCTTTGCACCCAAAGCTTCTAGTTCAACGGTATAGGTAGGATTTCGCATGAGAACTGTGAGGCTTACAGATGGTGGCTCATGTTCTAGTAACAGTTTGGCAATCTCGCGCCCAACGCCACGGCTCGCACCTGCTAAAAAAATATTTTGCATAAACTCACATACATTATTTGACTTGCGTGGGCATAAAAAGATAAATAGAGGGGGCGCAAAGCACCCCCTCTATTTATCTTTTTATTATGTAATTAAACTTTGCTGCGATCGGTAAAAATCTCGTAACCAGTCTCAGTAACCAACACAGTATGCTCAAACTGTGCCGAAAGTTGATTGTCAACGGTTACCGCTGTCCACTTATCAGCCAAGACCCTGACTCGCTTAGAACCAGCATTCAAAATAGGCTCAATCGCCAAGGTCATCCCGGGGCGAAAACGAACATTGGGCAACTGATGGGTACGGAAATTAAATACCGAAGGCTCTTCGTGCAGATTCCGACCTACCCCATGCCCAGTAAAATCTTCGACAATCGCAAAACCATTTGACTTTACATGATCCTCGATTGCCCCAGCCAAATCGAGCATACAATTACCGGGCTTAACCTGCTCAATCCCCTTATACAGAGCTTCTTCGGCGACACGTATTAACTTAGCTGCCTTCTCACTCACATTACCCACCGCAATCGTGATGCAAGAATCACCGTGAAAACCGTTTTTAAAAGCACCAGTATCAATCTTGACCACATCACCGAGCTTAATCACCTTTCTAGCATTAGGTATGCCATGTACTACTTCATTATTAATGCTAGAGCAAATACTGGCAGGAAAACCACAATAACCCTTAAAGCTAGGGACAGCACCCATCTCACGAATTCTTTTTTCTGCATGGGCATCCAGATCTAGAGTGGTCATCCCCGGAGCAATAATCTCCGAAATTTCCTTGAGTACAGTGGCGACAATCCGCGACGATTCACGCATGTAGTCCAACTCACGCTGAGACTTAATTTCAATACCTTTTGTTTGCTTAGGAGTCGATTGCTTAGCAGGTTTTTTGCTTTCTGCGCTCGGTTTAGATCGCAGGGCACTGAGAATATTCATTAATTATTTGAGGGATAGTATTTACAAGGGCTAATATATTTTTAGCCTATTAAGTAACAGGATTGGTTATTTTTAGGTCAAATAGCAGAATTGACACAGCAAAAAGCTCCTCATCAAACTCAATCCCTAACTACAGCAATTTTCGAGGTTCAACTATGACGCAATCTGGGATACCTCCCTCACAGCCAAATTCCTCTGGTGGCGGTGTGCCACAAGCCCCCCGCACAAATCCTGCTGCACCGCCACCTGCCCAGCAACGTGTTGCACCTCCTCCTGCCAATCCGCAAGCTCCTCCAAACCCACAAGCCCAAGCTGCTGCACAGGCAAGGACAATGAGTCCTGCCCAACAACAAGCCATGCAGCAAGCCAAAATGAAACAGGCACAAGAGGCACGGGCTGCCGCCGCCGCACGGCAAGCTCAATTATCAATTCCTACGGATACACAAATTACGAGTGTGCCACCACCACCAAATCCTCGCCCTCCTATCCGTCCAGGTCCGCCACCAAACTTGCCAGGGATTGGTGTTCCCGCAATTTTACAACGCAGTTCTGGTCAACCCACCCTTGCCCAAATTGTCAGAGATGCCCATGAGCAAGGATGCTCCGATATTCATGCGGGCGTGAATGAGCCAATTAGATTTCGTAGTCGAGGGTTGATGGTGACACAGGAGCAATATCCTGTGCCAGACAAACCAACCTTTGACACTTGGTTGACGGAAATTATGGATGAGAAACAAATCCAGCAATTTCGCGACACCCTAGAGTTTGACGGTGCAACTCAGTACGAATTTGCCCGTTGTCGAATCAATATTTTTGATTCGTTACGCGGAGCAGCGATGGTGTTGCGACTAATTCCCCTCAAGATTTTGTCGATCGATCAGCTTGGCTTACCAGAGGTATTCCGCGAACTTTGCTATACCCACAAAGGTTTGATTTTGGTCACTGGCCCAACAGGTTCAGGTAAATCGACAACCTTGGCAGCGATGGTGGACTTCATCAACTCGGAGATGCAGAAACACTTAATTTCCATCGAAGATCCGATTGAATTTGTCCACCAAAGTAAAAAAGCACTCATCAAACAACGGGAAGTTGGTATCCATACTCTCAAGTTTGATAATGCTCTTAAAGCAGCGCTGCGCGAAGATCCTGATATCATCCTAATTGGGGAAATGCGCGACAAGGAAACCGTGAATACGGCTCTCAAAGCGGCTCAAACTGGTCACTTGGTCTTTGGAACTCTACACACCAATAGCGCGGTTAAGACGATTGAACGTATTCTCAATCTCTATGAACCTGAACAGCAGGGGCCAATGCGGATTCAGGTTGCCGAGTCATTGGTGGGTGTTATCGCGCAGTCATTGGTGCGAACCACTGATGGTAAGCGAGCCGCAGTCCATGAAATCATGATCAACACTGATGCAGTTCGTGACTATATCAAGCGTGGTGATGTAGATGAAATTGAGGCGATCATTCCTAAATGTACCTATGAGGGCATGGTCAATATGAATCAATCTCTCTATAAGCTCTATGAGGATGGTCGCATTACTGAAGAGACAGCAGTAGAGAACTCTCCTAAGCCCAATGAAATGGCACAAATGCTACGTGGTCGGATGTAAATCAAGAAGTTGTACTTCCTAAAATAAAAAATTGAGCCGTCCGCTACGCGGACGGCTCAATTTTTTATTGAAAAATATTTAAAGAGCGCTGATTACGATAATAACTACGCCATTGCCACTTGCCCACAGCATCAACACTCGGCGTAAATACATGTACATCAATGGAATTTAAGCCAATTTCCTGAACTACTATTTCGGGATAACGATCGCCATTAAGAGACTGAATACCAAATAGTGCATAGCTACTCACACTGTCATTGATATAGGATAGCGCCCTTGTGTGAGTCAAGATTGGCTCAGCTACCCAGTCATTATCAGCAGCACGACGCAACATCACTAACATGCTATATTCCTGTCGCTTGAGGGCGGGCAGAGATAAAAATTCTTGCCATGCCTGAGTATCAAAGCCAACGGGACGAATCGCATTATCAAGGCGCAATCCTGCAATGATTTCGGGCTGATTATCGCTGTCGAGATCGGCACAGGTTAGCGATGCGATCGCAATTTGTGATGTTGACTCTTGATTTGCGCCTAACTTTACGAATAGATTGCGAGATTTAGCCAATACAAGGGGTTGAATTTTGCTAGGGCAGTTAAAAAAGTAATTGCGATCGCCACTGGGATCAATCTGATCACTCGCCACAATTGTTAAATTTGTTTGGCGCAATATTTCAGAATCAATAGACTTTGTAGATGGATTTCCAGATTGATCTTGATTCTTTTCTGGAGGTGTTTGCACCTTAAAGCTAGCGATCGCACCAAAGGTTTCCGAACCTTTAACTTCACTGATGGCAAATGTTCCCAATGGCTTGCCAAATTGAGTTAATGTAAAATTACTTCCCGCAGGAATAGACTTCACAACTCGATCCAAGCTTCCCAATTGCTCGACTAAATCCGATGGCACAACACCTTCGATAGTCTTGCCATCAGGGGATGATTGCAGTAATAGGAACACAGGAATAGCTTGACTACTTGCTGTTTCTTGATTAGGTTTGGATTGATTATCGCTATTACAAGCATTAACTGCGATCGCAATTATTAGTACAGAAGCTATGGAAAGAAAGCGCTGAAATTGTTTTGTGAATTGTCTAAATAGCATTATCAAGAGCAGGCTAGCAGGATCGTTCCCATCAATAAAGCTCTAAATCTCAAAATAGATACACGCCATAGGATGATTTGTTTTGAGATAAGTAGCTCAGCAGTTAATTACTTTGATTCCATAATTTCCGCTAATCTCTCAACAGCAAGTGTTAAACGTTCTTGAGGATCTGGCTTGGTTTCTACCGCTTCAGCATTAGCCTCTGCGATCGCTTCTTCACGTTTCGCTTTGCGTTTAATTGACTCAAAGGAACGGATCATCAAGAAAATCACAAAGGCAATTACCAAGAAATTAATTACAGCAGAAATAAACAAGCCGTACTTGATTCCCTGAACTTGGAGATTTGCCAAGTCTTCAACCCTAGCGGCTTTTAGGGCTGGGTTCAAAATTACAGGCGTAATGATATCTTCAATTAAAGAGGTCACAATCTTGCCAAAAGCACCACCAATAATCACGGCGACAGCGAGATCGATGACGTTGCCCTTCAAGATAAATTCCCGAAAGTCCTTCAGAAAACCACCGGCCGCACGTTTGCCGTTTTGTAAAGCCATAGAGATACACTCCGCAATTTTAGAGTTATTTGATTGATCGCCATAATTCTACATTGCAAAGTGCTAGCCTCAAAGCCAAAAATCAGAGCGTGAGTCGCCCGCGAAGTAGGCAACTCACGCTTCTGGGTTTTAAGGTTATTTATGCTGGACTACTTAATATCAGTCAGTCTAGGAAATCTAGGCATGTCTAATTTTCTGTGGCGATTAGACTTTTCATTGGTATAGAGCAAGCTTTGAGACAGCTCCTCAATCAACTCTGGCGCATCAATGGAGTTAGTTGCTAAATCTAAAAATAGGCTTTCAATTTTTTGCATCGATTCAATTACTTGATGCTTGATCTTCATGCGATCAGCCGCCGCCCAAAAGGATTTCGATTCCTCAAATGAGCATTCTGTCATCAAAGTTTCAATTTTACTCAACAGATGATTCAGATAAAAGCTCTCTTCTTCGTACTGTTCAGAATGGCTTTTAATCAACCTTGGTTGAAAATGATGGGCATAAATTGGTGGAGTAGGAAAGGCATCACCTTGCATATATTCTTCCTATCAATAAGTTATGGTTTAAATTTTTTTTGATAATGCCGATACTGCTATACAGCAATTCTCAATTCTCATACTGGTGATTTACAGACAAGGGGCTTCAGCCCCTTGTTCAGCTAGCTTAGTGTGTGTATCTTTGACGGTTCATCTAAATAATTAGATAGATGCATTTTGGGGTAGGGCAGATCAGCGAGAACTTCTAGAATTCGATCAAAGTCCCGTTGCTTCCGTCTAAAAGCTAGAAATTGCGGTACTTCCGATTGGCAGGGCGGATGCTGTAAACATTGACGCAACTGATTAAGTGAGTTCCAGAAAGCACACACCTCTTCGTGATTACAAGTCAGTAAGAATTCTTCCACTTCATCAAGTACCTGATCAAAGCGAGCGGCAATATGTGGTCGCAGAGAACCTCGTGAGGTTGCGGATGGCGAATTGAGAAGTAATAGCTCAATATGCTGTGACGGCAAACGATTGGCAACTCTCATATTTCAATGCCTCTACTCGAATTTGACTCATGGAATAGGAAGTGTGGGAGACATTGGAATTTAGATCCAATTTGGACAGACTTCGGCTGACAGCCAGCATAGTTGTCAAGGCAGATTTTGCACACAAGAAAAGATCAGAGTCTATGTCAGAAAATGCATGAAATTGAGTTTTTACTTACAAGCTCTGTCCTTGCAAGATTTGCATTTATATTTCATACAGATTCATGACATATTTATGGACAAGTTAACCCCAAAATATCTTTTACAAACAACGAGCGTTTACATATATAAAACAAACATATAAGTTTTATAAAAAGTTCAAAAACATGTTGCAAATACAAAAATATGTGCTATTTATCTAACGTGAAAAACAAGAATATATTGATTGTAACTAATGACAATTGCTGTAATTAGTAATATTTCATCAGTAATGCGCTTGGTTTTCATGTATTGTTAAATCAGAGACCAAAATTCAGATAAATAGCAATATTAAGCACTATTTGTTTGAATTTTGAGAGTTATCATAACTTTCGATATTATCCATCCGACCGAGACATGTTTTTTTTAGAGGAGTTAACGGAGCTAAGCTTTATGAATAAACAACTGCGATCGCAAATACTGCCAGTACAGCGTTCCAATGTCTATGTAACTCATGGGTAGATGAGTTACGCCAGAAATAAAAAGGCAATTTCTTACTCTTGCGCGCATCACTTAACATTACTCAAAGAGTCGAGTCATACTTGTAGGTTTGAACTCAAGCATTTACGGCTATTAGACAGTTTTTAATTAGCTGTCCATAGTCCCTAATTTAATCTAACTGCACATGGAATGACCACATTCTCAAGTAATTTCTTACACCAAGAAATTGCCAAATTCGTTTATCTATATTTTGCAATATAGCAGCTTGTAGATGAGAGTCGGAATTACTCCCATCATGATCGATTGAATCCAGACATAAAATTTGATTTCAGGAATTATCCCGATGACTATCATTTCCTTTGACGATGCGTCAAAAATTATTTACGCGGCAATGGGACGCAAGCGACTCAAAGATCTTGAGCAGAAAGTACTTCTCTATTCGTGGGAAGGCAAAACCTATGAAGAGATTGCCGAACTCTGTGGCTATGACCCTTCCTATGTGCGCGACGTTGGTTACCGTTTATGGAATTTACTCAGCACAACTTTTGGTGAGAAAATCACCAAGAAAAATTTGCAAGTTGTGATTAGTGCTAACGCCAAGCATTTTCATTTGCCTGAGCCTGAGATTAACCATGAAGTCACTGATAGGGCTGTCGCCACACATAACGCCCGCGAAGTATTTAACTTCGTGAATGCGGGTGTTTCCTCTGAGCAAGGTTTCTGTGACTGGGGTAATGCAATTGATACTTCTGTATTTTATGGGCGCACTCAAGACTTGGAAATTGCCGAAAATTTGATTGTCCATAGTCACTGTCGGCTACTTAATGTGATTGGTATGGGCGGCATTGGTAAAACTACCTTTGTGGCAAAATTGGCTGAGCAGGTGCAACCAAATTTTCAGCGCATTATTTGGCGATCCCTCGCCCATACACCAAAGCTAGAAGTATTGCTTGCTGAATTAATCAGCTTTTTTACAAATCAAGCGATCGCAAATATTCCCCAAGATCTTGATCAGTTGTTTGGACTATTGATTCAATGCTTGAAGCAATGGAGATGCTTGATTGTTTTCGATGATGTCGAAGCAGTGTTAGGCAATGGTGAGACTAGCCAGTATCTCGAAGGCTATGAAGGCTACGGCGAATTATTTCGTCAATTTGCCCAAATTCGTCATCAAAGTTGCTTGGTTTTAACTAGCCGAGAACAACCTGCGGATGTGTTGCCAACCCAAATTGGCAATCCCATTGTTCAGTCTCTACGCTTAACTGGTTTAGGAGAATCTGCCCGTCAACTTTTTGGCAAAGATTTGGAGAACAGCGATGAAGTTACTCAGCTTATCGAGTTTTATAGTGGCAACCCTCAGGCATTGTCCACTGTGGCAAACTTGATTCAGAACGGTTTTGATGGAGATATCCAAGAGTTTTGTCTTCAAGATGCCATGGTCTTTGGCAATATCCGTAGCTTGATGACTCAGCAATATGTAAGGTTGTCGCCGCTAGAAAAGCAAATTATGTGCTGGATTGCCATTGAGCGCGGCGCAACTACCGCAACTCGTTTGTGGCACGACATTGTACCGATGATTTTGCGATCGCAAATTCTCGAAGCCACTATGTCTTTGCATGGGCGATCACTGATTGATAAGGATGGCATTACTTTTAAACAGCAGCCTCTGGTTATGGAATACATGACCTGTCATTTGGTTGATATGGCGTTTGCCGCGATTACCCAGCATCAGCCTGATTTCTTAATTAGCTATGCCCTTGTCCAACAACGCGCTGACGACTATACTCGCGCCGAACAAATCAGTCAAATTTTAGAACCACTAACGGAACGATTGGCTGCCCATTATGGCACTGCCGCAGCTTTACAAGATGCATTGAATCAACTATGGACAGCTTTGTGCGATCGCAAAACTGCGATCGGGTATGCCCAGTCAAATATTCACCAGATTTGGAAAGCATCTCAAAGTGCCTACGACAAGAGCCTCAATCGATTTGATGAGCCAATGGATCGAGATCCTCGTTTGACCATGTAAATATAAAAGCTTGGCGCACACTGCGTGTGCACCAAGCTTTTATATTTAATCTGACTCTTCTTGTTTGAGGCGATCGGGAGCAATCCTTGTCTCAATCATGGATAATAGTCGCTCACTTACCTCTGCGGCACTTTCATTCCCTGTAACCATGATCGAAATATCGGCTTGGGCATAGCGATCGCGGCGTTGATTATAAATCTCCGTAAGAGTTTGCAAAGGATCGGCAGTTTTTAGCAATGGGCGTACCTCCGAGGCTGTTTGAAGGCGAGAATGCAAATTTTCGATCGGCACATCAATCCACACAACAATGCCATCATGTAAATGAGACCAATTGATCGATCGCATCACAGCGCCGCCACCTGTTGCCACTACTAAACGGGTATAGGACGAAACCTGTGCGAGTACCTGTTGCTCTAGATCGCGAAAGGCTTCCTCGCCATCGTTGGCAAATATTTCAGGAATTGATTTCCCTGCACATTGCTCGATTAGTGGATCAGTATCTAAAAAGTTGTAGCCTAATTTTTGAGCCAAAAGCTTGCCGATAGTGCTTTTACCTGCACCCATCATCCCAATTAAAAATATATTCGTTCCGTTAAGCATTTAATTTGAATCTAAGTATCTTTGTTGAAAAGATCGCCTAAAATCTTTATTGGCAACCTATGCATAGACTGGGACAAATGAAACCCAAGCAGTTAGTCGCAGCGCAAAGCGCCGCAACCCATCCTTTGGTTTTATGTCCTATATTCTGTTTAAGCATATTGCTATTTTGGTGATTAAAGTGAACGTGAATGCTGAACTCTCCCACAGTCTTGTCTCGTAAAAAATTGCTATTAGGCTTAGGCATCATTGGCATAGTGGCGATCGCCAATGCCCTATTTTCCCTTGAACATGACTGGCATCTCTTGAGCATTACCACAATGATGGTGGGTGGCACACTATTGTTTGTTAATGTGCGCCAGAGTTTCGCCGCCGTGCTAGATAAACCCATAGTCATCGATCGCGCCTATTTATTTAAGCAATTGGACCAAGCGCAAATTGCGATCGCAAAAATTAGTGATCTGCTTAAACGCCAGTCCCTCAATGCTCAAGCCCAACAAATTAGCCATGACTTGCAAAAAAATCATTTTCGGATCGTTATTTTTGGCACAGGCTCGGCAGGCAAAACCTCAGTCATTAATGCTTTACTAGGGCGCAACGTTGGCAAAACTGGAGCAGCGATCGGCACCACTATCACTCGCCAAGAATATACTTACCAAGATTTGGAAGCGGCGGCGGTTATCCATCAAAACGCCAACAAAAACTCAGAGACCAAACTCAAACGGCAAATTTCTCTGCTCGATACTTCGGGCATCCAAGAAATGGGTGCAGTTGGTCAGCAAAGAGAGTTGGATGCTCTCAAAATATCGCGTAACTCCGATTTGATCATATTTGTGACCGCAGGAGATTTAACAAATAGTGAATACCGCGAGTTAGATTCCCTTGCGAATTTGGGTAAGCGGGTAATTTTGGCATTTAATAAAACTGACCTATATTTACCCTGCGATCGCGAACAGGTTCTAGCAAAATTAAAGGAACGCACCCAACAATTTACGACCACTCTTGCGCCCATCGATATCGTGGCGATATGCGCTCACCCCACACCGATCAAGGTGCGTCAATATGCTAATGCCGATAGTGCTGATAGCGCCACCTTGCAAGAATGGTGGGAAGATGTACCGCCCGACGTGAGCAGTCTAAAGGAAAGAATCGAATCGATTTTGTCCCATGAATGGGAGGATTTGTTAATTCGCAATACACAATTACAGATTGAAAACCTGTGGCAAGAAATTAACGGCACAATCAATTTAGAACGTCGTCAAGATGCAGCAACTTTGATTAATCGCTATCAACTAGTCGCCGCCACCACCGTATTTGCTAATCCAATTCCTGCCCTTGATCTATTAGCAGGTGCAGCGATCAATACGCAAATGTTGCTCGATCTTGCCAAAATTTATGACCGTCCCCTCAGTTTTAAACAAGCCCAACAGCTAGCAGTCACCCTCGCTCAACAACTCTTGCAACTTGGCTGTGTCGAAATTGCGACTTCTGCGATCGCATCTTGCTTTAAGGTCAATGCAATTACCTACGCACTCGGTGGCTCGGTGCAAGCGATCACGGCTGCCTATCTCACCCACATTGGCGGTCTGAGCTTCATCGAATACCTAGAGCAACAACCCCAAACTGCAATTAGTGATAATCCCATTGCAATCAATTCCCTTCAGCAAATTTGCCAAAGAACATTTAAATCTCTGCAAGGCGAGCAGTTTTTCTTTAACTTTATCCACAGCGTTTCCCAACGTTTAGTCAGCACATAAGAACAAAAAACCAAAAAAGGGGTGGCGCATTGCGCCACCCCTTTTTTGATAAATAATTACAAATTGCCAATTACAAATCGCCACTGTTGGCAGATAGCAAGAAAATGATGACGGGACCAGAAATAACAATCAAGGCTAAGCAAGTCAATTGGAAAATTAGCTGAAAATTAATGCTGGAAAATAGGGATGTTACGAAGTCCATAGCGGTTTCTTAAATATGATTAATAAATCAAACAAAATTCTAGAGTTATTCTAGCAAGCATCGATACGCAAAAAAGCGTCTCTCTAAAATTTGCAGCTTGCGATCGCAAATCTCAGTAAAGCATTGACAAAAATAGCAACACCATTTTTAGCTTTTACGCCCTTCCAGTGAAGAATTAGCGTTGCGGTGCTTCGCACCGCAACGCTAATTCTTAGTTTTGTATGTATATTTCTTTAGTGGAAAGAGAGTAAGCCCCTTACAGGGGTTAGTTATTCACAGGTTTTAATGAAGAAGGGTTATCATTGGGAGTATATTCAAAACATTCACAATTGGTAAGAGTTATACCTGTGCGTTATCGAATTTGGTTGCTGTCACTACTTGCATCGGTTGGCTTTGGAGCCGCCCCCATATGCGCGCAAGCTCTCCTGCCCCATACCGCAGGGATTAATTTTGGGAATTTAGAAGAGCAAGCGTTTGGCTTGGCAAGGGAGGCGGCACAACTTGCTCAATTTGAGCAATATGATCTAGCTTTACCACGCGCTCGGCTAGCTGCCCAACTAGCACCCAAGGCATTTCAAACTCAGGGAATTCTCGGTAGTATCTACCTCCGCAAAGAGCAGTATTCAGAAGCGATCGCAGCTTTGAAAGTTGCCCATGATCTCAAAAAAGATGAGCCGAGTATTCTGTTTAGTCTGGGGGCTGCCTATCTCCGCAACAAAAACTATCCCGAAGCCATCAGTAATCTCAAAAGTGGGTTAAGCATTGAGCCAAAAGCCCCCGCAGCCATGTTTGACTTGGGCAATGCTTACTTTTTGACCAAGCGCTATGATGAAGCCGTCAAGGTCTATAACGATGTACTAGCGCTCGACAATCAGTTTTGGGCAGCAACCAACAACATTGGTCTAGTGGAGTATGAGCGGGGCAATGTCGATCAAGCGATCGCTAAATGGGAAGCATCCCTAAAACAGGCTGAAAAAATTGAATTTCTCGCCGCCGAGCCAACCCTAGCATTAGCCACTGCTTTTTATCGTAAAGGCGATCGCAATAAAGGGCTTGCACTGGCGGTTGAAGCCATGAAAATTGATCCACGCTATGGCAAAATCCCCTACTTAGTTGAAAATCTGTGGGGTGATCGTTTAGTTGCCGATGTCAAAAAAATCTTGGAACAACCTCAAGTAAAGAAAATCCTTGACGAAAGTGACTTAGCAACCCGTCAACTTCCCCGCACTCGTGGCAATTAAGTAACTGGGCGCAATTAAATATAAAGCCCTAAAACCTGTGGCGCACGCTGCGCGTGTGTCACAGGTTTTAGGGCTTTAATTATGCTTAGCTACTTAAATAATTTGCGATAATTTTAGGTAAACTCGCCTTCTAGAGTTAAGATCTTGGCAAGTGCTTGGCAAAGTCAGTGGGAAATAATCTCCATGAACAATGATTTATCGCTATCAAGACTATTTTTGTTGAAATCAGTTTTTTTAATTGAGCCAATGACCAAGATTGATGAATTGGGAAAATCTGAGCAGGGTGCGGCAAAGCGTAATGATTCTTTTCAAATTGCGACGAATTTACTACTCAGCTTCAAATATGCTGGTCAAGGCGTGAGCTATGCTTTTCGTACACAGCGTAATTTTCGGATTCATCTAATCATTGGTGCGATCGCATTATCTTTGAGTCTATTTTTTCAGATATCCGCAGTTGCTTTCGCGATTATTAGTTTAACAAGTGCCTTAGTTTTGGTACTAGAGTTGTTAAATACAGCCTTAGAGGCAGTTGTCGATTTAACAGTGGGGCGGGAATTTCATCAGTTAGCCAAAATTGCCAAGGATTGTGCCGCAGGAGCAGTTTTAGTTGCAGCACTTGCTGCGTTGCTGATCGCATGCGTGTTACTATTGCCCCATATTTGGCAATACATTTGGCAATATTTTCTGTAAGGCTTTAATAACCTAAAGTCCATGTTAGGTAGGCTTATTAACTTTTAGGTAATATAGAAAAAAAGAGTTAGCTAAAGCGAGTGGCGGCGCGAAGCGCCACCACTCATCTTCTGGTTTTATGTCCTCAGTAAAACTTGCTTTGCTATATGAGTTAATAATTAAGGCATTTTTTATTGCAGTCAGCAGCTAGGTTACACCTTCACAATTTTTCATCTCCTCGTTCCTATCCATGCTGCTATCAATTTCTACTTTTTTTATCAGAAGACCTGTATTTGCGACGGTCTGCTCTGTTGTAATTACGCTATTGGGCGCGGTATGTATATTTCTCCTACCCGTCGCTCAGTATCCTGAAATTACGCCGCCCAAAGTCACCGTAACCGCTAACTATATTGGCGCAAATGCTGAGGTAGTCGAGTCTACCGTTACCAATATTCTCGAAAGAGAACTCAATGGAATTGAAGGAGTACGTTATATCACTTCGACTAGTTCTAATAATGGAACTAGTTCGGTGGATCTTGTTTTTGATCTTGATAAAAATAAAGACTTGGCAGCCGTTGATGTCCAAAACCGTGTATCAACAGTGGAGTCGCGCTTACCAGGACCAGTACAGCAAACGGGAGTCAGAGTTAGCAAGGAGTCATCAGGCTTTTTGTTTGCGATCGGTGTGTATGCCGAGAAAGGAGAGTATGACGATCTATATCTGAGCAACTACGCAGATCTATACATTGTTGATGCGATAAAAAAAGTCAATGGCGTTGGCAATGTGATTATCTTTGGGGAACGCAAATATGCAATGCGTATTTGGCTTGATCCCAATCGTCTATCAGCGCGAGGACTCACAGCGCAGGATGTGGCATCGGCAATTCAGCAGCAAAATCTACAGGTGGGTGTCGGACAAATTGGACAACAACCCAACCTGCCTGATCAGCAATATCAATTATCGGTTTCGGCAAATGGCAGACTTAAGAGCATTGACGAATTTGCAGAAATTGTAATTAGAAGTAGTAGTGATGGTTCGCCAATTAAGCTGCGAGATGTCGGGCGTGTGGAATTGGGAGCAGAAAACTATGGATCGTCCCTACGATTTAATGGAACTAGGGGGATTGGGTTAGGGGTTTCGCAGTTACCCGATGCGAATGCCTTGGATGTTGCCAAAGCTGTAAAGAAGGTATTGCAGGAATTGAAGCCTAGCTTCCCTCCCGGTTTGAATTATGAGATTGCCTTTGATACCACTACTTTTATTGAGGCGGGAACGGAAGAAGTTATTGTTTCCTTGTTGATTGCGATCGCATTGGTGATTGTGATTATTTTCTTGTTCTTGCAAAACTGGCGCTCGACCCTGATTCCTGCGATCGCAATTCCTGTGTCGCTAGTGGGAACCTTCATTTTTATTAAACTGCTTGATTTTAATATCAATACTCTGACGCTGTTTGGGCTAACCCTCGCGTCGGGACTGGTTGTGGACGATGCGATCGTGGTGGTCGAAGACATCACCCGTCGGATTCAAGAAAAGGGTGAGTCACCAATCCAAGCTGCCATCGAATCGATGCAAGAACTGCAAGGCGCGATCATTGCTAGTTCGCTGGTATTGATTGCGGTATTTGTGCCAGTCGCCTTTTTCCCCGGAACCACAGGTCAGTTGTACAAACAATTCGCCTTGACGATTGCTTTTTCGATTACGGTATCGACCTTTAATGCCCTGACGCTTTCGCCAACTTTGGCGGCTTTATTGCTAAGACAAAATCAAGAACATAAAAATTGGTTCTTTGATCGGGTGAACTGGGTGATTGATGGCACTCGCGATAAATATGCTTGGCTCGTGGGCAAGTCCACCAAGTTCAAGGGCTTTGTGATGATCGGCTTTGCGATCGCACTATTTATGACCTACTGGGTTTATACGATTGTGCCCAGAGGCTTCTTACCACAGGAAGATCAGGGCTATTTCATTACGATTGTGCAAGCACCTGAAGGTGTTTCGCTCAACTATACCGAAAAAGTGCTGGACAACATTGAGGGTATTCTGCGTCGTAAAGATGACAAGGGACAGCCCGCCTATCCTGAAATTGAAAATATTTTTGCGATTGCTGGCTTTAGCTTTAGTGGCAACACCCCCAACAACGGGATTGTCTTTACCACCCTAAAACCGTGGAAAGAGCGATCGCGATCGGCAACTGAACTAATTGGTGGATTTGCGCCACAACCCTTTGGGTTACTGCCTGAACTAATTTCGATCAAAGAAGCCTTTGTGGTTCCCTTCCCACCACCTGCGATTCAAGGCTTGAGTAACTATGGTGGCTTTGAGTTCCAACTTCAGGACAAGGTAAATCAAGGCTTCCCTGAAATCGAGAAAACCATGGGAGCGTTCTTGGGTAAAGCCAGTACCTATCCTGAACCGAGTCGTCCGATGTTGGCAGGATTGCGTCCGAACTTTAATGGCAATACGCCACAGTTAACTGTGGAGGTTGATCGAGTTAAGGCTAATGCGCTGCAAGTATCTTTGCAGGATATTTACAGTACATTGCAGACCTTACTCGGTTCGCAATATGTTAATGATTTCAACACCTTTGGGCGTACCTATCGGGTCTATATCCAAGCCGATGCTCAGTTCCGCGCTAATCCTGAGGATATCAATAAACTATATGTGCGCTCTAGTAACAATCAGATGATTCCCCTCAGTAATTTGGTAACCGTAACCCAAACCGTTGGACCTTCGATTATTAACCATTACAATCTGTTCCGTTCTGTGCAGATCACAGGCAACACTGCCCCCGGAGTTAGTTCTGGTCAAGCCATCGATGCGATTACTAAAATTGCTGACGAAGTCTTACCCAAAAGCTTTGGCTACGAATGGTCAGGCTTATCCCTTGAGGAAATTGGCTCTGGTAGTAGCGCCTTCTTTATTTTTGGTTTAGGGATTGTCTTTGTATTTCTGGTGCTGGCCGCGCAATACGAGAACTATATTGATCCGACGATCATTATGTTGACTGTACCGTTAGCGGTGCTGGGAGCGCTGTTAGCAGTCATGCTACGTAGTTTGTTTAATCCTAGTTTTGCCAATGATGTCTACACCCAAATCGGTTTGGTGATGCTGATTGGCATGGCAAGTAAAAATGCAATTCTGATTGTGGAATTTGCTAACCAATTGCAAGAGCAGGGATTGAGTATTACCAAGGCGGCTGTTGAGGCGGCTCAGCAACGTTTGCGCCCGATTTTGATGACTGCATTCTCCACGATCATTGGTATCTTTCCCTTGGTGATTGCCACAGGAGCAGGAGCAGCAGCGCGGCAATCAATTGGTACGGCAGTAATGGGCGGGATGTGTGTTGCCACCTTACTGAGCTTGTTTATTGTGCCTGTGCTTTACATCGTGATCAAAAAAATTGAAGAGCGCATGAAGATCGGTGTGCATCATCTTAAGCCATAGCGAATATGAGGGGGGCGCTTTACACTCCCCTTTTTAGTTACGATATTTTAGCTACTGTATAATTATGTCGCGCCCGTTACATCAGGTGCGATATCGTTTTTTTATTCAAAGTTTTTTTATTCAAAAATCCCCATGACCCTCCGCATTTACAACACACTCAGCCGACGCAAAGAAGAATTTATTCCCATCAACGCGGGGATGGTCAAGATGTATGTTTGTGGGGTAACTGTCTATGATTATTGCCATTTAGGTCATGCCAGAGCCTATGTGGTTTGGGATATGATTCGACGCTATTTAGGAACTAAATATCAAGTTCAGTTTGTACAAAATATTACTGATATTGATGACAAGATTTTGAAGCGGGCGCAGGAACGAAATACCACGATGCAGGCGATTGCTAATCAATTTATCGCCACCTACGATGAAGATATGGCAAGGCTAAATATTGCTCCAGCCAATGTCTATCCCCGTGCTACGGAGTCAATTCCTGAAATTATTGACTTGATTCAGAAGTTAATTGATCAAGACTATGCCTATGCCTCTGGTGGGGATGTCTATTACGCCGTGCAGAAATTTCCTAGCTATGGCAAGCTGTCGGGGCGCAAACTTGCAGATATGCAGGCGGGGGCAAGTGGAAGAGTTGATGAGCAAGAAGAACAGAAACGCTATCCCTTTGACTTTGCTCTTTGGAAGTCTGCAAAACCCAACGAACCTTTTTGGGAATCGCCTTGGGGGAATGGTCGCCCCGGATGGCATATTGAATGTTCGGCAATGGTGCGATCGCATTTAGGTGAAACCATTGATATCCATGCGGGTGGCGCAGATTTACAATTCCCTCACCATGAAAATGAAATCGCGCAGTCGGAGGCGGGCTATGGTAAAAACCTTGCTAAATATTGGATGCATAACGGTTTCGTGAATATCGATGGCGAGAAGATGTCAAAGTCATTAAACAATTTCAAAACGGTTCGTGATTTGTTTGGCTATTTTGACCCCATGGCAATCCGCCTATTCATTTTGCAAGCCCAATATCGCCAGCCGATTGACTTTACTGAAGATGCGATTAATGCAGCGACTAAAGGATGGGAGACGATTCGCGATGGTATGTTATTTGCAGCGGATTTTGGCACAAAATTGGGTTGGCAAAATCTAGAGGTTGCCGATCGCAATTCTGTGGCAGATGCGATCGCAGGTTTTGAGGAGGCGATGGATGATGACTTTAATACTTCGGTGGCGATATCCCATGTGTTTGAACTCGCCAAAAAGTTACGCGCCGAGCGCAACTCGATTTCCCATGCTGGTAAAGCTGCGGCAAGTTCAGAGGTACTTTTGCGGGAGTGGAAAGCCCTGAGCTATATGACTGAGGTTTTGGGCTTTGTTGCTGATATTTGCGATCGCAAAACTTCATCAGAAAGCATTAGTGAAGTAGAAATTGAGGCATTAATTCAGCAACGAATTGAGGCAAAGAAGGCAAAGAACTATCAAGAGGGCGATCGCATTCGTAATTATCTCAAAGACAAAGGAATTACTTTAGTAGATCAAAAAGATGGAACTACTCGCTGGCTGAAGGCATAAAACCTAAAAGCTGATAACACCCGTATTGCGAGCGTTATCAGCTAAAGCTTTAAATGAGAACTAACTCCATATCGCTTGGCTGCCCTCAACATTTTTAGGTGAAGTCCACCGTCATCAATGAGCGAAATTGACTGCTCAGGCTTGGAGATTTGATTTCCTAAAACCTGCATAATTTGCACAGCAACCGATCTCGCTAATAACGGAGGGACAGAATTACCTATTTGCCGAAATCCATGCCACTTGGTGCTATGGAATCGAAACCAGTCGGGATAGGAATGTAATCGCGCAGCTTCGCGGACGGTGATGCAACGTGGCGCATAGGGATGGATTGGACGCGGAGCCGTAAACCCTCCACGGGTGCTAGGTGTCCCTGCCCTTAAAGTATTGGATATACCATGGGGATCGAGTTTTAAAAAGTGGCTCACCTTGTCAAGTTTGCCATGGGCCGTTGCGCGAAATCTCTCAATGGAAGCAGGGCTATGGGCAGTAGCCATACTAGAAGTTAGTAAATTGCGATCGGAGTCACGAGGATAGGAGAAGTCATGAAAATCGGTGCGTAAACCTCTTAAATAGGCACTGTAATCACTCTTTGGTTCCGCAAACTCCACAATGCAAGCATCATGCTTGATTAATTCAGGATATTGATCAAGATCAGGTAAATCTGCGATCGCTTCATGAACAGTCGGACTATCGGGTAAATGGACAAATTCCTTCGGCACATTCTTGACTTTAGCTGGTTTTGTCTTAGCCGATGGATATTTAGGAAGTATTAGTTCTTGTTGACAACCAATCAGAAAAAGTCGCTCACGATTTTGGGGAATGCCAAAATAGGAAGCATTGAGAACTTGATAGGGTCTCAGAATTTGATAACCGTTGTCTTCAAAATTGGCAATAACATCATTGATAACCTGTTGGTGATCACCGATGGTTAGACCCTTCACGTTCTCCATTACAAAATATTTGGGATGCAGCTCAAGCACCAAACGCATGAAATGCACGATTAACTCATTGCGCGGATCATCAATGGCGCGTTTACCGATTAATGAAAAACCTTGACAGGGTGGTCCCCCAAAGACAACATCAATTTTGCGATCGCCTATTTGCGACTTGTGGCGAATGTCATCCCCTGAAATATCGATAATGCTGCGACAAATCACCTTCCACATCGGGAAGTTATATTCATGGGTGGCACAGTGAATCGGATCGATCTCCACGGCAGCAAGTACATCAAATCCAGCTTGCTCAAACCCCAGCGTCATCCCGCCCGCCCCTGCAAATAAATCCACTGCGATCGGTCGTTGATTTCCCATAGTCCACAAAGCATCTAGATATCAGCACAGAAAGCCATTGTAATATAGCGGCAACCTGCTTAAACTTTAAAAGCCTTGCTTTGCAAGGCTTTTAAAGTTTAAGTTATTCATTCGTCCCTAAAGCTCCTGGCGAGCCAGTTAATGTCCTACGTGGTGAACAAGTTGCGATCGTGATGATCAAGGTCATGATGTATGGAGCGGCATTAAATAGGTAATAGTAGGAAGTGACTCCCACAGCTTGTAATGCAGGACCAATTGCCTGTGCGCCTCCAAACAATAATGATGCCCATAGGCAATGGACTGGCTGCCATCGTGCAAAAATTACAAGGGCAACCGCCATCAAACCTTGACCACTAGAGATTCTTTCTGACCAAAGCCCAGGATAATAAAGAGATAAACTTGCACCGCCAATTCCTGCTAAAAAACTGCCTGCCACAATGGCTCCAGTTCTGACACCAACTACAGAAATTCCCATCGCTCTCGCGGCACTGGGGCTATCGCCTACGGCACGCACATATAGCCCCAAACGGGTAGAACTAAAAAACCACTGCATTAACGGTGCGATCGCAATACCAATTAATAACAAAGGACTAATCTTGAGTGCATCTTGCACCTGTGGATAGCTACTCCAATTGCCTAATTCAAATACAGGTAAGGGAATTGCTTTGGGCTGAATAAATGACTTGCCAAAAAAGAACGCAATGCCACTACCAAAGATAATCATGGCAATCCCTACAGCAACATCACTTACCCTTGGGCGTTGTGACAACCATGCATGGATTAGACCTAAGCCAACACCTGCCATCCCTGCGGCAATAACGCCCAGCCAAGGTGATTTAGTCAAATATGAGACGGCATAGGCAGTCATCGCGCCTGTTAGCAAAGTTCCTTCCAGTCCCAGATTAATCTTGCCTGCTTTTTCGGTGAGACATTCACCCAAACTAACAAATAGAAATGGCGCGCTCCCTCGAAATGTCCCTGCCAGAATTGCAAGAGGCACACTCATCCAGCCTAGTGAAGTATCTGTCATAGTTTTGAGTTATTTTTAAGTTTACTTATACTGAACTACTTACCGAATTTTGAATTTCGACTTCAGGTTCACGATCCTTAAAAAAGTCTAGGCGACCATACAGTGACTCACTAAAGAGAATTGCTAAGAAGACAATTCCTTGGAAAAGTAAAACTGTGGCATCTGGTAAACCAAACGAACGCTGAAGGGCGCTACCACTGGCAAGAATGCCACCCATGAGTACAGCGACCAGTACAGCAACCAATGGGTTTTGTCTGGCAATAAAGGCAACTAAAATACCGCTATAGCCATAATCGGAATTAAGAGAAGAATTCGCACTCCCATGCACTGCGGCAATTTCTACCATGCCCGCTAAACCTGCACAGGAGCCACCCAAGAAGCTGATGATTAAGGTAAGTTTGCCCACGGGTAAGCCAGCTATTTTGGCAGCGCGGATATTGCCACCAACAGTACGAACGGCAAATCCAAAAGTAGTACGCTTCATCAAAAAGTAGCCGATTGCACAGGCAACTAACCCATAAATCAAACCGTAATGGACGCGAGTATTGGGAATATTCTGAAGCATGTTGATTGCTTCAAGGGGAAAACTAGAAGGCTTATTTAAACTTGCGGGATCGCGCATGGGCCCCTCGACAAGGGTGTTCAGCAATGCGATCGCAATATAGTTCATCAACAAGCTACTAATCGTTTCATTTACGCCACGATAATATCTAATTGCGCCCACAAAAGTAATCCATAGTCCGCCCGCTAGCAGACCGCCCATTGCCATCCCAATCTGTACCAGCATCGGTGGTAGTGCCGATATCGACAACCCAACTGCGATAGCACCTAGACCACCCACGATTAATGCGCCTTCATTGCCAATAATAGTCAGTCCTAACATGGCAGGCAAGGCCGTACATAGGGATGTCAACATCAATGGTGCTGACCGAATTAAGGTTCCTTGCCAAGAAAAGCTATTGCCGAAAGCAGATTGATAAATCGTCCCGTAAATTGCGATCGGATTTTTTCCTTGTATAGCGCAGAAAATTCCAAATACAAATAATGAGACAATCAATGCTGCGATCGGAATCACAATGTTTTCAGATCGAGAACGCCAATGATCGCGAAAACCCATAGTTATATACCCATAGATATGCATCAAAATGAGAGAGTCTTGCGATCTTTTATTTACCGCAAGACTCCTAGAATCAATTGCTAGCCAATGCTACCAATTACTCCTTCAACCAACCAATTCATCTTTTCTAGATCAATATCTTTCTGTTTGAATTGTTTATCCTTCTCAATGACAACCTTACCAGTGTTATCCTTGATTTCGCCCGCATAGATGATCATGGAACCATCCATAAACTTCGCAATCACCTTCTCAGCTTCCTTCTTGGCTTCAGCACTAACAGCACTACCAAATTCAGAAATCTTACAGAAACCCTCCTTCAGTCCACCGCGCACTAAATGAGGAATACCACCATCAACAACGGACTTACCAGCTTTAAAATCCTCAACATACTTGGTATAGATATTTCCCCAATTCCATTCCGCACCTGTGAGATAGCCATTAGGTGCAAGTTTGGATTGATTGGTATGATAGCCAGTGCAGAATATCTTCCGTTTTTCAGCAGTTTCCATGACCACTTTCGGGCTGTCAACGTGACAAGTCAACACATCTACACCTTGGTCAATCATGCTATTCGAGGCTTCCGCTTCCTTAACAGGGATAGACCAATCACCCGTGAAGATGACTTGTACAGTTGCCTTGGGGTTGACACTGCGAGCACCCAGGGTATAGCTATTGATATTCCGAAGTACCTGTGGAATCGGTTTCGCCGCTACAAATCCTAATTTGCCAGACTTAGTTGTCAAACCAGCTACTACACCTGCGACATATTGCGCTTCATCAATGTATCCGTAGTAGCTTCCCACATTCTTAGGATGCTTACCTTCCTCATACATGCCACCACAATGGAAGAACTGCACTTTAGGATTTTCGGCGGCAATCTTGAGAATATGGGGATCAAAATATCCAAATGATGTTGGAAAAAGAACTGATACGCCATTCTGATTAATCATGCTGAGCATGGTTTCCTGAACTGTCGCAGTTTCCGCAACACTTGCTTCGTTAACTGTTTTGACATTCGGCAGTTTAGCAATTATTTCAGAACCTTCAAAATGAGCTTGACTATAGCCAAAATCATCCTTTGGTCCAACATAGATAAACCCAATATTTAATGCTGAATCTGTTGTTGTACCCGTTGCACCTGTTGTACCTGTTGTGTTTGGTGTTGGTGTTTGCTCTGTACAACCCACCCAAAGTTGGGAAGTTGCACCGAAAGCTGCTGTTGCGATCGCACCTCTAATAAACTTACGACGGGGGATATAAATTGGACTCATGCCTTCACACCTTAGAAAGATTGAATGTACCGCGAGTTAAATAAAACCAAGACGGATTATTTACAGTATTTCTAGAATTTAGCAAATATCACAGATCATAAATGTATTAATACTAACCTGAACTACTAATAGCAATTCACGAAAACGTGACAACACTTTTGGGAATTAATAAACAATCTCAGCAAAGAATTTTAGAATTAAAAATAGCTATGCTACTTTTAATTCTCGGATAGAGAGCAATGTCTTTGAAACACAAAAGGGCGTGCTTGGCACACCCTTTTATTGAGCAAAACTTTAGATTTCGTAATTAGAAGCTAAATACTGCTTGCAAGTTACCAATAAACACAGTTGGGTTATCGGAGAAATTATTTGGACTAAAGATGAAGTAAGCAGAAGGCACTAGGGAAATATTCTTAGTGACAGGATACACGTAAGATGCTTCAAGATCGAGTTGAGTACCATCATTACCTCTACCAGAAGTAACTACGTTACTACTGTCTCCAAACTTGTAGGGAACAGCAAAGGAGATCATGCCAAGAGCGCCTTCTTTGAACAAGTCAGGGAAAGCAGCACCAACTTGGAAAGTGTACTGATTGACACTGGTGGAGCCACCAGCAGTCAGGTTGATGTTAGTAGTTCCATATCCATATCTACCAAACAGACCAAAGCCTTTAGTAACCAACCAATCAAAGTTAGCAGCGAAAACATCTGACTGTGCATTATTTATACCAGTCGCAACAGTCGCTATACCTTGAAACGATGGAGTACCTCCAATGGTGGTTCCACCATTTCCAGCAATATTTCCACGACTGTAAATGAGTCGGAGCTTAAAGGCATCACTTGGTTTGAAACCAATTTCTGCTGTTAAATTATTGGTTCCACCAAACAAGCCTCGATTTGGATTTGCTGCTGAAGAATCAGCCGCAGCGAAAAATTCGTTACTTTCTGCCAAGTAGCCAACTTTGAAGTCGAACATCTCGCCTAGAGGAGTCATGAATATTGCGCCAGCTCCGCGCTTTGCATCGGTCAACAACGAGTTGTTGATAGAAGCAAAAGTTGTATTCCAAGGATAAATGAATCTGTTTCCATCAAAATACTTATAGAAGTTGAGGCGAGGACCGACAACTAAACTAGCTTTTTCAAATACAGGGAATTGGTAAGATAACTCTCGTAGAACAAATACGTTGTTTGTCCCAGCTGGACCTGCTGATTGATTAGTAAATGTAGTAGCTGTCGTATTGAAGAAACCAGCTGATCCGTAGGCATTGGAGTACGCTGAATTACCATTACCAACAGCGAGTTGAGTTACTAAACTATCCTTACCTGTAAATGAGGTATTCAGGGTCAGCCAAACCAAACCACTCATAGTTGTGTTTGGTGCATTTCCAACGGGAGTTCCTGTAGGATCTTTCTTTACATTTGCACCCGAACCAGCTGTTACATTGAAAAATGCCAAGCCGCTGAGTTTGGTGGTGGTGGAGAATTGTTGGGCTTCGAGCTTGGCAACCTTAGCATCGAGGGCATCAACACGACCACGAAGGGTTGCTAGTTCAGCAGCAAACTCTTCTTGTAGCTTTTGCAAGGTGGCGAGATCCTCTTGGCTGACCTTATCGGCTAGACCTGCGGAGATGATCTCGTTAATTTTGTCTAAACAAGCATTTAGACCAGCAGCAAACTCATAACGGCTAGTGGCTTGATTGCCGCGAAATGTACTGTCAGGATATCCAGCAATACAACCATAGCGCTCTACAAGGGATTGCAAGGCTGTAAATGCCCAATCGGTAGGGCGAACGTCACTCAATTGAGAGACGGATGTGACATTTTGAGCCAATTTCGCAGAACTCTTTAGTTCTGCATTAATTTGACTAATAGTTTTAGAATCTTTCAGTTTTACTTCTGATTCAGATAAAGATGGTTGCACCATCTCCACAGAAGATTGTGCAGACTGAGTTTGAATATGAGCTTTTTCAGTCTCTGCGTTTACGCCTGTTGCTGTAGCAACTAGACCCAGCCCCAAAAGGACTGAGAGCTTACTAATTTTTTTCATCCTTTCACACCATAGAAAAACAATTAAAATTTAGCAAATAAAATAATACTAATATCGCAATGGAAGACGAATATTAATATTTAGTCATAATGCTAAAAAACAATATTACAGAAACTAACAAAATCACTAATAAGTAAATGTATTAGTAAATACAATCTAGTCCCAATCATCATCCCAATCACTATCAAAGTCATCTTTATAGCGATTACGATTCACAGAAATATTTTTTTTGAATGTTGATGTTTTAGCTTCTGTTTTTTTGACAAATAAATTCTTTTTGTCAGAAAAAACAGAAAGTTTCGGTATTGTTAGAGTTTGTAGATCAATTGAGGTTTGGCTCAGACTGGCGATGGTTGCGCCTAATCCTGCACTGAAAATTAACAATAAACCTAGAGGTAGTTTGATTGATTCAAAACCGAATAGTCGCAAACTAACGGTAGTAATATTTTGGGATGCAAAAATTGCGATCGCAAGCGTCAATATCCAAAGAAAGACATACAGAAATAAACGCATTATCGGTAATCCTCAAGATATTTTCAGTTTGTGGCTAAGTATCACTAAGATAATGACCAAATTTTTCGACAAACTGCCCATCAATGATGGCTTGACGCATTTGCTCGGTAAAGCGAATTAGTTCCGTAATATTGTGAATTGACAATAGAGTAAAGCCAAGAATTTCTTGCGATCGCACTAAATGACTAATATAAGCACGGGAAAAGTTTTGACAGGCATAGCAAGGACATTCCTGATCAATTGGCGTAAAATCTCGCTTAAATTTTTGATTCTTGAGATTCCAACGCTCACCACGGACTAGGGCAACATTATGTCTTGCCAATCTAGTCGGAATCACACAATCAAATAAGTCCATCCCTGCGGCTACCGCTTGCGCCATCTCCTTATATGTGCCAACTCCCATCAGATAACGCGGTTTATTGACTGGCAACAGTGGTGTAATCGCTTTGACAATTTTCTCGATCAGTTCTGGCGGCTCGCCGACACTGACCCCACCAATTGCATAGCCTGGTAAATCAAACTGGATCAACTCCCTTGCCGATTTTTGGCGCAAATCTAGATATACGCCACCTTGGACGATGCCAAATAAAGCCTGATCATTTTGGCGATCGTGAGCTTTGATGCAACGTTCCAGCCATCGGGTGGTGCGTTCTCCTGCAAGCTTAATGGCATCGTAGGTAGCGGGATAGGGAGCGCATTCATCAAAAGCCATGATCACATCTGCGCCCAATTGATTCTGAATTTGAATGGACTTTTCAGGAGTGAGGTTGATCATGTCGCCATCACGGGGAGAGCGAAACTGTACGCCTTCCTCATTAATTGAACGAATTTCACTGAGGCTAAATACTTGAAATCCGCCTGAATCAGTCAAAATTGGGCCATCCCAATTCATAAATTTATGTAACCCCCCTGCCTGGGCAACAATATCCTCACCAGGTTGAAGATGAAGGTGATAGGTATTTGCCAAAACCATCTCTGCTTTACAGTCTTGCAGTTGTTGCGGTGTGACAGTTTTGACATTTGCTAATGTGCCGACGGGCATAAATCGAGGCGTATGCACAACTCCATGGGGTGTATGAAATTGCCCAACTCTGGCATCAGTGTGACGGCATTGGCACTCTAATTTAAAAGTGAAGTTATTCAGAGCTGACAATCCTAAATTTACAAACGTTTTTTGAGACCATCAGCAATTGTATCGCACTCCAGCCTCCCAATACAGCCTAAAACTCCCTCTCAATCAGCAAAACTCTTGTTTACGATTTTTGCTTTTAATTTGCTTTGAAACTGTACCCAGTTCGGTAAACTTATTAAGATATTGTAAAAAAGCAACTTTATATACTTCGGAGATAAATATTTATGGCAAAGAAAAATATTGCAAGTTTGACTGCTGCGGAATTGGCAGGCAAAAAAGTTTTAGTAAGAGTTGACTTTAACGTTCCTCAAGACGAAAACGGCAAGATCACTGACGATACACGGATTCGTGCTGCTTTGCCAACCATTAAATACTTGACCGAAGCGGGCGCTCGTGTAATTCTCACTAGTCACTTTGGCAGACCCAAAGGCGTTACCGAGAGCCTGCGCCTTAATTCTGTGGCAGTACGTTTATCCGAATTGCTTGGCAAGCCTGTAGTGAAAACCGATGATTGCATTGGCGATGCCGTTGCCGCTCAAGTTAATGCCCTTGGCAATGGCGATGTTGCACTGCTAGAAAACGTGCGCTTCTATCCTGAAGAAGAAAAGAATGATCCTGAATTTGCGAAAAAACTTGCCTCTTTAGCTGATATCTATGTTAACGATGCATTTGGCACAGCCCACCGCGCCCATGCTTCGACAGAAGGCGTAACTAAGTACATCAGCACCTCCGTTGCTGGGTTCTTGCTCGATAAAGAATTGCAATACCTCAGTGGTGCGATCGACAATCCTAAGCGTCCTCTGGCAGCGATTGTTGGCGGTTCTAAGGTTTCGAGCAAAATTGGTGTAATCGAAACTTTACTCGATAAGGTTGATGTGCTACTGCTCGGTGGCGGCATGATCTTCACATTCTACAAAGCTCGTGGCTTGAGTGTTGGCAACTCTTTGGTGGAAGAAGACAAACTAGACTTGGCTCGTGCCCTCGAAAAGAAAGCCGCGGAACGTGGTGTCAAGTTCCTGCTTCCTACAGATGTTGTCGTTGCTGACAATTTCAAGCCCGATGCTAATGCTCAAACCGTTAGTATCAACAATATTCCTGATGGCTGGATGGGGCTAGATATTGGACCTGACTCCGTGAAAGTATTCCAAGATGCGCTTGCAGATTGTAAGTCCGCAATTTGGAACGGCCCTATGGGTGTATTTGAGTTTGATAAGTTTGCAGTTGGCACTGAAGCGATCGCCCATACTTTGGCTGATCTCACTGGCAAAGGCACAATCACGATCATCGGTGGCGGCGACTCCGTTGCTGCGGTTGAGAAGGTTGGTGTTGCTGACAAGATGAGCCACATCTCTACTGGTGGTGGCGCAAGCTTGGAATTGCTCGAAGGTAAAGTCCTTCCTGGTATTGCTGCTTTGAACGAAGCATAATATTTTCAGAAAAAAAGAGGGTAGCGCTAAGCGCTACCCTCTTTTTTATATTGTGTTAGCGAAAGTTATCAGGATTGAGTCTTCTACCGTTAGAGAAACCAGTATTAGCTAAATTTGCACCTGTACCACCATCGCTAGGATCGAGGAATGGCTTGAGGTACAAGTTACCGCTACGCACATTTGACACAGGGCGATTGGGCGATAATACTGAGCCAAGTACGCCATTAATGCTAGATAGATCAATGCCTAAACCAAGATCATTGGTAATGTCATTCAAACTGCGATCGCGACCGCGATAGGTATTAACTGCGGTAGTTTGTTGACCACTATCGGCAGTGGCAAGATTACCAAATACTTGATCACGAGTTGCGATCGGGTCTTGTCCATTGGGAACTGTGAGGACAATGCGACAGGATGGATTTTTGTCGGTGGTGGCACAAATCACGTTATAGCCATTTTCGGTGCTGGTTCTCATTTCTAGCAGACCGTCAGGACGATATAACTCTAATCGGCGGCTAATTTCATTACAACGACGCTCAGGCGACCAACCATCTCCCATCAGGCTAGGAGCAGCCCATGGAAAATATTTTTGAGGTTGACTCTTGGGCTGATAGACGACGATAGGTCTGCCGTCTCGGACTTGACAGCTAAAACGCGCAGTTTTGTTGTCAGTAGGGTTTGCGGCTTTATCGTTGGGATTTGTATCAGGAATAGTCGATGGTGTGGCGCTAGGGGCTGGTGTGCTACTGGGTGTTGTCTCAACAGGAATAATTTGAGCAAAGAGCGGCATTGCTGCTAACGGTAAACTCAGGGTGATTACCGACAGACAACTTAGCGATTTGAGCAAACGGGTGGCAAAATTGTGGTTATTCATAGGATTAGTGGTTGTGTGAGGATCGGTAAGCAAATCAACAGTCTCCCCCCAGATATGTTTGTTTACTTGTTATTTACTTTTCTATTTACCTTCGGAGACTCTTACGTAGTTATGCCTATTGTATTGAGTCTATTTTTGTCATCTAGATATTTATGTTTCTATGACTGAGTTTATAAACAAGATGTTCCCGATAAATTAATCAGTTTTCGACTATTTTCTGCAACTAAGTATCAACTTCAAGCTCTTCGATATCGTCGTCGTCCACTGGTAAAGGCGATCGCAAAACTACCGTATTTTGCAACTTACCGATCCCCTCAATTTCGATGTAAATGCGATCGCCTTCCTGCATTGGTCCCACCCCTTCAGGTGTACCTGTAAGAATAATGTCTCCGGGTAATAGGGTCATAATCTGACTGATGTAGGAAACGAGGTAATCTGGGGCAAATACCATCTCTTCGATGGCGGCCGATTGAAAAGGTTTTTTAAATTCATTGACAAAGGTTTGGATCATTGCCGTGGGACTAATTTCTTGGACAATCCATGGACCTAAGGGACAGAATGTATCGAAGCCTTTGCCTCTAGTCCATTGACTATCACTTCTTTGTAAGTCTCTAGCCGTCACATCATTGGCGATCGTATAGCCCCAGATGGCGGCAATTGCTTGTTTTGGCGTGAGATTAAAACAACGGGAGCCAATCACCAATGCTAATTCCCCCTCATATTCCACCCGCTTTGATTGCGGTGGTATCGCGATTTCGTCGTCAGGAGCAATGATGGTGGTAGTGGGCTTGAGAAATATAATTGGCTCTTTGGGGACTTCGCCGCCCATTTCGGCGGCGTGAGCTGAATAGTTTTTACCTACAGCGACAATCTTACTTGGCTCGCAGGGAGCTAGCAATTGATAGGTGTCTGGAGCGAGTAATTCCCCGTTCGGTTCTCCTCCTAGCCAAGGTGCTGCATTTAGTACCTGTACAGATTGATTTAACTCCAACAGTCCATAATGAACTTGTCCTTGGGAAGTTTTTACGCGAACGTAACGATCCGCCATAGCATTTTTATCTGTTTAAACATCAAGAGGGACAACCCAGCAAACTTGATTATATCGTAATAGCCTTGATAAACCTTAAGACCAAAACCACAAAGCTTGTGCCGTCCACTTGGTAGACGGCACAAGCTAGTTCATACTGGACTTTCTTTTGGGGTTGCTTGGGTTAACTTAAGTCAATCATTAGCCACCATTGGACAGCAAATCTTTAATATTGCGATCGCAAACTAGCCAGTCATCATATGAATTTATCGACATTTATCCTTCTTTCGCTGGGTGTTGGCGTTATTTTTGGAACTATTCTCAATACCTCTTTCCCCTCAAGCATTGCCTTAATTGATCAAAATTTTTTAGCTCCAATTGGAGAGTCTTTTTTAAGGTTAATCCAGTTTGTCGTAGTGCCGATTGTCTTTTCTTCATTAATTATGGGACTAACCAGACTGCAAGGGGCGGGGCAGGTGGGCAGATATACCGCCAAGCTAATGACTAGTTATGTGGTTACTAGTTCAATTGCGCTATGTGTGGGTATGGGAACAGCCTATATTCTGCAACCAGGGAGCGGTGTTACAGGTTTCTCCAATGCAGAAAGTATTAGTATTACAGAAACTCCTTCCTTAACATCTTGGCTAGTGAGCTTGATTCCTGTCAATCCATTAGAGGCGCTCAGTACAGGTAATTTATTGCAAATTATCTTTTCGGCAGTGTTATTGGGAATTGGTGTACAACTAGCTAAGGAGAAGGCAAGACCCTTTATAGATCTGATTGAGAGCATCTATCATATCAGCGAAAAAACGCTATCAATTATTTTGTATGTCGCTCCTTTAGGTGTTTTTGCGTTGATGAGTTCGGTAATTGCCACACAGGGTTTAGAACTAATCGCCAAGCTGTTTCTCTACGTTTTAGGATTGTTTATAGCTTCTTCGATCATGATTTGCTTAGACCTGCTAGCACTGTTCTTTCTCAAAGCTGATCCACTTAGATTTTTACGCAGTCTTTCCGAAGCAATCGCCCTAGCCTTTGGCACAGCTAGTTCCAATGCTGCTTTACCTGTGGTGTTGCAAAATATTCAAGAAAATTATGGTTTGCGCGAAGAAATTGCCAGTTTTGCGATTCCCCTTGGGACGGCGCTTAAACGTGATGGCGCGGCAATTTTACAGGGATTTAATGCTTTATTTGTTACTCAAATTTACCAAGTACCGCTCACGCCTTCACTACTAACTGCGATCGCAGTTAGTAGTTTGCTAGTTTCTTTCAGTACACCAGGAGTGCCGGGTTCTGCGCTAATCACCATGGCAACAGTGCTATCAGCAGCAGGCTTACCACTCGAAGCGATCGCCTTAGTTGCAGGCATCGATCGTCTGACCGATGGCTTTAAGACTGTCGTGAATATTATTGGAAATAGTGTTAATGCAATTATTCTCAGCCGTTGGGAAGCTGAAGTAATTCCTGTACCTGAAGTAGAAAAAATTTCTGCCGCATAAGCCATCGAAAAATCTACAAAGCAGATTTTTCGATGGAAATTATCTAGAATCCGCGCACATCCTGCGGTAAAAATGTGCGATCATCTGGCAACATCGCTACTGGCTCAGTTAAGGTAAATTGCGCCTTTAAGATCCAATCCTTCAAGGTTTTCGCTGCTTCCTCAGATAAATGCAAGCTGGCTAAAGGCGCAGTGCGGACAGTTTGACCTGCGATCGCAATTTTGCCAGACTTGAGTTGGGCATAGGAAACTGAACCGAAAATGGGGCGTACCCGTCGGGGAATGGAGAAGTCAATTACTGGGGCAACTAGCTCTTCATCTAAAACCGCAGCTCTCGCAACTACTTCTTCATTGATGACAGGTAATGGCACTGCCACACCCATCATTAACGACGCACCATAGTTACGGAAATAGCAACCTCTCACCCACTCAGGAGTCATTTGCTTCGCGTCGCCGATTAATGCAAGAGTCGCCGCAGGCCCAATAGGAGTACGATTTTCGAGTCGTTTTTGTAATGGGAAATGTTGAGTTCCCTCCCAAGCCACGTAACCAATACCACCGCCCATAAAAATTCTGGTGCCAATCCCAATCAATTGCAAGTCAGGATCATTCCATAATGGCGAAATTGCCCCAGGGTTAGAATAAACAGCATTGCCTAAGCGTGGTTGTAATGGACCAAGATAAGTATAGAGAGTCTCTTCGCCACCATTAACACCGACGATAAAGTTTTGGTAGAGATTGCGGGGATTAAATAGATAGAATTGGTTGATAGATTCTTTGGTAATCGTCGTTTCAAAATTAGCGCGAGGGTAGCAGTCATTGGGGTGACCAATGGCTTTAAAAGGAACTGTCTTACCCGCGATCAAATCGGCAATGACATGACCGCCGCCGCGATATTGAGGAGCTTCATCACTGGGATCAGCTTCTTGGGTTGCCCCCAAATAAATATCTACGGCCCCAAATCCTGCATAGGCAGGCACACCATCAATCCAGCAAGTCCGAATTTTGATCGGAGGATCGGTATGTCCTAGGTTAATAATTGCCCCTGACGACTCCATTGGCTCGAATGTCCCCGTAACGATCACATCTACTTGCTTAGCGGCTTGGGTAACACCAACATCAGCAACAAGAGCTTTGAGTTCGGTGGCAGTGAGGACTTTAGCCTTACCAGCTTTGATTTTGGCATTAATATCAGCGATCGTTTGAGGCATAGAATTTGGCTAGGTGGCAATTGTTTTAGAATATAGCGCTTTAATACCAAATAAAGAAATGGCTACGCCATTTCTTTATTTAAAAACCCATACTGGGTTTGGTTTTTAATTCACAAAAGTGTGGACTACACTTTTGTGAATTGGTATAAGTTATCAGGAATTAAAGCTGTCACTTAGATATCCACAATTTAGAGAACTGGATGTTTTACATGTTGATTATAATGTGGGCAATGACCATCCCTTATTGGATAAAGTACCTGCATGGATTCGGTCTAAAGCTCTTTTTCCACCCCATCGACTGACAATCTTGTCGTCATATTCGTCAGCAATTTCCATAACTGCCTTGACGGAAGATTCGAGTTCTTTCATGTCACAGGTTGAACCGACAATTGAATGTTCAAAAAGAATTTCGCTATCTGGGGAGATCCCAAAGGCTCCAAAGATCATCTTGGCATTTTCTTCGAGGAGATAGCGCATCAGATCTGGCTTTAATTCTGCTCCTGCCACCACATACGATCTTGTGTTAATAATTGCATCGTCATCCTCCCAAGGAAAAATCAATACCTCTATCAATGCCGATCCGACAAATATCCCCAATCCCGGAGTATCTTGACGAGCGCAGGGATATTTACCAAATATCTCTTGTATCCACGTTACTACTTTTTCATAGCAGGCTTCTTGAGCGCTAGTTTCAAATTTCAAGTTATTTGCCTCCATGGGTTAAGTAAAGACTGGTGATTTTGGCGATCAGGCGATCAATTCAGTGGCTGGGCTAATCAGACTATACCCATACGCAGTCACATTTTCATAGGGTAAATCGTCAAATTTATATTTTCATCGTCATGTACAGAAGATGAGTGGTAGCAAGAAGTACCGCCCTCTTCTTTTAAGTTTCAGGTCTTAACAAGATTGACTACAGCTATAAATGATTGCTAGCCAATAATTTCAACACTTGAGTATATATCCGACTTTTTTAGTCTGGTATATTTGACGACCTTTAAAAGACCATGCTAGTCTTGGCGACAACTTAAGAAAAATGCAAACAAAAAACCTTCGATAACCGACAAGGCAACCAAGAGGCACCCAAGACCATGACTGCAACGATTGTTTCTCCTTACACCAGCGAGCGTGTTGACACCTTCAGTAATCTCAAGTGCAAAGAGTGCGGTGCAGAGTATGAAGCCAAGGCGATGCATGTTTGCGAACTGTGCTTTGGTCCCCTTGAAGTTGCCTACAACTACGATGCGATCGCAGCGAAAGTCAGCCGTGAAACGATCCAAGCTGGCCCTCTCTCAATTTGGCGCTATCGTGACTTCTTGCCCGTCAAGACTGACAACTACATTGACGTATCCACTGGCATGACCCCCCTGATCAAGGCAAATCGCCTTGCCAAACGTCTCGGCATCAAAAATCTCTACATTAAAAATGATGCGGTCAACATGCCTACTTTGAGCTTTAAGGATCGGGTAGTATCCGTCGCTCTCAGCCGCGCCCGCGAGCTTGGCTTTACCACCGTCGCCTGTGCTAGCACTGGTAACTTGGCAAACTCCACTGCCGCGATCGCTGCCCATGCAGGTTTAGAGTGTTGTGTCTTTATCCCCTCCGATCTCGAAGCAGGTAAAGTCCTCGGCACAACTATTTACAACCCCAAAGTATTTGCTGTCCATGGTAACTATGACCAAGTAAACCGTCTCTGCTCTGAAGTCGCCAATACTCACGGTTGGGGCTTTGTGAATATTAACTTGCGTCCTTACTATTCTGAAGGTTCTAAGACCCTTGGCTATGAAGTGATCGAGCAACTAGGCTGGAAGCTGCCTGATCACATCGTTGCACCTTTAGCTTCTGGTTCATTGTTCACCAAAATCTACAAAGGCTTTAATGAATTTGTGAAGGTGGGCTTAGTCGAAGATAAACCCGTTCGTTTTAGTGGTGCACAGGCAGAAGGTTGCTCACCCATCGCTTCGGCATTCAAAGAAGGTCGTGATTTTATTACACCTGTTAAGCCTAAGACCATTGCCAAGAGTATTGCGATCGGTAATCCTGCCGATGGTGTCTATGCGATCGACATTGCTCACAAGACTAACGGCAATATCGAATCAGTCAATGATGATGAAATCATCCAAGCTATGAAGTTACTTGCTGAAACTGAAGGCATTTTTACAGAGACTGCTGGCGGAACGACAATTGCAGTTCTCAAGAAGTTGGTTGAAGCTGGCAAAATTGATCCTGAAGAAACTACCGTTGTCTACATCACAGGTAACGGATTAAAAACTCAAGAGGCAATTCAGGGTTATGTTGGTGAACCTTTCTTGATCGAGCCAAAGCTGGATAGTTTCGAGCGGGCGCTAGAGCGTTCACACACATTAGACAAACTAGAGTGGCAAACAGTTTCTGTTTAGTTTGATTTGATTATGTTCCTTAAAATAAGAGCAGCGCTACGCGCTGCTCTTATTTTGTATGAAGTCTTGTAGCTCAGGTAAACGTTAAACTGCTTGTATATGGAAACTGAATTTAATCCTCTGACGACTGCTCATATTGAACTTCAGATAGAAGAAGAATTTCCAGAGATTCGACTCGAAGCGGAAAAGTTTGAGTTGTGGTTTCAACCAGTTTATGAGTTATCAACGGGCAAAGTTTTACATAATGAGGTACTGTTTCGCTGGCGTGATGAGAAGGGAGATTTGCGTCAGCCGCAGGAATTGTTAATGGCTCTGCAAAATACACAGTTACTCAAGCAATTAGATAGAATTGTGGTGGAGAAATCGATTGCTATACTTTCTAAACAAGCCAGTGTAACTGTTTCTATTAATCTATCCAATGAGATTTTCGAGGATCATGATTTTTTGACTCAGCTACATAAATGGCTAATGGAATATCAAGTCAAGCCTCCAAGAATTAGCTTTGAGATCGAAGAGTCAATGCTGTCTCAAAATCAAGCATTGGTATTGCCATTTATGACAGAATTGCGAATGATGGGGTGTTCGGTGGTAATTGATAATTTTACAGGTAAATTTTTTCCACTATCACAATTGCAAGAGTTACCAGTCAATATCATTAAACTCGATCGCAGCTTTGCACTAAAACCTTTAACTTTGGCACAAAAGCAGCTTGCTATGGCAATTTCATATACAAGTAAGGTTTTTCAAAAGCAAACGGTGCTGAAGGGAATTGATGATAATTTATCGCTGAAGTTTGCTAATGATTTAGGAATTAAAGGTGTACAGGGATATTCGTTAAGTAGACCGCAGAATAAGCCCAAAACCTTTGGTTTAGTTGGTTTAATTTTGGTAAGAATTATCGCTGTTTTGATCGTGTTGTATATTATCAAAAGTTTCTTGGGTATAAATTTTTTCCAAGATCGCCATGCTTGGGAAGTAATTATTGAATTTATTCAATCTCTGTTTGATGGCAAATAATTACTGTAGGATATTGACTCAATAGCATTGGGATAAATCACTCTACGAATGTTTTTTCACCTTAATTTCATTGTTTCAAGAGATCTAGTCAAAGGTTCCCCATATCTATGACTACCAAAGGCTTAAAGGAGAAAATAATGATTCAGTCAGAGATTTCACTCAAATTATTCATAATTATTCATGATCATGACAAGATTGATCGTTTAGATACTCCCTTTCCAACGAAGAAATAGACATATAAAAATAAGAAATAGCGTTGCGGCACGAAGAGCCGCAACGCTATTTCTTACACTGAGAAAGTATTAGTATCAGCATGACGCTGATCATGTCTCAGTAAAAATATCCTCAAAATTAACGAAATTACTGGCAAGGCTACATTTTTGGAAAAGATCAAAAATTTGCCCAAAGAGCCAATAAATTAGGTACGGTTTTTCGGTATCATAGGCATCAGATTAAAGTAAAAAGTTAAATTTACATAAAGGGCGATAAAAAGTGACTATCAGGGTAGCGATTAACGGATTTGGACGTATCGGACGCAACTTCCTCAGATGCTGGGCTGGGCGCACAGATACAAACATAGAACTAGTTGGACTTAACGATACATCCGATCCCCGTACCAACGCTCACTTGCTCAAGTACGACTCCATGCTGGGCAAATTTGCTGGCGAAGTTAGTGCTGATGACACCACCATTACTGTTAATGGTAAAACCATCAAAACCGTCTCCGATCGCAATCCTGACAATTTGCCTTGGAAAGATTGGGGTATTGATCTAGTTATTGAATCTACTGGTGTATTCATTGATAAGGTGGGCGCTAGCAGACATATCAATGCTGGTGCAAAGAAAGTCTTAATTACAGCCCCTGGCAAAAATGAAGATGGTACGTTTGTTGTTGGTGTCAACGAAGACCAATACAACCACGATATCCACAACATCATCAGTAACGCTAGCTGTACGACCAACTGCTTAGCCCCTGTTGCTAAAGTTCTCCTCGAAAACTTCGGTATTGTTAAGGGTGTGATGACCACCACCCACAGTTACACAGGTGACCAACGTTTGCTAGATGCTAGCCACCGTGATCTGCGTCGTGCTAGAGCAGCAGCTTTGAGCATTGTCCCTACATCCACGGGTGCAGCTAAGGCAGTAGCTCTCGTATTGCCAGAACTCGCAGGTAAGCTCAATGGGATTGCATTGCGCGTACCAACTCCTAACGTTTCTGTCGTTGACTTTGTCGTAGAAGTTGAAAAGAAAACTATTGCTCAAGAAGTTAACGAAGCTTTCCGTGCTGCTGCTGAAGGTTCAATGAAGGGAATTTTAGAGTATAACGAATTGCCTTTGGTTTCCATTGACTACCGTGGTACTGATGCATCTTCAATTGTTGACTCATCCTTGACTATGGTCATGGGCGGCAACATGGTTAAGGTTGTCGCATGGTATGACAACGAATGGGGCTATAGCCAACGTGTAGTTGACTTGGCTGAAATTGTTGCTAAGAACTGGAAGTAAGAAATCAAAAAGAGAGGGGAGTGCCAAGCGCTCCCCTCTCTTTTTTGATATTTAGCGTAGCTAAAAGACAAAGCTTGTATCGCCCACTAAGCAGGTGACACAAGCTTCTGGATTTTAAGTTTAATTATGCCGAACTCCTTAATTTGCAAATAGCAATTTTATATGGCAATCAAAATGAAACTTCCTGTTCCTTTGGTAAATTTTGGGGATCTGTGTAAAAGTTTGTATAAACGTAATCATCAGCCAATTGTGGCTGGGGTGATTACTGTGGCATTTTCTTTGGGGATCGTTGGACTCAGGAACAGTGGTGTTTTAAAACAGCCTGAGCTATGGGTGTATGACAGCTTGATGCGATCGCAATTGCAGGAATCCGCCGACCCACGCATTGTTATTGTGGAAATTTCTGAGGCGGATATTCAAAAATTGCGCTGGCCCTTTAGTGATCGGCTATTCGCCAAGCTTATCAATCAACTTGCGATCGCAAAACCTGCGGTAATTGGTATTGATAAATATTTAGATTTACCTGTGTTAGAGGGGCGTGAAGAACTAATCGAGGCAGTTAAAAATGCGGGTAATGTCGTTAATGCCAAATTTGTAGCGACGGTAGAGGGGCGTAGTGGGGTTGCACCTGCGAAGGATTTAGAGAAAATTAGTCTACATGGCTATGTCAATTTGCTGACCGACAAAGGGGCAATCGTGCGCCGCGCTTCGATCGTGGGCGATACTGGCTCCTTTGCCTTTGAAATTGCCAATTTTTATCTCCAAAAGATTCACAATACCCAAATAGAATTTAATCCCTCAGCGATTCAATTTACAGCAGGTAAGCAAATCATTCCGCGATTGACGGCTGACTATGGCGCTTATCGGCAAGAGGATGATAGTGGCTATCAGATTATGATTCGCTACCGTGGCAGACCGAGAGGATTTGAACATATTCAGGCGGATGATGTTATTAGTGGTTTAGTTGCCCCTGAACGTTTGCGCGATCGCATTGTTCTGATTGGCGTAACCGCAGAAAGCCTCAAGGATAGTTATCCAACACCTGTAACTGTTGATGGGGAAGTGATGTATGGGGTGGAAATCCATGCCAATATCGTCAGTCATTTGGTCAGCGCCACCTTAAATGATCAAAAATTTATTCAGGTATGGCACAACAATTGGGAAATGCTCTGGATTGTGGCTTGGACAATCATCGGTGGCACAATGGCAGCCTTTATTCAAAACGCAGGTAAAAATCTGGGGTTGCTAGGCGTTGCTGTAGTGGGATTAGTGGGAGGTGGACTTTGGGCGTTTGGACAAGCGCTGTGGCTACCATTATTTCCGACATTGTTAGGTCTGATTACGGCAAATGTCCTTGTCACTGCCTATCAACTAGCAATCCAGCAATCGGAGCGGAAATTATTAGTGGGCTTATTTTCACGCCATGTGTCCAAGGAATTGGTTGATGTGATTTGGAAAAATCGCGAACAGTTTATGCAAGCAGGGAGAATTGCAGGTCAAGAAGTCTATGTGACTGTCCTATTTACGGACATGCGGAACTTTAGTACAGCCGCAGAAGCCCAATCCCCCAGAGAAACCTTAGATTGGCTGAATACTTATCTGGGTGCGATTGCCAATGAAGTAATTGCCCATGGTGGCATGATCGACAAATATATTGGGGATGCGGTCATGGCGGTTTTTGGCGTACCAATTCCGCATACCGAAGCATCTGAGCGTACCCACGATGCCCAAGCGGCAGTTACTGCTGCGATCGCAATTGCTCGCAAGCTATCGGCAATGAATGATACGTGGGTGGCACAGGGGCTACCCCCCGTCGGTACTGGCATTGGTATTAACTCTGGTGTTGTGATTGCAGGAAGTTTGGGCAGCACTGAACGCCTTGAATATTCAGTTTTGGGCGATACCGTGAATGTGGCGGCAAGGTTAGAAAGCTTTAACAAAGAAGTTGATGGCGGACCAAATCATATCTTAATCAGTGAAGACACCCATCATCATTTAGATGAGCGTTTCCACACGGAATTTGTAGGAAAGTATGCGCTCAAGGGCAAAAAACATGAGACAGAAATTTATCGCGTTATCGGACACTGCTCAGTTGAATCGTGAGGGCATGAAAATCAAGCAATGATCGTAAATCCAGAATGGAAAGCGGTCGATCTAATTTGGTGTGCGAGATTCTAGCAAAATTTGCGATCGCACTTCTTCTAGTTTTGCAATCTAGACAACTTTGCTCACCTCAATGTTCATAAAATTATTGCTCTATTATCAAATATCCCAAGCTCTCTAAATCGCAAATAGTATTTTGTACCAAAGGTAATATCTCGACTATACTCTGCGATCGCAAAGTGAGCGGATTGACTGGTCTGATTTTTGCGTAATATTCGCTCAAAGTGCCAATAGTTTGCGGAGAATCGAGTAAGGGCAATAGACAAGCCGCCATAGAGCTATCAATGGTCACAATTGGCTTAACCAAAGATAAATGTTGACTCAGGTTAACTGTACGACATTGCATCACACAACTTTGCAAATCAGCGCTAAATCGTTGAGTCTGTAACTGCGGATGTAAGTAGACCCTTGCTGAATACCAGTCATCTTCATTCCCATCTTCAAAGGATGTCATCTGAGGTGATTGGCGGCTATGACCACACCAAAAATCTAATAGGCGATGGACTGGATTAATTAGCTCATACATCCGCAACTGATCTTCAATACTTACATCGGGTAAACTCATTTCCCAAACTAACGGCAAGCTATCCGACTCTTTAAAAAGCTCCCTCAGATTCCAGTCTCGCCAGTTAACCATACTCACAAATTCTAGTTCAGACTTTCTTAGTGCCGAAAATAAATCTGCGATTGCAAATCCCTTATCTCCTTGTAATAACTGATTTGTTAATATCTTCTCTTTGCCAGCTTCTCCCAAAAAACTAGCATCCCAAGTCTGTACTTTGAGATTAACATTATCTTTCAGGGCTTGCATCGTCTCAATTACTGCCTCTATTTCTAGATCTCCAATGTCCCCATCCATCACCCCCATTAACTTAAACACTTGCTGCGCCCGATAGAAGCTCTCTCTCTGTAAAGCACTATGCAAATTGGCGCGAATAATCCCATTAGGTTTGAGAACAGATTTCATTGCTGCTAGGGCAATCGCAGGGTCAGGCATCAGATATAAAGTCTCATCGCAGTTTATGTAGTCAAACTGATAGCCTAGATCAATCAAGTTCTCAATTGATACGCAATGAAATTCAGCATTGTCAAAACCATGATATTTCAGCCTTTGTTCCGCTAGCTTCACGGACTCTGACGATATATCCACCCCAATAATCTTGGCATTAGGATTAGACTCCGCCAAAATCAAAGACTTATATCCAGAGCCGCATCCCGCATCTAAAATCAACCTGCCTGTTGGATCAATGATTTTGCGATCGCGCCGATAAAAAGCAGTCACTAAATTATGGATATATAACTGATAAGCATTATCCTTGGGCGACTGCTCCAAAGGGATACGCGGATAGGGGCTACTATCAAACTGTTGACGGACTTTTTCTGTTATTAGAAATTGATCTAGGTTCACTAAAATTCTGCTTTTGTCATATTCATTGGCTACATCATAATTGTAACTGTCTAGTATTTTAAAGAAGGTTCAAATAAGTTTTAGCTCAAACCTTTTATAGTGAGATAGACGGTCAAGCTCCAATCACCCTCCTATGCACAATTTACGTAATCTCCTGTTTGCTGCCCTTGGGGGAGTGCTGATGGGACTGACTCCCGATCCCTTTAGTCAATGGTGGTTAGCATGGATTGCCCTAATTCCATTGTGGATGTTGGCGCAAAAGCTCAAGGTCAAAGCTGCGATCGTCATGGGATTTGTCTGGGGATGTTGCTATCACGGCATGGCTCTATTTTGGATTACATCTGTGCACCCAATGGAATGGATGGGTGTACCTTGGTGGACAAGTTTCGGGATTGCCACTTTAGTTTGGGTATTGATTACAGCATGGGGAGCAGTGCTCTCGGGCTTGTGGGCAGGAGGCATGTCATTGCTGACACAGCAGTTAAATGTGACCAGTCGAATTGTGATTGCCTGTGCCATCTTTAGCGGGTTAGAGATTGTTTGGAGCTGGGGACCACTCTATTGGACAGCGCTAGGCTATACCCAGAGCCCTCACGATTTATTGCTATTGCAGATTAGCCGCATCTCTGGACAGCAAACGATGACATCGGCGATTGTGGTGATCAATGGACTGTTAGCGGAGATTTTATTGCATAAAACTTGGCGGGAGAGACGCGGTTTTACGATCGCAATTATTGCTTTTATCGCCGCCATGGTCAGCTATGGCACATGGGAAATGAATCGCGATCGCATGACCAGCAGCAATGGTCAACCCATTAAAGCAGGAATCATTCAGGGTAACTTCCCTAATGCCTTAACTGTAAAGCCTAAAGGTTGGGAAATTGCCGTTAACAACTATACCAAGGGCTATGAGAAACTAGCACAATCGGGTGCAGAAATGATTGTCACGCCTGAAACCGCAATTTCTTTCCTCTATCCCAATTACGACCCACGAAGAGAACCCTTTGATCGCATTGTTGAGAAATATCGCGTTCCTGTCTGGCTCGGTGGCTTCGGTACAACGCGCAACCCTAACGCCGAAGACCCAAATAACTATACCAATAGCCTGTTTTTAATTGATGGTACTGATCGAATTCTTGGGCAGTACGATAAAGTGCGCCTTGTTCCCATTGGTGAATATATTCCCTTCAAGCCAATTTTAGGAAGTTTAATTAAACGTCTATCACCATTGCGTGGTGAAGTTGATGCAGGTTCGAGTGAACAACTTGTTGATACTCCTTGGGGGCGCTTTATTGTGGGGATTTGCTATGAATCGGCATATCCAGCCACATTCCGTTTTCAAACCGCCGCAGGTGGAAGACTAATTCTCTCTGCTTCCAATAATGCTCACTTTGCGCCCTACATGTCCGCCCAACACCATGCTCAGGATGTGGCAAGAGCGATTGAAAGCGATCGCTGGGCAGTGAGGGCAACTAATACTGGTTATTCTGGCTTTGTCGATCCGAATGGGCGCACGGTTTGGCTCTCTGATGTGAATACCTATGAAACCCATCTAGAAACTGTTTATCTTCGTGATACCAAAACTCTATATGTGTTGTGGGGTGATTGGCTGACACCTTTGCTCTGTTTGGTCAGTATTGGTATTTATACTAGGCATCGCTTCTATTCTTGATTTTTGCCAACAATTTATCTGGGCTTTGATCAGCGCAAAGCGTTGTAAAATGCAAAACTAATCCTTGGCGAATTTTAATCATTTGAGCTACAAGTTTGAAACAACGATCTTCAGGAAAATCTGCAAAGCGCTCCTCTTACTGGCAAATGCGAGATTACGTCTATCCCCAGCGTTTTCTGATTGCTAAAGCTTTCTTATGTACATTGATATTTATTGGGACGATGCCTCTGCTTGCCGAGCTATTGGGGCGAGTCGCGCAGGCACTAGGCAAAGGTGATGTGAATGGGATTATCCAAATCGCTATTTTCACAGTCGTTATGTTTGTCTTTCGGGGCTTGGGGCAGTACGGACAGGACTCAATGATGGCAAAGGCGGCGCTGAATGCCGCGAGAGATTTGCGGGTGGATGTCTACTCTCATTTGCAGACCCTCGATCTCGACTATTTCGCCGAATCACGCACTGGTGACCTGTCCTATCGTCTTACCGAAGATATCGATCGCATTGGTGAAGTGATTGGCAAATTTTTTCATCAGTTCATTCCGTCAGTCCTGCAATTAATCTTTGTACTGGCGTACATGATCTATTTAAACTGGATTTTGACGCTGACGACCTTAGCAGTTGCGCCATTGATTGCTCTATTAATTGCTTGGTTTGGCAATCGCATGTTAAACCTTAGCCGCCGCAGTCAAGATCAAGTTTCTAACCTTGCGGCTCTGCTATCAGAGATTTTTAGCGGCATTCGACTTGTGCGTGCCTTTGCCACAGAATCTTACGAAGTCGAACGATTTAAACAGGAATCTGAGCAAAATAGCCGCCGTAAATATGCTGCTGATCGGGTAAGGGCTATTCAATACCCAGTAATTGGTTTTTTAGAAGCTGCAGGGATTTGTTTCCTATTTCTGCTGGGTGGTTGGTTGATTTCTAACAATTGGCTCAAGCCCGAACAATTTGTTGCTTTTGGTGCGGGTGTCGCTCTATTAATTGACCCGATCGCCAATACTACAGGTAGCTATAACGAAATCAAACAGGCCGAAGCCTCTGTGGATCGGATTTTTGAAATTTTTGAAATTCAGCCGATTGTGACGGAAAAGCCGAATGCGATCGCACTTCCTGATGTGACAGGCAAAGTCGAATACATTAATGTTTGCTTCCATTATCAAAATGATCGTCCTGTGCTCACGGATATCAATCTTGTCGCGCATCAAGGGGAAGCCATTGCCCTAGTTGGCTCTTCGGGGGCAGGTAAATCCACATTGATGAATTTGCTCATGCGCTTTCACGATGTCAAGTCTGGCAAAATTCTGATTGATGGTTATGATATCCGTGATGTGCAGATTCAAAGTCTTCGCCGCCAATTAGCGCTTGTTCCTCAAGAAAATATCCTCTTTTCAGGAACTGTTGCCTCTAATATCGCCTTTGGACAGAAGGATTATGATACGAAAGCTGTAGAAAATGCAGCGCGTGTTGCCAATGCCCATGATTTTATTATGGAACTACCCCAAGGTTATGACACATGGGTGGGTGAGCGTGGCGTAAATCTTTCTGGTGGTCAGAGACAACGAATTTCTATTGCTCGCGCGGTTCTGCACAATCCCAAAATCCTGATTCTGGATGAGGCAACATCGGCGCTAGATGCCGAGTCTGAGAGTCTTGTCCAAGAAGCTTTACAACGCTTGATGCAGGGACGGACGGTATTTATCATTGCCCACCGCTTAGCCACGATCAGAAATAGCGATCGCATTTTGGTACTTGACCAAGGTCAAATTGTGGAATCGGGAACCCATGATGAGTTGTTACAAAAAGGTGGGCGCTATTCCCAACTGCACGCTCGCCAATTTGACAGCATTGGTTAAAACAAATAAGACCAGTAAGACAAAAAATATAGATGTTATCAAGTTCAGTCTCCTCGCCACCGTTTAATGTATTACTGCTTGTCCCCACAGGAATTAATGCTGCCATTGGCGGCTATGCAGGAGATGCATTACCAGTGGCAAGGACGATCGCCTCGGTTGCTGATTGCTTGATTACGCATCCTAATGTTTTAAATGGTGCGAGTTTATATTGGTCGATGCCGAATGTGTTGTATACCGAAGGATTTGCGATCGACCAGATGGCAAAGGGGGAATGGGGTTTACGTCCTGTGCGCTCTAATCGAATTGGGGTGATTCTCGATCGCGGAATGGAGGTGGATTTAGAAGTACGTCACCGTCAAGCGATTGCCGCCGCACAGGCAACCCTAGGCTTGAATGTTAGCGATATTTTAGTGACAGATCAGCCGCTAGGGGTGGAATTGCGATCAGGAGAATCGGGTGCGACATGGGGAACAGTTGCCAATCTTGATAGTTTATTGAGAGCTGCTGAAAAATTAATTCAAGAAGCACAGGTAACTGCGATCGCAGTTGTTGCTAGGTTTCCCGATGATCCTGATAGTGAATCGTTACAGAACTATCGCCAAGGCAAAGGTGTCGATGCTCTGGCGGGTGCTGAAGCAGTAATTAGTCATGCGATTGTGCGTGAGTTTGCCATACCTTGCGCCCATGCTCCTGCCTTGCAACCATTACCCCTCGATCCGAGTGTGTCACCTCGTGCGGCGGCGGAGGAATTGGGCTATACATTTTTGCCCTGCGTGTTGGTGGGGTTGAGTCGTGCGCCACAGCTCATTACCAAGCGAGATTTGTGTAGAACTAATGATCTGACGGCTGCGGATATTAATGTCATGATCACGCCCTATAGTGCTTGCGGTGGGGCAGGGCTACTAGCATTGAATCAATTGCCCCATGTTCAGACAATTTTTGTTAGAGAAAATCAAACGGTTTTGGATGTCACCCCTGAAATACTTGGTTTAAATGGCATTCAAGTTAATAATTATTGGGAAGCGATCGGAATTTTAGCAGCGATTAAATCTGGAATTAATCCCCAAAGTTTGAGGAATACTTTTTGTTAATGTCTTTACAATAATAAGAGTATTCCATGGAAAATATATGGTATGACAATCAAATTGCTTTATGAATCAGATTTTTATCGTTGGACAGTTGATCAAGTTGAGCGTTTGCGCTTAGGCAAATTTGATGACTTAGATTTAGAAAATTTAGCAGAAGAGATTGAGTCTTTGGGTAATCAGCAAAGATCAGAATTAGAAAATCGATTAGGAATTTTATTAGGACATCTACTCAAGTGGGATTTACAACCAAATTTACGTGGTAAGAGTTGGCGATCGACTATTCGTGAGCAAAGACGACAAATCCAAAGGCTAATCACAAAAAATCCTAGCCTAAAGTCTTATTTAGATGAGGCAATATCCGAAGGTTATGAGTCGGCTTTGGATCTCGTAGTGCGGGAAACACCTTTAGATTATAAAGACTTACCTGAGGTATGTCCCTATGCGATCACCCAGATTTTTGATAATAATTTTCCTATAGGCGTAGAAATAGGATGACTTTGTGTAACAATTGTAGATCGCACTTTTAAGTAATCTCACAACTAAAAAAATGGCTAAAAACAAAGGTGTCCGTCTTGTCGTTACGCTAGAGTGCACCGAATGTCGCACCAATGCTAATAAGCGCTCTCCTGGTGTGTCTCGTTATACGACCATGAAAAATCGTCGTAATACAACCGCAAGATTAGAACTCAAAAAGTTCTGCCCTCATTGCAACTCTCATACCGTTCACAAAGAAATCAAATAGTCCCTTAACCTAATTATTAAAACCGCGTAATCCCAATTATGGCAATGAACTCCTCTTTTTATCGTAAGCGCCTCTCTCCGATTGCGCCTGCTGCCAAAATCGACTATAAAGATGTCGAATTACTGCGTAAGTACATCACCGAACGTGGCAAAATTCTTCCCCGTCGCATCACAGGCTTAACTGCAAAGCAGCAACGCGCCTTAACAACTGCGATTAAACAAGCTCGCGTTGTTGCCTTGCTTCCTTTCATCAACAAAGAAGGCTAAACAATACTAAAAAAGAAAGGACGCGATGCGTCCTTTCTTTTTTGTTTGTAGAGATAGAGAGACGCAATGCGTCTCTCTATTTTTTTAGGCATTGCTCAACCACAGCAACCACCGATTGCGAAAGACTATCAAAGTCATAGCCACCCTCTAGACCAAAAACAATTTTGGGGGTAATTTCTAGGCATAGTTGCGTAAAAGTCCCAAAATCCTCTGGTTTGAGGAAAATGCTCGCTAAGGGGTCATCGGCATTGGCATCGAAACCTGCACTGACAATTAAAAGATCAGGTTGAAAATCTTGTAAAAAGGGGATGATTTGATTGGTGAAGACGGGTAAATATTCCGCAATGGCAGCACCCGATCGCATGGGAATATTCAAAATATTGCGATGTGCGCCTGTTTCATCGGGATGACCTGTCATTGGGTAAAATGGCGACTGGTGAGTGGATACATAGGCAATATCGTGACGCTCCCACACGGCTTCCTGTGTACCATTGCCGTGATGTACGTCCCAGTCGAGAATAGCTACGCGATCAAGGTTTTTGCGATCGCAAGCTGACATAGCGGCAATCGCAGCATTGCCAAAAATGCAAAAGCCCATGCCTGTATGGGCGCGAGCATGGTGTCCGGGGGGACGGGCTAGCACAAAGGCAGGGCGACCAGACTCTAGCACCAGATCGACTCCATCCAGCCATGCACTCACCGCCAAAAGTGCCACATCATAGGTATTAACTGAGGCGATGGTATCACCGTCGATATAGCCACCGCCCATCATGGTCATGGCTTGTAAGCTGTCGATATAGGCTTTTGTATGAAAGCGCTGCACTTCTTGCAAAATATCGATGCCTGACTGCTTACGGCTATGGATATCGGTGGGTTCTTGCCAAATTAATTGCTCTGCGATCGCAGAATTTTTGAGGGCTTCAACGATTGCAGTTAGGCGACCTGCTTTTTCAGGATGATAAGTACCTGTGTCATGCTCTAAGAAAGCTTCAGAGTAAATAATTGGAAATTTGTAATTATTTTGGGCTGAAGTAATGGTGGGAGATGAAAACATAGTTGTTATAACTTGGAATTGATTAATACTTAAATAAATACTGGGATGAATACTTGCTATCCTTGGTATCTACCTAAAGACTAGCGTTATACTTTTAAAATTACAGCTTTGAACTACAGCTTCGACTGCAATCTTTTTGTAGTGCTGCAACAAATTTTACTTGGGTCTATCCTGTGGTCGATTCTTTACAGTCAAAACAGCCGATTGATACAAAAATGCTAGCCGTCCCCCAAGAACTGGCATCAAAGATCCAAGAGATTATCAGTCTCTACGATCAACACAACCAACAAAATATCGCCAATTCTTTAGACAATTTAATTTCTGAGATTAAAAGGGCTGTTAACCATCCTTTCATAAATATTGAAAATACGGAGCAATTGCCTGAAAGCATTACGGATTCAGAAGAAACGGAAATACACGATATTGGGGGGGATAATCAGGCAGATTTTCGGAAGCGGTGGGATGACATCTTCAATGTGCAGGTTTATATTGACACGGATATTTTTGGAGAGCTAGATCCGCGTCCACCTGCATTAGTGGAACTCGACAGCAGCGCCAATGCTGACACCGTTATTCAGCATACGGATGCAACTGCCGCCTATGTCCAAACTTGGAAGGATCTCGCGCAGAGCATATCTTCTTATCCCGATGATTTATTCACAAGGCTCTGGACAACTTCGGAAATTGCCAAAATTGTAGAATGTTCGCCCAGTAGTTTGCGACGGGCGCGGAGAACGGGGAGGTTACCAATTAAAGTTAAAGATTTAGTTCTTGATTGTATTGCCCATGATGGCAAGCGACGGCTTTGGTTTGTGCGTCCCGATTGATTTGGGGCTACAGTCCATTGCCAATGATAATAAATGGCGACCAATAGTAAGGATGGCTAAAATCACGATTTTGGGGTGATTTAATCATTGCTCTTTGCGACTTTGCTAGAACTTCAGCCTTAGACAACTGCGGGTTAGGAAGAATATCATAAAAATTGTCCATTAAAGCCTGCGTGCCGCCATCAGAGACTTTCCAGAGCGATGCGATCGCCGCTTTTGCACCTGCATATTCCATTTGATAGCCAAAACCCATAATTTCAGTGCCATTGCCAAGTCTGCCGCCAACCCCTGTTTCGCAAGCGCTGAGGATGACCAGATCGACGTTTTGCAGTGACCATGTGGAGACATCACGGAGGGATACACGACTGCCATCGCCAAACATGACAAAGGAATCTTCGGGTTTACCATTGACAAAGGCGGCATGGGTGGCGAGATGGATGATGTTGTAATCCTTGAATTTAGAAACTGTAGAACTCGCACTAAAATTGCGATCAATAAATTTGGTCGTCTCAGGTAATTTAGCCACAAGATTGTTTACTTCTTGCCCCGCAAAGGGTAATCCCGCAAAGTCAAAGGTTTGTCCATTTACCTTAAAAACATATTTGCCAGAGGTAAATGCACCCGCCAGTACACGGAGCTGATTATTGCGATCGCGATTGCTTAAATTGGTCAGGCTAGCGGCGGTAATTGTATTAATGGCATAGCGTTCTACGAGCCATTGTTGGCGATCATGGAGGGCGGCTATTGGTAAGTAACGCAACTGTCCATCGGGGGCATAGATAATTGTTTGCACATTAGCTTTTTCTAAATCCGCCGCGATCGGCTCAATCAGCAATGTATAGAGTTGATGAGCTGAGTCTAATATATCGAGGGAACTAGGGTCACGTACATCGATGCGGAAAGTAATAATGGCTCGATTGAGTTCCTCTTTAGAAATTGCCACAGTGCGACGAATTGGCGCACCTTCAGCAGTAACCAAAATTAGCTCTAGGCGATCATCAAGGACTAGTGGGTAGAGAATTGCAGCTTTTTGCGATCGCAGTTGCAAATTCTTTTGTAGATCGCTAAATTGCTGGAGATTGACCTGATTGCGATCGCCCGTTTGATTGACTTGGGAAAGAATCGTTGTCACCGCAGGACTTTGAATATAGTTGTCGATCTGTTTCGCCGCCCGTTCTTGCACCTCTCGCAATTCCTGTAGACGCTGAATTTGTTGCGGTGTGCGATTTTTCTGCGTGATTTTGAGGATTTCTAGTTGTTCTTTACCTGATTGAATGGAACGGGATTGAATTGCATTATAATCCGCCAAAAATCTTTGTTCAGCCGCAAGAAACTCAATACCCTTAGCTGTTTCGTTATTACCGCGTACATTTTGCAGATAATCGTCTAATTCCTGCACCTTCAGCAAATCCAGTACCTGTTGTGCTTCGAGAATGCGGTTTTGCTTGAGCAATAGATCAGCCAGATCGCGATAGGTATCAGCAACAGTGCCCGTAAAGGTTTGTTGATCGGCAACAGATAGCGATCGCAATTCTTTGCGAATCGATTCGCGCAGATTCACGGATTGCTTATAAAAGAGAATGGCTAACTCTGGTTGCTTCCATCGGGTGAATAAATCTCCCAAACTGCTGAGATCAATACTTTCACTGCGTCGTTCTCCTAACTGACGATGAATTGTCGCCGCCTGTTGGTAGATATTGAAGGCTTCAGGATAGCGATTGAGATTAGCGTAGACCGTGCCAAGATTACTCAAAGTTTTCGCTTCAGCCGAAAGATCGCCAATAGCAATCACAATTTCTAAGGCTTTCTGATAGTTTGCCAAAGCCTGTTCATACTGTTTTAAAGACCGATAGACTTCACCAATATTGTTGTGGGTGATGCCCTGTGCAGGTAAGTCATTCAGTTCTTGATGAATCATGAGCGCTTGGTTGTAATAACTGAGGGCTTTTTGAGCATCACGTTTATCATCGTAAACTGAACCAATATTACTCAGAAAAATACTCTCTAGCTGCCGATCACCGAGCTGCCGAATCTTAGGCAAAGCTCTGCCATAGAAGTCTAAGGCATTATCTAGTTGACCTAATTCCTTATAGACAGTCGCAATATTGTTGATAGTTGTTGCTTCTTGGCTAGTCAAATTCAGTTGTTGCGAAATTTCTAGAGAAGCTTTGTAGGCATTTAGAGCTTCTAAATATTTACTCTGACTGCGATAGACACCTGCCATATTATTGAAAATACTAGTTTCGATGCGACGTTCGCCTGTGGCTCTTACGATCTTTAGTGACTTGCGATAAAAGTCCAAGGCTTTCTCGAACTGTCCCATGCGGCGATAGGCAAACCCAATATTTAGTAAGACTCCTGCGGTTCCCTTTTGATTGTTATTTGCTTCATAAATAGCTAAAGCCTCTTGTAATCGTTCCAATCCTTGGCTAAATTGACCAATTTCCACTTGAATATTGCCAATATTATTGAGAATTGTTAATTCTCGTGCCTGATCTGAGATTAAGCGCACTCTTGTAAGGGCTTGCTCATAGGTGGTAATTGCCTGTTGCCAATTATTAGCTCGATTGAAGGCAAAGGCAAGATTTTGCAAAATTAGCGCTTCATCAGATCTAACCCGACGATTTTCTTCAGCATCTTGTAGCTGAATTTCTCGAATAATCTTAAAAGCATTTTGATAGGAAGCAATCGCTAAATCGGTTTTCTGTAAATCTAGATAGACATTGCCAATGAAGTTGCCAGTTCTCGCCTCCGATAGCCGATCTCCTTCTTGCTGAAAAATTGCGATCGCTTTTTGAAATAATTGCAACCCCTGTTCCTTTTGACCATTCTGTAACTGTTGTCTTGCCTGAATTACTAGCTCAAAACCTTGTTTTAATGAGGGTTTTCCTTCGGCTAATCGTTCGGGCAGATGCACATTTTGCGTTGTGGCATGGGGCAAAGGGATTGCAACCTTATTTTTTGCCTGAGCTGGGCTAGGTATGGCGATCGCCATGAGGAAAATTGCTAAGACGGAGCGATATAGCATAATTAGCTTTGGGGAGAAAGTGGATCAAATCAGAAATCGCGTATTTCTAGCTGGTATCCCAAGTAAAATCATAAATATACATTTTGCAGATATCTGCAAAACTTTGTAAAAGTTCTCACAGCATAGCCTAGGCAGTTTAAACCGATGTATACAGTTTTAGAATCGATTGCGACTGCCAATCCTCCCCATAAGCTTACTCAGTCTCAAGCAGCAGACTTTATGCTCCACACTGAAAGTCTATCACCTGCGATTAGAAAAAGAATACCTGCAATTTATGCGAACTCAGGCATCGATTATCGCTATAGCTGCATTCCCGACTATGGCGGAGATTTGCAGAAATTTGAACTATATCCTCAAAATTGGGAACTGACCCCAGCCCCCACCAGCTTTAGGCGCAATCAAATATATACAAAATACGCACCCCAAATTGCCCTGCAAGCTGCCCAACTTGCGATCGCAAAGACAAATCTCAGCGTCAAGGAAATTACGCATTTGGTGGTCGTGAGTTGTACTGGTTTCACTGCGCCGGGGGTAGATATTCAACTCATTAAGCAACTAGGTTTAGAGCCGACGGTTTCACGGACGATGATCGGCTTTATGGGTTGCCATGCGGCTTTTAATGGGCTACAAACGGCTCATGCCATTTGTCAAGGCAATCACTGCGCTAAAGTTCTCTTGGTTTGTGTGGAATTATGTTCACTACATTTTCAAGTTGCAGACACCCTAGAGAATACAATTATCAATGCTATTTTTTCCGATGGTTCCGCCGCCGCTATCCTGACTGCACAACCATTTTCACAGGCAGAAGGGAAACTCACTTACACGGCTGGATCAAGTCAGTTGATAGAGAATACAGAGGAAATGATGAACTGGACAATTGGGGATACTGGCTTTTTAATGGGATTATCTCCAAAAGTCCCTGATGTAGTCGTAGAGCATGTCCCCAAGTATCTCCAGACCTTCTTAAGTCAATATCATCTTAAGCAGGAAGATCTAGATTTTTGGGCAATTCATCCAGGGGGAAGAAGAATTATTGAAAAGATTCAAACCGCTTGTGAGCTTAGCGATGCTATGGTCTCTGATTCCTATGAAGTTTTGCGCCGCTATGGGAATATGAGTTCACCAACAGTTCTCTTTATCCTCAAACAGATTCTTGAAAATCAGGCAACCAATCCTGCATTACATCATGGAATTGCCCTAGCATTTGGACCAGGACTATCGATTGAAGGTTGTCTATTCCAAACAGTGTAAGTATTCTCAATCTTTTGTTGCACGCTATCTGATTTCCAAAAAGTTTAATTAGGAAAAGTTTAATTAGGAATATATATGCCTTCATTTCAAATTCGTACCGATCAAGATGAGTTGATGGATGATTTCTCAATTCAGGATGAACGCCTTACCGATGCCCTTGAGCAACTGCGTCCGATCAATCAACTGCTCGGTGGTTATGCCACCACAATGGAGGTGCTTGCTCCTTTTTTGCGATCGCAAGCCCACACTCAACAGCCAATCCGCATTCTTGATTTAGGGACAGGTATTGGTGATTTTCCTGAATATATTGTGCGGTGGGCAGCAGCTCAATCACCGCCGATCAATGTCGAAATTGTGGCAATCGATGCCAATCCTGTCACCGTAGACTATGCCCGTCAAGCCTTGCAAAAACGATTGCCCGCAGAGTTTTATCGCAAAATCAAAGTCGAGGTTGCTGATGCCTTGGCACTTCCCTATGCCGACGATCAGTTTGATATTGCGATCGCAGCCATGTTTTTGCATCACTTTGCCCATGACAACGCAGTCCAAATTTTGCGATCGATGCAGCGTGTCTCCAAACAGGGAATTGTGGTGAATGACCTCCATCGTCATCCTCTCGCCTATTACGGCATCTATGCTCTGACCCGACTATTACCTGCTGCCCCGATGGTACGCAATGATGCGCCACTCTCAGTTTTGCGTGGTTTCAAATCACCTGAATTGCAAAGTATTGCTACCGCCGCAGGTTTAACCAAGTTTTCGCTAAAGTGGCGCTATGCCTTTCGCTGGGTTTTACATAGCATTGTCTAACCTCTTGATTGTTGATGAAGCGCAACGCGGAGCGTTGCACTTCATCAATTGTTGTAAACTATGATGTATTTGAATTTAGGGTAAATATCGTGTCACAACGTACAGCAAGACAATGGATTATTAACGGTGTCTTGATCGTAGTTACGCTCTCATTTTTGGGCGTATCAATTGCACCACTAATTGGCGGACTCTTCGCACCACCAACGCAACAACCAGCTAATAATTCTGCTCAAAATGCTTCAGAACAAGAACGTATCAAGATTCAAATCGAAGGTTTTGAGGCTGTACTAAAAAGCGATCCTAAAAATCAAACTGCATTAATTGGTCTAGTTAATCTCAGAAACCAATTAGGAAATGTCAAAGAAACAATCGAGCCACTACAAACCCTCGCTGATACTTTCCCCGATCAGCCTGAATATCGGATGACCTTGGCACGTACCTATATTGAACTGAAAGATCCCCAAAATGCCTCGGCAGAATATCGCAAGATTCTGACCACCAAACCCGGTTTTCTTCCTGCCATTCAGAGCTTGGTTAGTATTGAGTTAACCGACAAACGACCTGAAGCGGCGATCGGGCTTTTGCAAGATACCCTCAAAACTGCGGAAACTGCTAATAAAATCCAAGCCGATAGCGTTGACACCAACTCAGTACGTTGGATTCTCGGTGAAGTCTATCGTCAACAAAATCGTATTGACGACTCGATCGCCACCTATGACCAAATGATCAAAGACAACGCCAAGGATTTTCGTCCCTACGTTGGTAAAGCCCAACTAAGACAGATTCAAGGCAAAGATGATGAGGCAAAGAAACTATTTGATAAAGCCTTAGAGCTTGCTCCTGCTGAGTTTAAGGATGAAGTAAAGCGTCTATCGGCACTCTCACCTAAAGCCCAACCATTTGTTGATCCTGCTAAGCCACCTAGTGCCGCTCCGCAGCAATAAACATCGCTTTTTTAAAACAGAGAATGAGTTGCGGTGCTTCGCGTCGCAACTCATTCTCTGTTTTTTGGGGTTATAAACTGATGTTACGTGGAAGGAATAGCCAATTTTTGGAGAAGAGAGAAACTAGCCCTAAGGGCATTGAAGTAGAGTTTAGACTTGAGAGCAAAGTGATTGAGTTTAGTTTTAATCCGAAGGCGCTCTAGCTTAACAAAAGCAAAAAAGCAAGCAAAGATGTGATTTTTCTGAGTATGAGGAATCCCAGTGGGCGACTTAGCAAGAGCCAGATTAGATTTCAAAGACTTGTGAAACTCTTCAACTTTCCATCGTTTTTGATA
>NZ_JACJQB010000023.1 GCF_014696385.1 Pseudanabaena mucicola FACHB-723
TATTTGGTTGTCTAGGTTCTTGGCGCTTCTCTTTTCAGGTCGGGTTGCTTCGCTTTCGCTTCGCTTCCCTTCAGCGCTTTATTAAGTTAGCAAGGTTATTTCGGTTTGTCAACCCTTTTGTAAGGTTTGTTTTGGATTTTTTTACCTTGGCTCGTCTATTCCTTATGGTAGAAGGATTTCAGACTCCAAAAGAAATTTAAGATTTAGGCAATGCCGCTTCAATTGATTTAGTTACAAGAGCTTGAACTGCTTCTACACCTTCCCACCCTCTGATTTCAGTGACTTTCTTTTCTAGGTTTTTATAGGAACGGAAAAACTCTGCAATCTCTTCGAGGCGATGGGGGGCGATGTCATCTAAGGATTTGACATCAGCATAACGAGGATCTTTGGCAGGGACACAGAGAATTTTTTCGTCGCGATCGCCGCCATCAATCATGATCAGCATACCAATGGGACGCGCGGGGATAACACAACCAGGGAATGTGGGTTGATCCATAATTACCATGCCATCTAGGGGATCTCCATCATCGGCGAGGGTATTGGGAACAAAGCCGTAGTCGTAGGGGTATTGAACTGAAGAGTAGAGGACACGATCTAGGGCAAAGGCATTGAGGTCTTTGTCAAATTCGTACTTATTTTTGCTACCTGCGGGAATCTCGATTAGTACGTTCAGGATGCCTGCTTTGGGCTGTGGGGGAATACGAGATAAGTCCATGATATTGATTTCTCCTTACTTAATTTGGTTTGGTTTGTTTGGTTTGCAAGGTTATTTACAAACTATCTAGAAAAAGTATAAGTGTCTAGTGCGCTTATGTTTGAGGTTAATTAGTTACGCGGATATTCACTTAAAGAAAAGTATGCTTTACTGTGTGCATGTGAAGTGTGAGGATGTGCATGATTTTGCAGCAAGAAGCTCGGTTCCCTATTGGTGTGTTTGATAGCGGAGTTGGGGGACTTACGGTTTTACAAGAAGTTCATCGCCAACTGCCTAATGAGTCTGTTGTTTATTTTGGTGATACAGCACGTTTGCCCTATGGGAAACGCTCGCCTGCGGAAATTATTGAGTATGTATATGAGATCTTGCATTGGATGCAGTCTCTAGAAGTCAAAATGGCAATTATGGCTTGTAATACAAGTTCAGCTTTGGCTCTGGATGTGGTCAGACCTGAATTCAAGCTGCCAATTTTAGGATTGATTTTACCAGGGGCACGGGCGGCTGTGGGTAAAGGCAAGAGGATTGGCGTAATTGCAACAACAGCGACGGTCAAGAGTGAAGCGTATGTACAGGCAATTTGTGAGAGCGATCCACAAGCACAGGTTTTTCAGGTCGATTGCCCAGAATTTGTGCCTTTGATTGAGTCTGATCGCATTAACGATCCTTACACCTTACAAGTCGCAAGACAATATTTACAGCCGTTGATAGAGGCAAACATTGATACTTTAGTTCTAGGTTGTACTCACTACCCACACCTATCAGGTGTTTTGCGTCAGATTTTGCCATCCCATGTTGCACTGGTGAATCCTGCGTCTTATGTGGTCAAAGCTGCCGCTCAGGAGTTAGATTTAATGGGTTTAAAGTGTCTTGATGGTCGTCATGATCGCGCTGAAACTAAGTTTTTTGTGAGCGGAGAGCCTGAGAGGTTTGCTCAAGTATCACGTCGTTGGTTGGGCAAGTTACCTTTGGTAGAAAAAGTTCACCTATCTCCTGTAGAATTACTTTCTTAAAGTTTTGCTCAAGGGATTTAGTCAATATGGGAGTAATCTTTTGAACCAACATTACAAACGAGGGCTGTGGCTATTTTTGAGCTTACTAGCTGGTACTTACGGCAATACACAGACTGCCGAGGCACAAAGTAGTTTGCGATCGCAAGATATTGACAATCGGCAAGCCCAGTTGCCCTTATCTGCGATGCAGCAATTACAGCTCCGTGACATTAAAGTTGGTACTGACGGACTCGCATTATTGATTAATGGTCTACCGCAGATTAGTACATCGCGTGTTGCTAATCCCGATCGCATTATTGTGGATTTACAATCAACGGTTGTTCCACCATGGCTAAATAACTCGGTGTTGGCAATGAATCGCTATGGGGTGAAACAAATTCGAGTTGGGCAGTTTCAACAATCACCTGCGATCGCGAGATTAGTTTTTGATTTAGATAATAATTCCCCTACAAGCTGGCAAAGCTCTTTCGACCAATCAAGAGGGATATTGGCATTTCGCCCAACTGAGCAGACAGTAGCAAATAAAAATAGTAATCGCCATAGTAATCGTAGTCTCCCAACAACCATTGAGGGATTATCTTTTAACGGCTATGGTCAGTTAGTAATTCAGGCTAATCAGTCAATTACCTATAGCGGTAGATTAGACCCCACCACGAACACCTATAGTTTTTCAATTCCTGCGGCACAAATTTCTCAGCGATTACGAAGACCTGTTTTAGGTGCAAATAGCCCTATTGAGCAAATTCGCCTTAATCAAGTCAATGATGCCGTGGTAATTAGTGTCAAAACGATCACAGGATGGCAAATTCAAGAAACTGCTAGAACGAGTCCTCAAACAATTGCGCTTCAATTGACCAGTATTAGGCAAGTCGCACCAGTAAGTGTGTCCCAAAGAGCACAACCGCAACTACAATCACAATTACAGGCAAATAGTAATAGCAATGGTCGCCAATTGGTCATGATTGACCCCGGTCATGGAGGCCCAGATGTGGGGGCAACCAGAAATGGTCTGTATGAAAAAGATATTACGATGGCAATCAGCCGACAACTGGGTGGAATATTGCAACAGATGGGATATTCTGTGATGTATACCCGTACTAGTGATATTGATCTTGATTTGGAGCCAAGGGTAAAGATGGCGGATAATGCAAAGGCTAGTGCATTTGTCAGCATCCATGTAAATTCCCTTGATGCTAGTTCATCGCAAGTAAATGGGGTTGAAACTTATCATGCCCCTAATGCGTCTCTAGGAAAGAATCTTGCAGAATCAGTGCATCAGCAAATTATTGCTGACACGGGTGCAAATGACCGTGGTGTGAGGTCAGCTAGATTTTATGTGGTTACGAAAACTTCGATGCCTGCTGTTTTGGTGGAGACAGGATTTATCACAAATCCCACCGAATCAGCCAAGCTAGTCAATGCTGCCTATCAAGAGCGCATGGCTACTGCGATCGCAAAAGGAGTTGATCAATTTCTCAAATCTTACCGAAGATAGATGGTAGCGACAACGCTCTAACGTAAGAACTTATAAGAGATCTAGCTGTTCGATAGCTCAATTTCCAGATCTTGAACACCCATAGGAGAACTATTTTGCGATATCGACAACTAGCGGTTGGGGTTGTGTTAACTGTAGCTAGTGGCTACGCAATGCCCATATTAGCGCAGGTCAAACCAAACACAACGATAGCCTCAAGCCTATCCAATACATTACGCCTAAACAGCATTAGACCTGTAGGCAATGGCTTGATGTTAAACGTTAATGCTAATCCTCAAATTTCCATTCAACGCGAGGATAACCCCGATCGACTGATTATCGACTTACAAAACACAAGTCTACAACAGGAATTACATAAGGCAACTGTGCCGATGAATCGTCTTGGCATCAAGCAAATCAGAGTCGCTCAGTTTCAAAATAGCCCTGCGGTGACAAGGTTAGTTTTTGATCTAGATAGCGCAGATCCTAATAGCAAAAATGCATGGCGTAGTCAGTACATCGCGGCAACAAACACATTACTGCTCACTCCTACCAGCAGCCAACCTCAAGCAACATCAATACCATCTAGTCTCCCCACTCCTAGTGTCACTTTGCCGAGTAGACCAATCGTCTCGACGACAGGCGCACCTGCTGCGATCGAAAGATTGAGTTTTAGTAGCACAGGTCAGCTATTGGTCGAAGCGAACAAACCAGTAAATTATCAAACTAGACTAGACACAACATCTGGGACTTATAGTTTAACAATTCCCAACGCCAGCATATCTCCAAATCTGCAACGACCTAGTTTGGCAGCGAATAGCCCCATCGAAAGGATTCGACTGTCTCAGGTGGGTAGCGCCGTAGAAATCGGTATCCAACCAATTGCAGGCTGGCAAGTTAGAGAGCTACAACGTCGCAGCAATCAACAAATCCAGTTACAGGTTTCTCTAAATAGCAGCCCATCCCGAAACAATCCAGTACCTCTACCCGCAAATACAACTGTTACTCAATCTCCTCAAAATATAGGCGATCGCCGTCGTGGTGTAGTAGTAGTTGATGCAGGACATGGCGGACGAGATCCTGGTGCCATTGGTAACGGGATACAGGAAAAAGATGTTGTCTTAGCAATGAGTATGAATGTTGGTCGAGCTTTGCAAGCGATGGGTTATACAGTGTTTTATACCCGTACCAACGATGTGGAAATTGACTTAGAACCTCGTGTTGCCTTTGCAAGGCGCAACAATGCCGATGTATTTGTAAGCGTACACGCTAACTCTCTGGACTCGCGGAATAGTAGCGTAAATGGAGTAGAAACTTTTCATGCTCGTGGCTCGACAACAGGAAAAGAGCTAGCGAGCTATGTGCAGTCACAAATTATTGGTGCAACTCGCGCCAATAACCGTGGAGTCAAAGCGGCTGGATTTTATGTGCTTACAAAAACTTCAATGCCTGCGATTCTAGTCGAAACAGGCTTTGTCACTAATCCTACTGAAGCAAGAAACTTGAACAGTCCTGAATATCAGAGACAAATGGCTGATGCGATCGCAAAGGGAGTCGATCAATTTTTTCGAGTACGGGGAAGATAAGCAAAATATAAAAAGGCAGTGCTTAGCACTGCCTTTTTTATCTCATGATTTCGTCATGTCATTCTTTATACCAAAGGTGATTGCGTTTGTTGTTGATGACGCGCGTCGGTAATTAACCAATCCAAAGCCGCAGCTTGGAGATCAATAGTTGCACCTGTCTTATCTACGCAATAACGACCAAACACCAACTTATCAACCAAGCGGACATCGGATAAACGCGAATATTCAAAAATGACACTGCGTTCAACCACAGCACCACTGCAAACATGACAATTAGGTCCAATCATCGTAGGTCCCACGATAGTTGCGCCATCCTCGATTTGGGTCATGCCACCAATATAAACAGGACCGCGAATATCAACTTTGTCCCAGTTCACAGCTACGTTTAGCCCTGTGTATACTCCTGGTTTGACTTCATGACCGGGGATATTTACATTTTTGACTTTATTTAAAAGCACATCTTGAATTGCTTGCCAATAATCAGGAACTTTACCAATATCAACCCATTGAAAATCCATAGAAATTGCATGGAATGGAAGATCGGCGGCAACTAGTTTGGGAAATAAATCGCTACCCAGATCAAATTCAACATCGGAGGGGACGTAATCGAGAATTTCTGGTTCAAAAATGTAAATACCTGTATTGATCGTATTACTTAGAGCGGTTTCAATACTTGGCTTTTCTTGAAATTGCTTGATCCGTCCATTGGAATCAGTCACTACAACGCCGTAGCTAGACACCTGATCCTTTGGAACAGTTTTAGTAATAATTGTCGCTAGGGATTTCTTTTGACGATGCCAGTTAACGGCATAGGTCAGATCAAGATCGATTAAGGCATCGCCACAGAGGACAACAAAGGTATCATCAAAAAATGGTGAAAAGTCTTGGATCTTTTTAAGTCCGCCAGCCGAGCCAAGCGCACTACCTTGTAGTTTGCCATCGACAATAGTCCCTTCAAAGGAATATGCCATCTGCACACCAAATTTCTGTCCATCTCGAAAATAGTTTTCGATTTCTTCTGACAAGTGACTAACGTTGACCATGATCTGATCAAAGCCATGCTGCCTTAGCAATTCCACTAGAAATTCCATGACAGGCTTTTGCATGATCGGAATCATGGGCTTGGGCATGATATTCGTGATCGGGCGGATTCTAGTACCTTTACCCGCAGCCAAAATCATGGCTTTCATAAATTACGTTCTCCTCTCACTACGATTAAATGGTACTTGCTTATTTCCGAACTTGATCGGCTCAAGTATAAGCGAGTTACCGTAAAATCCGTCCTATCATACCTCGGAAGCAGTCTTAAAAATTTAGGGGCAAATACTGGGTGCAAATATTAAGGGCAAATACTGCGGCTGTTATACAAACTCATAGCTTTCTCCAAACCATCGGTCAAAATGCTATCTATTGCCACTTCTGTCATACTGAAAATTTCTGGCAAGAATTTGGTTTCAGAGGATGAAAAGCCGCCCAAGACATGATTAGTCACATTTTGATTCGCTTTTGTTGCGATCGCAGATTCAGACTTACCTCCACGCCCAATTCCCAAGCGCAGACGGGGAAAGTTTTGCGTACCAAGATGAGCAATGATTGACTTCATGCCATTGTGTCCACCCGCTGATCCTGATGGTCGTAGACGCAATTTACCGAGGGGCAAATCCATATCATCATAAATGACCAGAATATTTTCGGGATTAGCTTTAAACCAATCAGCACAGGCTCGAACCGACTGCCCCGATACATTCATATAGGTAGTGGGTTTGAGCAATCGAATTTTGCCGCTATTAGGATGACTAGTATGGACTAAGCGACTTGACAATCTACCTTCACCAAAAATGCCATAAAATCGCTTTTCTTTACCCAGAGAGATGCTCCAAGCTGTGGCTAGGCGATCAACTGCCATGAAACCAATATTGTGACGGGTACGCTCATATTCCGTGCCAGGATTGCCTAGACCCACAATTAGAGAAATAGATTGAGTCTCAAGCATCCTTGACGTTTGCTACTTCCTTAGCTTCAACTTCTGCGGGTACAGACTCTACTACTGTCGCAACAACAGCCTCAGCGTCATCAGACTTAGGACTAGTGGCAATAGATGCAGCCTCTGATGAAGTTTGCTCTATGCGATCAGCTTCACGCTTGAACTCTGATTCAAATTCACGGGAGGCATCTTGAAAACCTTTGATAGCTTTGCCTACACTCCGCCCAATTTCTGGTAATTTTTTGGGGCCAAATATCAAGAGGGCAACCAGCATGATCAGAATCATTTCGGGCAAGCCAATACCAAAAATATTCATTGAGAATGACCTTTTTTATAGACAGCTTAACGATGGAGACGGTAGGAAACATAGATATTTTCTAGATTTCACAAAAACAATAACTAATTTAAAGGCACGCAATGCGTGCCTTTAAATTAGTTATCAAGACGGCAAACTAGCCGCCCCAGTTGAGGTTAACGCCCTCAAGAAGTAAGGAGGAGTTGTACAACTGGAGAATAATAACGAGAAATACAAGAAATAATCCCATGAATACTGCCATCAGAGGAGTAGTTCCCCATCCGCGAGAAACTTTACCGTATTCTGCATTGAGTGGTCTGAGGATATCGCCAAGGCGAGTGCGTTGTGACATAAGTTTGTCTTCTTAAAAGGATTGTTACAAAATAGTATAATTGTAATTAAGAATAACTCAAATCATTGGTTCAATTCATGGAAAACGCAACTTCGATCGCGGTGACTATTGCCGTATGTGTGATCTGTTTAACGGCTTATGCGATATATGTGGCGTTTGGACCACCAAACAAGGGGCTAGTTGATCAGTTTGAAGAACACGAAGATTAATTGAGACAGGCAGCATGAAGCACTGCCTGTCTTAGTTTTAGAAATGTTTTAGTAATTATGATTAACAATTTTCGGCTTACCTATGATGTGTTAGATGTGGCAGATGTCTATGCGATCGCAGATAATGCGAGTAATGGGGCAGTGGTACTCATGAGTGGCATGGTACGCAATCAGACGGGGGGTAGAGCAGTGGATTATTTGGAATATCAAGCTTATGCACCGATGGCTTTGGAGATTTTTCAACAAATTTGCGATCGCAGCCGTGCCAAATTTCCCGACATTACCCAAGTTGTTATTCATCACCGCCTTGGCAAACTGAAAATTGGCGAGATCAGTGTATTGGTTGCCGTGGGTTCACCCCATCGAGCAGAGGCCTTTGAGGCATGTCGTTTTGCGATCGACACATTAAAAACCGATGCCCCAATTTGGAAAAAAGAATTTTGGCTAGACGGGATGAGCAGTTGGGTCAACAGCCCTATATAGACCCATATAGGAAAAGCACTTGATTTGATTGATTTATGTTGCTAGAACAATCTTTTTTTGAGCGCCCTGCAGATGCAGTTGCCCCCGATTTATTGGGCTGTACGATAGTAAGACGCATCGATGGCGAGGAATATCGCGGCGTGATTGTCGAAACCGAAGCCTATGATGCCACTGATCCCGCTTGTCATGGCTATCGTCGCAAAACTCAGCGCAATCAATCCATTTTTGGTGAACCTGGCACAGCCTATGTCTATTTAATTTATGGCACATATCATTGCTTTAATATCGTCACCGATCGCCAAGATTTTTGTAGCGCTGTGCTAATTCGTGCCATTGAATGCGAGAAATTACCAATTTGGCGAAACCCAACGGAAAAAGCCCATCGTGCAGGGGCTGGGCCGGGAAAACTCTGCCAACTATTTAAAATTGATCGTCAACTTGATGGGATTACCCTCGCTCCCAATTTTGGGTTGTGGCTAGAGTCGCGATCGGCTAATTTTGCAGAAGAAATTTATCAAACGACACGCATTGGCATTACGCAGGGAGTAGACTTGCCTTGGCGATGGTATTTACGCGATCGCAAATCTGTGTCGCGCAAATAGACAAAGAATAAAACCCCAGCTACTTAGAGGGGCAAGATCGGCATAACAAAGCGAGGCAAATGTTGTTAGAATTTCAGCATCATAATGATTGAGCAATACATTAAAACAAATCATGGAACCTGAAAAAACTACCGTTGAGGCGATCGCAGAAAATGTGATCGAAGCTGTAGAAGAAGTTGCCAGCGTAACTGCAAACCCTATCCAAGAAACAATGACCAAACCAGTAACACCTACGGCCCATGAGATCGCAGCCCCAATCGCGGTTACCAATAGCACTAAGGTTGAGTCCGACGCGACAAATAGTGATCAATTAAATAATGAGCAAGTCATTGATCTATGGAAGCAAGTTACTAAATTGTGGGATGAATATTTTGGTGAAGGCAAAAAAGCTAATCTCACCCTTGTACTAACGATTCTTGCAACTATTCCCGTATTAATAGCTACTTCGACACTTTTAGAATTCTTAAATAAATTACCTTTATTGCCTAGTATCTTTGAATTAGTAGGCTTTGGCTATTCAGCTTGGTTTGTATATCGCTACCTATTACTTGCTAATACCCGCAAAGAACTGACTGACACTATTTCAGGCTGGAAAAATAAAGTTTTGGGCTAGACTAGCTAGCCAATGGCAAGGGGTTATCCCCTTGCCACACAGTCATGGTGTCTATAGCGCGGTATTTAAGGCTAGGATATTAGAAAAGTAAAGCAAAATTAATAAACTAATAGACTGCTCTAAAACAGCAGTTACGTTGGGAAGTGAAGAGGTATATACGTCAAGCATGGGTAAAATTGTAGGTATTGACTTGGGTACGACAAACTCTGTGGTAGCCGTTATGGAAGGTGGCAAGCCCATAGTGATTGCAAACTCAGAAGGCAGCCGCACTACCCCCTCCGTTGTTAGCTTTACAAAAGACGGTGAGAGGTTAGTTGGACAAATGGCACGTAGACAAGCGGTGCTAAATCCTGACAATACCTTTTATTCAGTCAAGCGATTTATCGGACGCAAGCATAATGAACTGTCGGCAGAGACTAAGCGAGTTCCCTATACAGTGCGTCGTGATGACCAAGGCAATATCAAGTTACGCAGTTCTCGATTAGAAAAAGACTTTGCCCCCGAAGAAATTTCGGCAATGGTAATCCGCAAACTCGTTGATGAAGCAAGTCGCTATTTGGGCGAACCTGTGACGGGTGCGGTGATTACAGTACCTGCTTATTTTAATGATTCACAGAGACAAGCCACTAAGGATGCTGGACGCATTGCAGGAATCGAAGTTAAACGAATTTTAAATGAGCCAACGGCTGCATCCCTAGCCTATGGGTTAGACAAAAAGACCAATAAAAAGATTTTGGTGTTTGACCTTGGCGGCGGTACGTTTGATGTGTCAGTGCTAGAAGTGAGCGATGGTTTATTTGAAGTCAAGGCAACTACAGGCGATACCCAGTTAGGCGGTGATGATTTTGATCGTCAAATCGTCAATTATCTGGCTGAGGAATTTCTCAAATCCGATGGTGTGGATCTCCGAAAAGAACGCCAAGCCTTGCAACGGCTGACAGAAGCTGCTGAGAAAGCCAAAATTGAGCTTTCGACGGTGGGAGTAACTGAGATCAATTTACCGTTTATTACGGCGACAGCGGAAGGACCCTTACATTTAGAAACTAGTTTAAAGCGATCGCAATTTGAACGTTTGAGCGCCGATTTATTGGAGCGTTTACAAATTCCCCTCGATCGTGTGTTGCGAGATGCCCAGATTAGTCCCCGTCAAATTGATGAAGTGGTCTTAGTCGGCGGATCGACCCGTATTCCCGCAGTACAGGAAATGGTGGAACGGGCAATCGGCAAGCCACCGAGTCAAAGTGTGAATCCTGATGAAGTCGTGGCGATCGGCGCAGTTGTGCAGGCGGCAATTTTATCAGGCGAAATTAAGGATGTTTTATTGCTTGATGTCACACCTTTATCTTTGGGTGTAGAAACTTCGGGCGGTGTGGTCAAGCGTTTGATTCCCAGAAACACGACAATTCCCTGTCGCAAGATGGAATTATTCACCACCGCCGAAGATAACCAAACTTCTGTGGAAATTCATGTGATTCAAGGGGAAAGGGATCTAGCGGAATATAACAAGTCATTGGGACGGTTTAAACTAAGTGGGCTTGATCCGCAACCCCGTGGCATGGCACAGGTAGATGTCACATTTGATTTAAACACCGATGGCATTTTGGCGGTGACGGCTAGCGATCGCCGCACGGGTGTTGAGCGTCGCGTCACTATTAAAGGCGCTTCGACACTAGATGAAAAAGAAGTCCAGCGGATGGTTACAGAAGCAGAGCAATTTGCCGATCGCGATCGCGCCAAACGAGAACGCATCGAAAAACTCAATCGTGCCGATAATCTTGCTGTGGGTGCAGAGCGTCAACTCAAGGATTTAGCCTTGAACTATGGTTATAAACTCAGTTATGAACGACGCAAACAAATCGAGATGGCGATCAAGAAACTCAAAGATGCGATCGCAAAGGAAGATGATGCCCTAATCGATCGCGCTCAATCTGAGCTACAGGAAGCTCTTTATGCCCTATCGAGCGAACTCTATGCGGAGGATGAAGAGTATTACGATGATGAAGATGACGATTTATTTGGCGGTATTCTGGAGAGTATCGGCAGTTTTGCCAGTCGTAATAAACGCGGCAAAGATGAAGATGATCGCCGTCGTCCTAATACAAGAGTTTCCTATGACGATGATGATGAGTGGATGTGATCAGTCTGGCTCACCCATACTCAGCTCTTTAACATTTCCCACATAAATAAAGGCGGCGCTTCGCGCCGCCTTTATTTATAGCTATAGTTTTAACTTTTTTAGGATTAAGTTATTGACTTAAATTCTCAAATAGATTTTAATTAAAACAGATTGTTATTGATAGTAATTCTTTTTAGTGCGACTATTGCCTCAAAGTTAATGAATAAAAAATTATGTTTACCTACTAATCTTGCTGTAGTCGCAGGATTAGTATCGATACTTGCTTTGACTGCTTGTGGAGAAAACAGTCAGCCACCATCGACTCAGAAGCCAGTTGAAACCACCCAAGCTGCTGCACCTCAAACAGCAACGCCTACTCCTACCGAAACAGCACAGGCTCCCCTCACCGAAGTTACCATTGCTTTTGCGACTCGCCGCGACACCACCGACTTGCAGAGCAAAGTCGATAAGGTTTCTGAAATTTTGTCTAAGGAAATCGGTATTCCCGTTAAAGGGATCATTGCTGACGAAACGGCTTCGGTAGAAGCTTTGAGAGCCAATCGTGCTAATGTTGCCTTTGTCAGTGGTCGCGCCGCACTCAAGGCGGAACAATTAGCAGGGGCAAAGATGTACTTAGCCGAAGTACGCGACGACTATTCGGGGGGTAAGACCTATAACTCGATCTTTGTCGTTCCCAAAGACAGCCCTTTACAAACCTTGGCAGATCCCACAAAAACCCTTGAGCAGTTGCGTGGCAAGCGCATGGCGTTTACTTCACGCTCCTCTGGTTCAGGATTTATTTTCCCTGTGAGTGAGCTAGTAGGTCTCAAATTTGTGGATGGACCTGATCGCCTAGAGCAATTCTTTGGCAAAGTTACCTATGGTGATGGCTATAGCAGTGCTTTACAGGCTGTATTGCGCGATCAAGCCGATGTTGCGGTGGTGTCGGAATACGCATTGCTACCACCTTGGATCACAACTGAAGAAAGCGCAAAACTACGAGTGCTGCACCCAGTACCAAATGTGCCAGCCCATGGCATTACCTTTGATGATAGTGTGCCTGCGGAATTACGCGAAAAGCTGATCAATGCGTTTTTAAAACTCAACGAACCAGAGAACAATCAGTTATTTCGTAGCCTCTACAACTCTACGCAACTAGTCAAGGTTGATCACGAACAACATCTAGCGACTATGCGTACTGCTATTGCAAGGGCAGGACTCAAGCCCTAGTTATTGAATTGAGGGGTTGGTTAGTTGATCTAGCCAACCCAATTATGTTACTTGCTCAAGAATCAAAAATTAAACACCATGCAACCTCTACCTGACCAGAAGTTATTGAATTGAGGGGTTGGTTAGTTGATCTAGCCAACCCAATTATGTTACTTGCTCAAGAATCAAAAATTAAACACCATGCAACCTCTACCTGACCAGAATTTACCCGCAATCGCCTGCCATAATGTCCGCACCGCTTATCAATCGACTCTCAAGCGTCCGATTTTGAATGGCATTGATTTAGAAATCAAACATGGCGAATTTGTGGCACTACTGGGAATGAATGGCGCAGGTAAATCGACGCTTTTGCGATCGCTAGTGGGCTTAGTGCCAATCAAACAGGGTGAGATTGCGATCTGTGGGACATCCGTCACACCTAATTGTGTCGATGAAGTTCGCAAAAATATTGGATTTCTCTGTCAAGGCGGCGGCTTAGTTGATCAGCTTTCTTGCTTGGATAATGTCCTATGTGGCTGTTTGGGGGATCTGACCACATGGCAAAGTTTGTGGGGATTTCCGAAACGCGATCGCAGAATCGCAATGCAGCTATTACAAAAAATGGGCTTGCAAGAACAGACCTATCAAAAAGCGCGTCAACTGAGTGGTGGACAACGCCAAAGAGTTGCAATTGCCCGCACCCTAATTCAGTCGCCCCACATTCTTTTAGCTGACGAGCCGACCACAGGGCTAGATATTTCAGGTATTGAGCAGGTGATGACCAGTCTTGCGGAAATGAATCAGAATGGTTTAACTGTAGTGGTGGTGCTGCACGACCTCGCCCTCGCTGCCAAGTACGCCCAACGAGCAATCATCTTAGACGAAGGGCAGGTCATGTATGATGGAAATTGTCAAAATATTGAAAGACAATTTGCCAAACTGCAAAGTTTGGCTTTAGCTCAGTCTGCTACTGCCGCATAATGAAATTTACTGATCGGATTCGTGCCTATACTGCTAGCCGCTACAACGTTTGGATCATCCGAGTTTTAGCAATCATTGGTCTAGGTTGGGCCTATATCTGGTCATTACAAGGATTAAAAATCGATCCCAAATTATTACAGACCAGCCTGCCCTATATGACTGACTTTTTGTCACGTCTATGGCCACCTGATTTAAGCATTTTAGATGTGGCGGTCAAAGCGTTGATCGAAACAGTGCAAATGTCGATCTGGGGAACAACGATTGGCGCAATTCTCTCTATTCCGATCGCATTATTATCCGCACAAAATTTATCGCCATTGTGGTTACGCTGGATTGCAAATCTCTTCCAAAATGCAGTGCGTTCGGTTCCCTCAATTATTCTGGGACTATTTTTTGTAGCAGCGACAGGGCTAGGCGCACCTGCGGGAACTCTTGCCCTAGGGATTTACACAATTGGTTATTTAGCTAAGTTTTATCAAGAAGCAATTGAATCAGTAGATAAGCGATCACTAGAATCATTACAAGTGAGTCGCGCCTCATGGTGGCAAGTTGCTCAGTATGGCGTAATGCCGCAGGTACTACCCTTATGTCTGGGCTATACCCTGTATATGTTTGAGTACAATATTCGCGCCGCCTCAGTTTTAGGTGTTGTTGGTGCGGGTGGCATTGGTTTTGAGTTAGTCAGCTATATTCGGGGATTTGAATATAGCAAAGCAACTACCATGATGTTAGTGTTACTCGTAGTCGTGACTGCCATTGATGCCCTCAGTAGTCAATTGCGAAATAAGTTTAAATTAGACTAGTAGCTGTGACTGGCTGAGCAGGCTAAATACGCAAATAGCGGAGATATGAAGTCCTCAACTAAATGGCACATTTTAGAACCCGTTGTCCCGCCAACTTGGCTCAGCGAAAAAGTTGGTAAGTTTGCCGCGCAGTTGCTTTGGCAACGTGGCATTGTTGGGCCTGAACAAGTTGATGCATTCTTAAATATCGCCGACTATCAACCAACTAGTGCTTTTGCCTTTGGTGAGGAAATGCAATGGGCGATCGCAAGGATTCAGCAAGCATGGTCACAGGGCGATGCGATCGCAATTTGGGGGGATTTTGATGCCGATGGCATTACGGCAACATCGGTTTTATGGGAAGGATTGGGACAATTTTTTACACAACATGAACAATTATTCTTTTATATTCCCGATCGCCTCAAAGAGTCCCATGGGATATCGATTAGGGGTTTAGATGAATTGCGATCGCAATGTCATGCCGCAGGAAAAAACCTCAGTTTAATCATCACCTGTGATACGGGTAGCACCAGTTTAGAGGCTCTTCTCTATGTTCAAAAATTAGGAATTGATGTGATTGTCACCGATCACCATACTCTGCCCGATGTGCGTCCGCCTGTGACCGCGATTATCAATCCCCGCTATCTGGATGATGACCATCCATTGTTCCATTTGTCAGGGGTAGCCGTAGCCTATAAATTGATGGAAGCTCTCTATGAAACTCTATCCGAAATTCCACAAAAACCCCTAGAGGATTTATTGGATTTAGTCGCTATTGGACTAGTGGCAGACTTGGTGAAGCTAACAGGGGATTGTCGCTATCTAGCCCAAAAGGGAATCGAAGTATTACGGCAAAAAAAACGCCTCGGTGTGCGGATGCTGTTGGAACAATGTAAACGAGTCGGCGATCGCCCCATTGACATTAGCTTTGGAATTGCGCCACGGATTAATGCGGTTAGTCGAATTTGGGGGGATGTACAGAAATGTGTCGAGCTTCTCACTACTCGTGATGAGAAGCTTTGCGCTAGTTTGATTACCCAAACAGAACTCGCTAACACTGAGCGGAAATCTTTGCAAAAGAAAGTCTTTAAGCAAGTGCAAGCTAAAATTTCGCAGCTTGATCTATCGACAACAGGAATTATTGTCCTTGCCGATCCGCAGTGGTCAGTGGGTGTTTTGGGCTTAGTCGCAGGTCAAGTGGTGGCGGAATATGGTCGCCCGACCATTCTCTGCACAGTGGAAGATGGCATTGCCAAGGGGAGTGCGCGATCGCTAGAGGGAATTAATCTCTATGATTTGCTCAAAGGACAGGAACATCTCTTACTCAGCTTTGGTGGTCATCCCTTGGCGGGTGGATTGAGCTTTAAGTTGGAGAATTTACAGGTATTAACGGAAGCCCTCGATCAAACCTTTTGGAGTCAACATGGACAACTCCAAAGTAAAGCACTCACCATCGATTTGGAAGTCACTGTTGCCGATTTAACGAGAGAACTATTCAATGAATTCAAACAATTAGAACCCTTTGGCATGGGCAATCCCTCCCCTAAATTATTAGTGCGTGATTGTTTATTCTCAGAGATATCGAATGCAAATATTCGTAATCACAAAGGACAGAAGGTTGAATATATCAAAACCGAATTTACCTTGAGCGATCGCCATGGCGATCAAATCTATGGTGGTTGGTGGGGACATTACAGTTATGAAATGCCTGATACCCCCTGTGACGTGGTGATTGAACTAGTGGATAATGCTTTTCGTCGTCGCTATGATGCGCGATTACTGGATTTCCATGCTCAAAGTGCGCCCCTCACTGCTGATACACCAACACTTGCCCCCACCTCTCTTCAAAAGCCAGATCATTTACAAATCATTGATTGGCGAGGACGTAGTGCGATTGCCATTGATCCACAGCTATCGGCAACTATTTGTGATCGCTGTCCGCAAAGTTGGCAAGATTTGCACACTATCATTGATCGCGCCAATCAGAATACTCAATCCCTTGCCCTGATTTATCCCAATCCAGAACAGATCAATGGTGAGATGGCATGGCAAACTCTCGTAGGAATCGCGAAATATCTCTGTCGCACAGGCAAATCCATTTTGCGATCGCAATTAATCACCAAATTGGGAATTGATGATCTTGATGTATTACAAATGGGATTTATGGAACTTCGTAAATATGGCTATGCGATAAAACTTGGGGAACAAGTTCAGCATTCCGAAGATTCAGAATTACGAATTGCTTCTCTTGAGGCAAGCCATCCATCACCAACCCAGATCCCTCACCAGAGTAATGAATTTATCCAAGCCGTCAATGAATTAGCTTTTCAGCAGCAGTTCTTTGATCGCCAACTGCAAAACTTAGCTTCTGTTACTGGAACAGTCCTAACCAGTTAATGGGTATTGTTTCTATTCTAATTGCTCATCTAATTGCTCAAAATCTTTGTCTTGCCTAGATCTATTTTTCTGGACACCATAGACCTGTTAAGCAATAATTAACAAAATCGCCAAACCTTTTATTCAGAATCGTTTTCAATCCTTTTGCCTCAAAAGGATTGAAAGCTTTACCTAGAATGAGTTACAAGACTTTGTGAGCTTATTATCCAATAAGTTTAATTTAGACCATCAGAAGGTATAACCATGATAACTAATGAAAGTCACCTCAATCCAAAAGATTTACAGTCGGCGATCGATCCGCTTTTGGTGTCACCGAATACATCAGTCATGGCAGCGATCACAATAATGGGGGAAACTGGCGCAGACTATGTGCTAGTAGTAGAAAATCTATCGCAAAAGACGGGGTTAATTGGTATTCTGACCGAACGCGATCTTATTCGTATTATCACTCAGCCCATATCTTTAGCCGAGTTGCCAATTCAGTCGGTGATGAGCCATCCCGTCATCACCATCCAAGAATCTACATTCACTGATATTAATGATGCTCTAGCCCTATTTCAACAGCATCGTATTCGTCATTTAACCGTGCTAGATGATCGCGATCGCATTGTGAAGTTACTAGACCAAAGCACTTTAATCGAGATGGCGAATATAGCTGATCGCCAACAAGCTGAAGCTGCATTACAACAACTCAACCAAGATTTAGAAAGGCAAGTAGAACAACGGACTGCCGCCTTACAAGCTAATGAAGCAACCATTCGCACGATCTTGGAAACGATTCCCGACTTATTGCTGCGGCTTCAGCGTGATGGCACTTGCTTGGCATACATCAAGTCGGAAATTGAAGCGGAGAATTTTCTACCGATTGTCAACCATATTTCGGAAGTTTTACCACCGAAATTGCTCCAGAAACAGTTGCAATTTATCGAGAAAGCAATCACTACAGGTGAATTACAAGTCTATGAGCATCACTTCCTCAAGCAGGATCGTGTAGTCTACGAAGAAGTGAGAATACTCGCACTTAATGATCAAGAAGTTTTGGCAATCGTGCGGAATATTACGGCTCGTAAACTTGCCGAAACAGCGCTACAGCAACTTAACCGAGATTTGGAACGCCGCGTGGAACAACGCACTGTAGATTTGCAGCAGATTGCGTTACGTGCAAGCCAAGCCCAACAAATCGCGCATCTGGGGGATTGGGAACTAGATGTACCAACCCAGAAAATAATCTGGTCTGATGAAGTCTTCAAAATCTTTGGGCGTGATCTCAATCAATCAGAACCGACCTATGAACAGCTACTCAACTACTATCCACGAGATGAACAAAAGCGCCTTAATCATCTAGTAGACAGAGCCATTCAGTATGGAGAACCCTATGCAACAGAACTACGGATTGTTCGAGATGATGGTTCATCTAGATGTCTGTTTACTCAAGCTGAACCCATATATGATCAAGCAGGACAGGTGACTGGATTGTTTGGAATTGTGATGGACATTAGCGATCGCAAAGTCATCCAAGAAGCTCTAAGACTTAGCGAGGAACGCACCCATGCCACTCTATTGGCTTTACCTGATTTGGTGTTTCGAGTTAACCGAGAGGGTGAGTATATTGACTTCTTAACATCTCCCCAAGGGAAGAATTTAGTTGATCCTGAACAAGTAATTGGCAAAAGTATTTTTGATTCTTTGCCAGCAAATATTATCCCATCGCATTCGGATGCTAAATACAAGGCTCTTCAGCAAGCACTTGCTACGCAAACTTTGCAGACATACGAACAGCAGGTTTGGATTGAGGGTGAACTACGTTACGAAGAAGTGCGTGTTGCTCCATGCAACAATAATGAAGTCGTCTTTCTGATTCGCGACATTAGCGATCGCAAGCTGGTTGAAAATGCTCTATTGGAATCTCAACAATTTATTCAAACTGTGGTTGACACCGTTCCTCTCGCATTATTTTGGAAGAATCGAGAGTCTGTTTACTTGGGATGCAATCAGCAGTTTGCCAAAGTAGTTGGCTTGAAATCGGCTGAAGAGATCATTGGGAAAACTGATTTTGATCTTCCATGGACACCAGTCGAGACAATCGCCTATCGGAAAGACGATCAGAGCATCATAGAATCTGGTACATCCAGATCGGGGATCGAAGAAACGATGACCTTGGCTAATGGTGAACAACGATGGATGGAAACCCACAAAGCGCCATTGCGTGACTGGACAGATTATATTATTGGTGTAGTGGGCATAACAAAAGATGTTACTGTTCGCCGCCAAATTGAAGCAAGACTAAAATATCAAGCAGATCAAGAACGCATTCTTGGAGCAATTACCCAGCGAATGCGATCATCCCTAGACTTGGCAGAGATTCTCAAGGCAACTGTTGAGGATGTCCGTGATGTCTTGCAGTCAGACCGAGTGTTAATCTATCAGTTGATTTTAGGAGAGCCAAGGTCAGCCCTTGCTGAATCCACTGCACCAAATTGCTCAAAACTGCTGAATGTCGTCTTTCCTGATGATGCACTCTCTCAAGAGAGCTACGATTACTATGCTCAAGGAGGTATGTTTGTACTTTGCGATCGCGAATCAGAAGACCAATCAAACTTACCGCATCTAGTCAAAGTCCTCACAGAACTCCAGGTTAGAGCCGCACTCGCGGTTCCCATTATCCAAAATCAAATCCTTTGGGGCTTGCTGATTGTCCATCAATGCGACTCTCCGCGCCACTGGCAAGACATGGAAATAAATTTGCTTCAACAAATTGCTAACTGGTTAGCGATCTCAATTCAACAAGCCAGCCTCCACAAACAACTCCAATCTGAACTATTGGTAAGGCAGCAAACAGAGATCAAGCTCACTGAGAGCAATCAAGAACTCTTGATCTTTAACGAAGAACTGGGGCGCGCCACTCGCTTGAAGGATGAGTTCTTAGCCAATATGAGCCATGAACTCCGCACCCCTCTAAATGCCATTTTGGGAATGAATGAAGGGCTACAAGAGGAAGTCTTTGGCTCTGTAAATGAACGGCAAATCAAAGCATTACAAACCGTAGAAAGGAGTAGTAATCACTTACTAGAGCTAATCAATGACATCCTCGATATTGCCAAAATCGAATCGGGGCAGATGGAACTAGATTGTACTATCTGCGCTGTGGCTCCGCTCTGTCAATCCAGTCTTGCCTTCATCAAACAACAAGCGTTGAAAAAACGTATCCAACTAGAGATTAGACTGCAACTGAATCTACCAGATCTGTTAGTGGATGAGCGGCGCATTCGTCAGGTGTTGATTAATCTGCTTAACAATGCAGTCAAATTTACACCAGAGGGTGGACGCATCATCTTAGAAGTGAAGGAAGTTAAGCAACTTCTCCCTGCATTAGACAATTCGCCCCAAAACTTTTTACAGATATCTGTGATTGATACGGGCATTGGTATTTCCGCAGAGAATATTAAGAAGCTATTTCAACCCTTTATTCAAATCGATAGTGCCTTAAATCGTCAATATGATGGGACTGGATTGGGACTAGCTCTCGTTAAACGAATTGTGGAACTCCACGACGGTAGAGTGGGACTAACCAGTGAGCTTGGTGTGGGAAGTCGTTTTACAATCGAGTTACCCTGTGCACTCGATTCTTCTATATCAACGAATCTAACAGCAGATGGGGAACTAACTATTACCCCAGAACAAAACGGCTCTTTCCCAACCGACGAAGTCCCTACCCGATCGCCTCTAATCCTCATTGCCGAAGATAACGAAGCCAATATTGGGACTTTCTCTAGCTACCTCACTGCGAAGGGCTATCGACTTTTGATCGCTACGAATGGTCAAGACGCACTTGACCTTACTAAAGCTAATCATCCTGAACTGATCTTGATGGACATCCAAATGCCAACTATGGATGGACTAGAAGCAATCAAACAAATTCGCCTTGATCCAGATTTGGTTAATATACCAATCATTGCCTTGACAGCATTAGCGATGACAGGCGATCGCGAAAAGTGTTTAAAGGCTGGAGCTAGTGAATATCTGACAAAACCTGTCAAACTAAAGGCATTATCCCAAATGATTCAAACTTTTTTGGCTCACTAGTGGAGTTACCTATGACGAACTTTTTGCCCAGAGATATTTTATCCGCAGTCTCTCGCAATCCTCTGATCGTTTCACCAGAGCTAAATGTGATCGAAGCGATCGCACTGATGGATAAAACTGGCTCAAGCTATGTGATAGTTTGCCGAGAGGATGTTGGTCAAGTTATAGGAATACTCACAGAGAGAGATATTATTCGTCTTAACTCCCAACGATTACCACTAGACCAATTAGTCGTTCAAGCGGTGATGAGCCATCCCGTCATCACTATCCAAGTTTCAGAACTGACTGATATCAATGCTGTGATCATGCTATTTCAAGAGCATTCGGTGCGCCACTTACCTGTACTAGATGGCGATCGCTTAGTGGGACTGCTAGAAAAAGAAAACTTAACTGAGCTATTAACTAAGCAAGTTCAAGCATTTGCTCAAAATCCGATCGCTCAAACACAAAACCGTTCAGAAACAGGCGATCGTCAAACAGAAGATGCCAAGTTTTGGGCTAGTGAACAGCGATCGCAAAAATTATTTGATGCGCTCCCAAAGATATCGGTACAGGGCTATAACCGAGATCGTCAAGTAATTTATTGGAATAAAGCAAGTGAGAAAATCTATGGCTATACTGCTTATGAAGCCATCGGTCAGAATCTAGAGAACCTGATTATTCCTCCAGCAATGCGCCAAGATGTCGTTAACTTGATAGAGGTATGGGTAAATGGGGGAGAGCCTATTCCTGCCTGTGAGTTAACTCTAATGGCGAAAGATAGATCTAGTGTGTATGTCTACTCCAGCCATGTTTTGCTGAATAACTCAAGGAACGAGCCAGAACTATACTGCATTGATATTGACTTGAGCGAGCATCGGCAAACTGAATCGGCACTCAAGCAAAGTGAAGCCCAAAGTCGAGCAATTTTAGAGGCTATTCCTGATCTGATGTTTCGGGTGGGGACTGATGGTCTTTATCGCGGATTTATTACGTCAAATCGAGATTTTGGAATATTACCATCGGATGCTGATCCCACGGGGCAATCAATGGCAGAGCTAATGCCAGAAGCAATCTCTAATCAACAGTTTTACTATATGCAACAGGCCTTGTTGACGGGGGAGTTACAGGTATATGAGCAGCAAATCCAAATTGGCGATCGACTGCAAGATGAAGAGGTCAGAGTCTTCAAAAGTGGTGATGATGAAGTGCTATTTATGATTCGTAATATTAGCGATCGCAAGCAAGCTGAAGCCGCCCTTAAACAAAGTGAATTTCAAAATCGAGCAGTTTTAGCCGCCATTCCCGATCTTCTGTTTCGGATGGGTTCTGATGGTCTTTATCGCGGGATTATTACGGACTATCGTGACTTTAATTTATTGTCGCCGACATCAGACCCCACGGGTCGCTCTATGATAGATGTGTTACCCACCGAGGTTGCTGAACGACATTTTTACTATATGCAGCAAGCCTTGCAGACTGAGGAATTGCAGATATATGAACAACAAATTCAAGTAGGCGATCGTCTCCAAGACGAAGAAGTCAGAGTCATCAAAATTGACGATGATGAAGTGCTATTTATGATCCGCAATATTAGCGATCGCAAGCAGGCTGAAGCCGCTCTCAAACAAAGCGAAATGACTAACCGCACAATTATTGAGACATTGCCAGATCTCTTAATTCAAATGGATATAGAGGGACGATATATCAGCATGTTTGCAGGTAGTGGCGTTCGAGTTGTTTGTCCTCCTACCTCGCTTGACCAGCCAGAAATCTACAATGTGTTGCCAGCCGATTTAGCGGAACAAAGGCTGTATTATGCCAAGCAAGCGATCGAAACTGGTAGCTTACAGATATATGAACAGATTTTTAACTTTGAAGATGAGAAACGTTATGAAGAAGTTCGGATTGCCCCCCTCAACGATCGGGAAGTATTGATCATTATTCGAGATATTACGGATGCTAAACAAATTGAATTTGAGCGATTGCAAAATGAAGAGTTGACCCGCGCAACTCGGCTCAAAGATGAATTTCTGGCTACCATGAGTCATGAACTCCGCACGCCTCTTAATGCCATCCTTGGGATGAGCGAAGTGCTCATAGAACAGATTTTTGGGGACATTAATGAACGACAACTTAAAGCATTACAGACTATTCAGAACGGTGGTTCCCATTTGCTAGAGCTGATTAATGATATTCTAGATGTTGCGAAGATTGAATCTGGTCAAGTAGAACTGGATTGTCACCCTACAGCCATAGTCCCACTCTGCCAATCCAGTCTGGCTTTTATTCGGCAGCAAGCGATCGCCAAACACATCCAGATCAAGACTCACTGGCAAAACAATCTACCTGATGTATTAGTAGATGAACGACGAATACGCCAAGTCTTGATCAACCTCCTGAATAATGCAGTCAAGTTCACGACGGACGGGGGACAAATTACCTTAGAGGTTAATCTCACCTCACAGGAAGACCCTCTTTTAGGAACGAGGAAGCATCTGCAAATTGCGATCGCTGATACAGGTATCGGGATATCTCCAGAAAATATCCCTAAGCTATTTCAGCCCTTTATTCAAATTGATAGTGCCCTTAACCGCAAATATCAAGGTACAGGCTTGGGACTAGCCCTAGTGAAACGGATTGTGGAGTTACATGGCGGCACTGTAGGATTAATCAGTGAAGTGGGTGTGGGTAGTTGCTTTACCATCGTTATTCCCTGTACTGATGTTGTAACAACTTCTCCTAAAAGGGAAACCCAGATTGATCTCAGACATGAACCTAGTCAAGCAAAACATGATAACTACTTCTCGATCTTGTTAGCAGAAGATAATGAAACCAATATCGAGATGCTCTCCCCCTATTTAGAAGCCAATGGCTATCATCTTCTATTTGCAAAAAATGGACTGGAGGCGATCGCCATAGCTAAATCACATCAGCCTGACTTAATTTTGATGGATATCCAAATGCCAATTATGGATGGACTAGAAGCAACCAAGCAAATTCGACTCGATCCTAATTTGGTTAATACACCAATCATTGCATTGACAGCATTAGCCATGACAGGCGATCGCGAAAAATGTCTAGATGCAGGTGCTAGTGAATATCTGACCAAACCTGTCCAGCTAAAAGCATTAGCTCAAATGATTCAAACTTTTTTGGCTCACTAGCATTCTGCGCGGCATTTATAGCGGTCGCCAGTCTTGTTAGAACATAAAACCCAGAAAACGAGTTGCGGCGCAACTCGTTTTCTGGGTTTTGATTAGTCCTAATGCAAGTGACTACCGCTATACCTGTACTGAGGGAGAAGAGTCATTTACATTTTGCGTAAATCCTAAGTTTCTTAAAACTTCGACAGATTTGTTGATAAAAATTATTGAAATTGTCGAATTTTCCTTAAGACAGTCAAAAGGAATGAATTACTTTCCAGCAATTGCAGTAATGTCTGGAGGAAATGTGCATCACTCTGTAGATTTTGGTCAGTGAAGATAATTGCATAAGGTACATGAATGAAGATCGGCGTTATTAAAGAAATAGAATTTGGAGAGCGCAGAGTTGCTCTCATCCCTGATGTGGCAAGTCGTTTAGTCAAAAGTGGATTAGAAATCTTAATCGAAAGTCATGCTGGCGAATCATCGTTTTTTGCGAATTCCGCCTATGCAGAAGTCGGTGCAAACATAATTGATGATAAAACTGCGCTGATCAACGAATCAGATATTTTATTGAAAGTAGGCGCGCCGCGAGAAGAAGAAGTGAGTATGTTCAAATCTGGACAGATCATCATCGGCTTTCTCAACCCGTTAGGCAGACCCGAGTTAATTCGTCGCCTCGCGCATCAGGGAGTTACCGCTATGGGCATGGAGATGATCCCCCGTAGCAGTCGGGCGCAAAGTATGGATGCCCTGTCTTCTCAAGCCTCAATCGCAGGTTATAAAGCCGTCCTCATCGCCGCCGCCGCCTTGCCCAAATACTTACCAATGCTCACCACCGCCGCAGGTACGATCCCCCCCGCAAAGGTGGTGGTTTTAGGTGCAGGTGTGGCTGGACTGCAAGCGATCGCCACGGCGCGTCGTCTCGGCGCACAGGTCGAAGCCTATGACATTCGTCCTGCGGTGCGCGAAGAAGTGCAAAGTCTGGGCGCGAAGTTTATTGATGTCACCCTAGAAGAAGACACAACTGCCGCAGGGGGCTATGCCAAAGAGATTTCGGAAGCTGCCAAACAACATGCTCAAACGGTTCTGGCAAAGCATATTAAAGATGCCGACATTGTGATTACCACCGCTCAAGTTCCCGGACGCAAAGCGCCTGTGATGGTCACCGATAGTATGATTGCTCAAATGAAACGTGGCTCGATCATCGTCGATATGGCAGGAGAACAGGGCGGCAATTGTGAAGGCACAATCGCGGGTAAAGATGTCATTTGCCATGGGGCAACAATTATTGCGCCGATTAATTTACCTGCTTCGATGCCGATCCATGCGTCCCAAAAATACGCCAAAAACCTCCTCAATTTGCTCAATCACTTAATCAAGAAAGGCGAACTCCATCTTGATTTTACCGATGACATTATCAGTAGCACTTGCATCACCCACGCTGGCGAAATTCTCAATCAGCGCGTCAAAGATGCCCTTTCGCAATTAGCAGTCTCAGCATAATCCATATTCAATTACAAAGTCGGCACTGTGTGCCGACGCAATTCACTATGAACGAATCATTAATTAGCGCTCTATTTGTATTTGTCCTCGCGTCCTTTGCAGGATTTGAAGTAATTAATAAAGTTCCGCCGACCTTACATACACCACTGATGTCTGGCTCCAATGCCATTTCAGGAATATCGGTCATTGGCGCTTTGATTGTGGCAGGTAGTGATGTTAATCCCAATCTCTCGGTAATTCTGGGACTAATATCGGTGGTCTGCGCCACGATCAACGTTGTTGGCGGCTTCCTTGTCACCGATCGCATGTTGCAAATGTTCAAAAAGAAAGAGGCGTAAAGCACCATGCTAGAAAGTATTTCGGGTTATCTACCCACAGGGATTCAGCTTACGTATTTGGTGGCCGCGACTCTATTTATGATTGGTCTCAAACAAATGGGATCACCTGCTACGGCGCGTAAGGGGAATTTGCTCGGCGCAATTGCAATGCTCTTGGCGGTCGTGGCAACTTTGCTCGACAAACAGGTATTGAGCTACGGATTGATTTTAGTTGCGATCGCAATTGGTTCAGCGATTGGTTCACTAATTGCCTACAAGGTCGCCATGACCGACATGCCCCAGATGGTTGGGTTACTGAATGGTTTAGGAGGTTTAGCATCCTCCTTAGTTGCCGTGGGCGAATATTGGCGTGTGACTAGCAACGGGCTAGAGTTGCCCCTAGTCGATAACCTGTCGATTATGGCTAGTGTCCTGATCGGTAACATCACTTTTACAGGCAGTATGATCGCCTTTGCCAAACTCCAAGGGATCATGAAAGGCGCACCTATTCGCTTTGGCTATCAACAAACAATCAATATTTTGCTCCTAGTTGCCTTTGGTGTTGGCGCAGCACTAATAATTGCCGATCCTACTAATGTGGCGGGATTCATTAGTATTAATGTGATTTCGCTACTGGTGGGCGTACTATTTGTAATCCCCATCGGTGGCGGCGATATGCCCGTGGTAATTTCCCTGCTCAACTCCTTGTCAGGGGTTGCCGCCAGTGCCGCAGGTTTCGTGGTGATGAACAATGTTTTAATTATTTCTGGAGCCTTAGTTGGCGCTTCGGGCTTGATCCTCACCCAGATCATGTGTAAAGCCATGAACCGAACTCTCCCCAATGTCTTATTTAGTGGCTTCGGCACAACCTTAGTCACCGATGGCGATGCGGGTAATAGCAGCAACAAAACCGTCAAAACCATTGATCCCGAAGAATGCGCGATGATGCTCGGCTATGCGCGATCGGTGGTGATTGTGCCAGGGTATGGCATGGCAGTTGCCCAAGCCCAGCACGCCGTGCGCGAGTTGTCCGACATGCTGGAGCGCAAAGGTGTCGAAGTGAAATTTGCGATTCATCCTGTTGCGGGTCGGATGCCCGGCCATATGAATGTGTTACTAGCAGAGGCAAATGTGCCTTACTCGCAACTCTATGACATGGATGATATCAATACCCAGTTTGAAAATACTGACGTGGTGTTGATTATTGGTGCGAATGATGTGGTCAATCCTGCGGCAAAGACAAATCAAGCTAGTCCTATTTATGGTATGCCAATTCTTGAAGTGGATAAAGCCAAAAATGCGATCGTGATTAAGCGCGGTATGAGTGCTGGTTTTGCGGGTGTGGAGAATGATCTGTTCTATCAACAAAAAACGATGATGTTATTTGGTGGGGCAAAGGATATGGTAAGCAAGCTCGCCAATGAGCTAAAGCAAATCTAATTAGGTGAATGGTGGCGCGAAGCGCCACCATTCACTTCTAAGCCCAAAAAGAAGCCTCGCAAAGCGAGACTTCTTTTTTAATTACTCAGCTTCGAGGGGAGCCATCGTTAAACCTGCTTGCTTGAGTTGAGCATGATATAACTCCGCTTGCTCCATTGGCCCCACCCAGACGATCGCCAAACCTTCAAAATGAATTTGATTGGTAAATTCCCAAGCCATCTGCTCAGTCATGTGGGGAATATATTTCATCAAGCAATTAGACACATGCTCAAAGGTATTGAAATCATCGTTTAGCACAATCACCTTATATTTTGGGTAAGGCTTGCGTACTATTTCCTTTACAGTGTCCTTAACTTTTTCGGGAGATTGTATCGCAGCAAATATAGGCATAATTTCAACTAACGCTTTTTTGCATTATCGCAAAAAAAGAATCGCAAAGCGCTATATCCATGATAATTAGAAAGAAGTGCGATCGCATTTCTTCCTGATTATTGTTATTCAGACCACTGACTCCATGTTTACCTTCGCACTGCCCAAAGGCTCTCTGTTAAAAGATTCGATCCGCTTGCTCCAAGGAGTCGGGATGGACTTTAGCGCCTTCCTTGATGCCTCGAACCGACAACTCCAAATCACCGATCCCACAGGCAGCGCTAAGGCTTTGCTAGTGCGGGCGCAGGATGTGCCTGTATATGTAGAATATGGACAGGCTCAGGCGGGCATCGTCGGGGAAGATGTCTTGCGGGAAAAAACGCCTAAAGTTGCGAAATTACTGGATTTAGGTTTTGGTGGCTGCCGCATGTCGATCGCAGTTTCAGGGGAGAGCCGCTATCGTTCACCCTTAGATTTGCCACCCCACAGCCGCATTGCTTCTAAATACGTCGGTTGTGCCCGTGCCTACTTTGACAGCATTGATTTACCCGTCGAGATTATTCCTCTCTATGGCTCAGTGGAGCTAGGACCAATTACAGGTATGGCTGAGGCGATTGTCGATTTGGTATCGACAGGCAAGACCCTCAAGGATAATGGCTTAATTGAAATTGAAGTTTTGTATCACAGCACAGCTCGACTGATTGGGCATCCGCTAAGTTATCGCGTCCATAGTGAGCGTTTTGGCGAGTTAATTAGCAAAATGCAAGTAATACCAAATTAAGAAATGGCTATGCCACACTCCCGTGAATTGGGATAACTGCTTAATCGCATAAAAAGAGTTGGGGCAAAGCTCCAACTCTTTTTTATTTGGAAATTTTGCCCCATACAGACTGAGCAGCTTTTTGGATGCGGCTCACAGTTTTGGAAACTTTTTTTTCTAGTTTTTTTTCCACACCTTCTAAAGCTTCATTAACCGACTCTACCGCCCAACTATCAAATTCTTCAATGCGATCGCGTACTGAATCAAACCGCTTATCAACATTTTTGTGAGCTTTTTTAAAGTTCTTTTCGTACTGTTGTTGAGCCACATCCGCCACAGTATCAACGGCATCATGGATAGTCTTGCCAATCTGATGTTTAAGATCTTTCGGCTTTTTGGACATCGCGGTAACTCCTGAATGATCCACTGCAAAAGTATTGGTTTTAAATATAATACTAGGGCGATCGCCAGTTATATAATCTCGTTGACACAATGACACAAGAGCCTAGTGGAAATTTTTATGAGCAGGGGTTAGCCAAGGCAAAGACTGGCGATCGCTATGGTGCTGTGCAAGCCTTTAGTTGTGCGATCGCAAATAGGCAAAACTTAGCTGAGTCACACTATCAGCGCGGACTAGTCCTATTCGATTTGGGCGATCGTCAAGGTGCGATCACAGATTACAGTCAAGCAATTAGCCTTAATCCTGAAGCAGTTGATGCCTATATTGCCCGTAGCATTACCTATATTGCGATCGCAGATCTTGTTGCCGCCCAAGCTGACATTGCCCAAGCCCTAGTCATTAATCCCAAATCAGCAATTGCCCATCAACTCTTGGGCTTAACCTACAAACAACAAAATCAAATTGAAAAGGCGATCGCAACTTACAAAAAAGCCGCCAGTTTATTTCTAGAACTGCGCGATGAAGCTAATTGTCGCCGTTGCATTGAAAGCTATAAACCACTAGAAGCAATAGTACCGCCCTCAACCGAGGATGTCCTGAGCAATGTGCAGCAAAGGCTCAACAAAGGCGACTATACCAATGCCTTAATTGATCTTAATTGGCTTCTGCAAATTGAGCCCAAAAATGCTGAAGCCTTTTGTCTGCGCGGTTTAACCCTCGGCAAAATGGGCGATCCCCAAGGTGCAATCAAAGACCTCAATCAAGCCACATTTTTAGCACCAGAAAACTTTGATGTTCGTATCGGGCGAGGCAGGATTCGCTTAGAAATTGGTGACGCTCAGGGGGCGATCGCTGATTTTAATGAATTATTGCGCGAATATCCCAGCAAGTCCGAAATTTATAGCGATCGCGCCAAAGCCTACATCAAGCTTAAGGACTATCGCACCGCCATCGAAGACTTTTCTAGAGCGTTATCCCTCGATCAAACCAGCCCCCAAATCTATTGCGATCGCGCCGAGGTGCGCTACGACTTTGGAGATCTTCAAGGTGCGATCGATGACTACCAACAGGCTGCAAATATTTGGTTTCAGCAGTCAGTCATGGATCGTTATCAATTTGCGATCGATCGTGTCAATCTCTGGCAGTCGGAACTAGCCAAGCAAACCAAAGAGGCAAAACGCCAACAGGCAAAAGCGGCGGCAGCGGTTGATTTGATGCAAATGCCAAGCCTTGAATTACAACAACGACTACTGGCTCTCGTTGGTGGCAATATGGCAATTGCCCAGCGTTTGATTGATATTGCCAAGCAAGAGCATCCGAATATGCCTGAAATTTGGTATTGGCAGAAAGTAGTATTTGATTTAGAAAGCGATCGCCAAGGTTAAAACCAGCGCTTGTGCCGCCCACGTCGCGGGCGGCACAGGCTCTTAAACCAAAGAGAGTGATCACGCCAAGCGCAATCACTCTCTTTGAAAGCTCAAAAACATAGATAAACTCAACACAAAAAACTTATTTAGGGTAATTTATCGATTACCACAAAGCAGGCACAGGACGCGAAGGTACTGCGGCTGGAGCTTCAAAGCGGGGCATAGGAACCGCAGGGGCTGGCTCTTCAGGAGCAGCACAAGCATTGAATCCTTCACTTAGCAAAGATGAGCAGTAGGAACTAGGCAAATCACGAGTACGAATCGTCGCATCGCTAAGAGTTTGCAAGTCCATCATTTCACGATTAATTGCCCGAAAAGCATTAGCTTGACGTTCAATCCATTGATCCCTAAAGGTTGTTTGAATATAGGGATTAGGCAGATTTGGATCAGAGGTCATATCCAAGATTTTATTCTGTACCTGAGGATAGGTAGCAGGAAAGTTACGTGGAAATTGATCTTGATCCGTGAGCAGAGGGTCGGCAAAGGCAACACCACTAGAGAGCAATGCTGAAGCAGCTACTAATGATGAAGCGAGCCAAGAGAATTTGGTACTCATATAAATACACATCCTCACAGTTGAACGCTGACTAATGTAGCAGATCCAGCCATGAATTAACGAGTTAAGTCACAAAGTAGCAAATCGATTCTTATAGCTACCGCCCAGTTAAAAACCAAAATAGCGTTGCGGCGCGAAGCGCCGCAACGTGTAATTTTTCACTGGGAAGGGAGTAACGTAGCTGACTGTGACTATAGCTATAAGTTCTCATGGACAAAAAATAAAGGAATAACTGCAACCAAGCGAAGAATCGTGGAAAGAAAAAATATGCCAAAGATTCCTTCGTAATGGGCATATTGAGCGAAAGTACCGCCTACAGTCGCGCCTAATGCACTGCTAACACCTGCGATTGCCGAGACGATCGCAAAAAAAGTGGCGTGATGTTTGATCGGGGCAATTCCGATCTGAAGATTATTACTACCTAAATCAATTGCTGCCCAAGTCCCGCCTAAAAAGAGATGAAAAATAATCAGATATAGCCACAATTGCTCTTGTACTTGCGATAGCCCAGTCAGTAACCAAAATAAAGGCGTAATTGCGATCGCAATACCCACCACTATTAATAAAAGACGATTACCAAAGCGATCGCTTAATTGTCCCCACAGCAATAGCATCAACATATTTGCGCCACTAGATAGACTACTCAGTAAAGTTACCCAAGTAATATCGACATCAAGATTCTCTAACATATAGAGATTAAAGAAGGGAGTGCTGAGATTAACGGCAAATCCCCAAAGGGCAACATAAATCAGAAAAAAGATGAGGTTACGATCTTGAAAGGGAGTAATGAGATTATTAAATAGGTTTATTCGATAACATTCTTGCTCTTGTTCAGCTTGATATTTTTGAGGATTAACATCAATCATCAAGTGTTGACAGGTCAAACTCGCTACACCTGCTAAAATGCCCACCCCCAACACAAGACCATATCCTGCGATACTTCCACCTTGCCAATTAGCAATGATAAAACTTGCGATCGGTAAACAAAGCAAGCCTGTCACATTGCTAACAATGCTACGCACACTATAGTATCGCCCCCGTAATTTTGCAGGAACTAATGCAGCAAGCCAACTCATCCAAGAAGCACTACCCATCGCCGCTAAGATATTGGAAGTGATCACCAAAGTTAATGTCAAATAGACTAGTTCTTTAGAAAGATTAGTATTTGTACCTTTCAGAATAATGCCGACAAGTAGAACGAGCCAGAGCAGTCGTGCTGGTAAGAATGTCCAGATGCCATAGTCATGACGACTATAAGAGCGATTAGATAATAAAGCTCCTAAAGGTTGTAAGAGATTTGCTAGCATTGGCAAAGAAGCTGTCATCCCAATCTCAAAAGGACTCGCACCTAAATCGATCAAAAAGCTGCTAAGCAAAACGCCCCCTGTGATATTACTAAAAACCGTTGATAAACTGCCATCAATACTCGACGCACGGAGGCTAGTACGAACGGATATTTTTAGTTCTCTTGCTTCTTCAGTATAGGTTTGGACGATCAAAATGAGCCTAGATATTTTATAAGATTTTGTATAAATGGAATTGACAATGTTCTTACCTCATAAATCTCAACCAGCTTCGGTCAAATATAAACTTTCTCATCAATGGAGAGTGCGATCGCGACTAATTTTATCAATTCTAGTTGCTTTAGTTTTCGCAATTTTCCTGCCTCATTGGTTTAGCTTATCTACACGCATTCTCTGTATATGGAATATAGGAATGATTAGTTTTTTATTAGCAACTTGGACATTAATGGTGCAAGCAAAACCAAAAACAATGCGTCGTAATGCCCAAAGTCAAGATGAAGGAAGTTTAGTAATTTTGAGTTTAATTACGGCGGCAGCTTGTGCCAGTATTTTAGCGATCGCTTTTATTTTGAGAGAAGCTAAAGGGCAAGACATCAATATTGTAATTTCTCATGTAATTCTCGCAGTAATTACGATTGTTGGCTCTTGGTTACTTGTCCATACAATTTTTGCAATGCACTATGCCCATGAATATTATCAAGATCATCAAACAAATTGCGATACCGAAGCAGGTGGACTAGATTTTCCTGACGATATTGAGCCAGACTATTGGGATTTTTTATATTTTTCATTTGTCATTGGCATGACTAGTCAAGTTTCTGATGTGCAGATTACTTCGCGATCGCTAAGACGATTATCTTTATTACATAGTATTCTTTCTTTTTTCTTTAACACCGCTATTGTAGCAATGACTATTAACATCATTGCTGGTTTAATTCAGTAACTTACAGCTCTTTGCGCTTAATTAAAATCCATAAATATTTTTGAAAGCGGCGCTTCGCGCCGCTTTCAAAAATATTTATGTACTACTCAAAGCCTCAATAGGCTGTACGTGAACCAAAAGAGAGTTGCAGTGATTCGCGCCGCAACTCTCTTTTAGTTTTATGTCTTAACTTGCTTAGCTATAGCTATAAACTAATTAAACGTCTCAAAAAGCATGATCAAAGTTGTGGAACATTCAAATCGCGGAAAATTACTCGACCTGTTTTGTCGTCTTGCCTATAAAAGTGGGGATTTTACACTATCATCTGGGCAAAAAAGCACCTACTACATCAATGGCAAACTAGTAACATTGCATCCCTTTGGGGGGCTATGGACTGGACAGGTACTATTGAGCATGTTGCCAGAGGGTACAGGCGCAGTGGCAGGCTTGACCCTAGGCGCAGACCCGATCGTGAGTGCTGTTAGCGTTGTCTCAGCCTACGAAAATAAACCGATTCCCGCTTTGATTATTCGTAAGCAACCCAAGGGACATGGCACAGCCGCATGGATCGAGGGGCCAGAACTCGCACCAAATACGAATGTAGTGGTTTTAGAAGACGTAGTAACCACAGGGCAGTCCGCATTGTTTGCCGTCGAGAAATTGCGGGATGCAGGTTACACCGTGACCCATGTGTTAACGCTAGTAGATCGCAAACAGGGGGGAGCAGAGCTTTATGCCAAGGAGAGCTTACAGTTCGCCGCCGTGTTTGGCATCGACGAAATTCAGGACTATGCCAAAAATTTAAGCTAAAAAATATCCCAGCCTACGGCTGGGATATTTTTTAGCCAGCTATAGCTAGTTGTTCCTTTGATTGGGTCAGTCGCTCAAAGGCTTCGCGCATCTTTAAGCCCACAATGATTTGCAACAAGCCAGTGCCACTATTGGAACCAGGGTAATCGGGATGGCGTAGTAATAACTCCGTCAGTTCACCATAAAATTTGCTGCTGGTATTACTGAGGTGATTTTCGATGTAAATCAATTCTTCCAAGCGATCGAATTGACCATCAATTTCTAAAATGCTGACAGGATGACCACACCAGCTATCTGGCCCCGAAAATAGTTTGATGCCTGGGTAAGAGCAGGTGAGTTTTGTGCCGCAGGGAATCCAAGAAATTGTCGAACCTTCATCAAATAGATAGGCAGGCTGTAGCCCTTGCATATCGAGACGTTGAATCAGCCGTACCCGCAATACTTTCCGTTCTGTATCATTGGGAATCAAATTGGTGGGCAAGATTTGGATCACCACATCGGCATCGGCTTTCTGTGGATCGATATATGCCTCAAAGTCTGGTCGTCTGGCTGCGATCGCTTGGACAACATCGGCTAGGGTATGCCCGCGTTCTGCCATATCCCGTTGGGTTTTCCAAGCAATTTTAATTTCATCACTCAGATCGAGATAGATACTGAAGTCAATTAATTCTCGAACGCGCGGATCATAGAGTGGATGCAAGCCCTCAATCACGATCACTTTGTTGGGATGCACCAATTCAGGAGGATCAAGTAGTCCCGTCTCATGATTGTAAATCGGCTTCATGATCGATTTACCTTCCTTGAGCGCTTTTACTTGTTCATACATCAAGTCAAAATTATTAGCGCGTGGGTCAAGGGCAGTAATTCCTGTTTGCTTACGTTGCTTGCGATCGAGGCTGTGATAGTCATCTAGACAAATCACCGTCATAAATTCTGCACCAAACAGATCATTTAAGCGGCGGAGAAAGGTGGACTTACCACAGCCAGAGTCTCCTGCGACCCCAATGACAACAACGCGGTTAGATTTACTGCTCATCATGCTGAACTCTTCCTTAATATGAATTTTTCAGTTTAATAAATTGTGCTTATTTTGAATTTATGTATTCTTAACTACTTTTTTATAAGCTCCAATCTATCAAAGCCTCGGCATTCATACAAGACTAAATCAGCAATTATCCTAATATTTTGTATTGTTAGTGAATTTTAAATGTGGCAACACAAGAAGCCTCAAATAAGTGAAAGCGGCGTGAAGCGTCACTTTCACTTATTTGGTCATCAAAACTTATAAATCTATCTAAACCCTGCTGCTCAAAATATCGCGACTGAGCGCTTGTTGAAAATCTTGGATATGCAATTGGTGTTGTGGTAGCCAAATATTCCCCGTTTCTGTATCCATGGGCGGCAAAACATCATAAATTGGCTCTTGAAGAAAATAGGTTTCTTTGAGCCTTACTAACCATGCCGATTGAGATTCGTCAGCGAGTCGTGATTGCAAATCTATGAGAGTAGTTGGCGCAATATCAAGCTGGCGCTCTAGCTCAAGGGTAAGTTTCACATCATGGCGATCGCAATGCACAATGGAATCGATGGTGGCAAGTCCCTGTAGGGCAAAGGCAGGAAAAGTATCGGCATCAAAGCCAAATTCATCCATAAGCTGTTTGCAGATATGGGCAGATTCAGGATTGTCGGGGTAGCCGAGGGAATGGATCAAAACGCGACTGTCAACCGCAGTCTTGATGAACTCAGGTGGATTAAAAACAACCAAAGTTGCATAAACCCTTGCTAGGTAGCAAACTGCTTCTTCAGGACATAGGGAAATAGCTACAGTTATTGCTGCTTGGTCAAACATGATGCCAAAATGCAAGTATTTTTGATGTTTAAGATGATCAGCATACAACGATTGTTGGTTTAAACCTTTGCTGCAAATGACTTAATCTTGTTTATTCCTAAGCAAAAATAGGCGAGAATCTTAGACTACTAAATTTCACAAAACCAAAATAGAGTTGCGGCGCTTCGTGCCGCAACTCTATTTTGGTTTTGTTCTAACGTCAATGGCTACAACCATAAACAGACAGCGACAGATTTTCAAAAATCGTAAAGTAACTTGAACTATCGGCAAATTAGGCAATTGCAAAGCGTAAGATCTTAGTATATGAGATTCTTTTAGATTACCGACGATAATCTAAAAGAATCTCATCAATGCACAACTTCTCAGCTTTGGAGACAAGATCATGGCGATTGCCTCAATCAATCCTGTCACGGGAGAATTGTTAAAAACTTTCACGCCGCTATCCGATGCGGAAATAGAGCAGAAGATTGCCTTAGCTGATCATACCTTTGCCACCTACAAACATAGTAAATTTGCCGATCGCAGTCGGTGGATGCACCAAGCCGCCGATATCCTCGAGGCAAAAAAAACAGAGTTGGCAATTATCATAACCCTTGAGATGGGAAAGACCCTCAAAAGTGCGATCGCAGAAATCGAGAAATGCGCCCATCTCTGTCGTTTCTATGCCGAACATGCGCCACAGTTTTTAGCTGACACCCCTGCCACCACCGATGCTAGTTGTACAATCATCCGCTATCAACCCCTAGGCGCAATTCTGGCGGTGATGCCGTGGAACTTTCCCTTTTGGCAAGTGTTTCGCTTTGCCGTACCCGCGCTGATGGCAGGCAATGTGGGACTGCTCAAACATGCATCCAATGTGCCGCAATGTGCGCTGGCAATCGCCGAAGTCTTCCATGCCGCAGGCATCCCTGAAGGTGCATTTCAAACCCTCCTCATCGGTGCGGATCGGGTAGCAAATTTGGTTGCCGATGCCCGCATCAAGGCCGCCACATTAACAGGTAGTGAACCTGCGGGGCAAAGTCTCGCGGCAATGGCGGGGCATCATCTCAAAAAAGTAGTTTTGGAACTGGGGGGCAGTGATCCATTTATTGTCCTCCATAGTGCCGATCTGGACTTAGCCGTAAGTACCGCCGTCACCGCAAGGATAATGAACAACGGACAAACCTGCATTGCCGCCAAACGATTTATTCTCGAAGATGCGATCGCAGATTTATTTATTGCCAAGTTTGTCGAGAAATTTAAAGCTCTCAAAGTGGGCGATCCGATGCAGCCTGAAACCGATGTGGGTCCCCTCGCCACGCCACAGATTTTGCATAAACTTGATGCTCAGGTTAAGGCTAGCGTTGATGCAGGGGCAAAAATTCTCATTGGTGGGTATCGCCTTAAAGACAAAGGAAATTTTTATGCGCCCACCATTTTAAGTGACATTCCCCTTGGCGCACCTCCCTATCAAGAAGAGTTTTTTGGTCCCGTCGCCTCGATATTCCGTGTCAAAAACATACAGGAGGCAATTGCCCTTGCCAACAGCACTAATTTTGGTTTGGGTGCAAGCATCTGGACTCAAGATCTAGAGGAAATCGAATTGGCGATCGAACAAATCGAATCGGGGGCAGTCTTTGTCAATGGCATGGTCAAATCCGATCCGCGAGTTCCCTTTGGCGGTATAAAGCGATCAGGCTTCGGTCGTGAACTAGGCTGCGAAGGAATTCGCGAATTTGTAAATATCAAAACCATTTGGATCGCCTAGTTCCATTCCCAAATCAGAGCCTACATTACCCACACTTCTTTAAGAGAAACACGATGAACACCGCAGAACTATTGGTCAAATGTCTAGAAAGAGAAGGAGTGGAATATATTTTCGGACTACCGGGAGAAGAAAATATGGCAGTTCTCAATGCCCTTGAGCATTCATCAATTCGATTCATTACCACACGCCATGAGCAGGGAGCAGCTTTTATGGCGGATGTCTATGGGCGACTGACGGGGAAGCCGGGGGTATGCCTATCCACACTGGGGCCGGGAGCAACTAATTTGATGACGGGGGTTGCCGATGCGAATCTAGATTGTGCGCCATTGATTGCAATTACGGGACAAGTGGGAACTGATCGGATGCATATTAATTCCCATCAATATCTCGATTTAGTGGCGATGTTCGAGCCTGTGACCAAATGGAACGCTCAAATTGTGCGTCCAAGTATTACTCCCGAAATTGTCCGCAAAGCCTTTAAAATTGCCAAGTCCGAAAAGCCGGGGGCAGTGCATATTGACCTACCTGAAAACATTGCGGCGATGGAAGTGGCAGCACAACCGCTATCGATCAGAAGCGATCGCAATTCTATGTATGCCTCCTACCGCAGTCTATCAGAAGCAGCATTGTTGATTGCTCAGGCAAAAAACCCCTTAATTCTGGTCGGCAATGGTGCAATTCGTTCCCAAGCTAGCCAAGCTCTCACCGATTTCGCCACCCGTCTCAACATTCCCGTGGCGAATACCTTTATGGGTAAAGGGGTGATTCCCTATCGTCATCCCTTAGCGCTGTGGACTTTGGGATTACAGCAACGAGATGTAATTAATTGCGCCTTTGACGAAACTGACTTAGTGATTGCCGTTGGTTATGACTTGATCGAATATTCACCGAAAAAGTGGAATCCCCAAGGCACAATTCCGATTATTCATGTGGGAGAATTAACCGCCGAGGTGGATAGTAGCTATATGCCCCAAGTGGAAATTGTCGGGGATATTTCTGATTCCCTTGTGGAAATTATGCACCGTTGCGATCGCACAGGCATGACTGAACCCCATGCAATTGCGCTGCGTCCACAAATTCTAGAAACCTATGAGCATTATGCCCATGACGAGGGTTTCCCCATTAAGCCGCAAAAAATTATCTATGACCTACGGCAAGTGATGGGAGCCGATGATATTGTCATCTCCGATGTGGGAGCGCACAAAATGTGGATGGCTCGCCATTATCATTGCGATCGCCCCAATACTTGCATCATTTCCAATGGTTTCGCGGCCATGGGGATTGCGATTCCAGGGGCAATTGCCGCGAAGCTAGTCCATTGCGATCGCAAAGTGGTAGCGGTGACAGGTGATGGTGGTTTCATGATGAACATGCAGGAGCTAGAAACCGCCACCCGCATCGGTACACCCTTTGTGACCATTATTTTTAATGATGGCGGCTATGGGTTGATCGAATGGAAACAACAAATCCATTATGGTAAAACCGCATTTATCAAATTTGGCAATCCTGATTTTGTGAAACTAGCCGAAAGTATGGGGTTAAAGGGCTATCGGGTTAATTCTGCGATCGATCTTGTGCCAACCCTCAAGGAAGCTCTAGAACAGGATGTGCCTGCTGTGATTGATTGCCCCGTGGACTACCGTGAGAATATGCTCTTTTCTCGCAAAGTGGGCGAGTTGTCCTGCCCTATTTAGCCGATCACGACGAAAGTTTTCCCCCTCTATAGCAAAGCAAAAATTAGTTATTACAAACCCAAGAAGCGAGTTGCGGCGCGGAGCGCCGCAACTCATCTTCTGGGTTTGTGTCTTATCGCAAAACTTTTTTGCGATAAGACAGGGAAACAACTCCCTGTAAATTTCTTGATATAGTCAAACCTATAACGCAGCTAGCTTGTAAAAATTTTTATTTATGATTGGCATTAGGCAAAGTTTAGATTCAGAAGATTTACCACCCCAACTGCCGCCCAAACTGCCGTTATTGCAGATGTTTCGGATTGGGCTGTTCCAAATGGGGCTAGGAATTATGTCCCTATTGGTGGCAGGACTCTTAAACCGCGTCATGATCAATGAGTTGACGATTCCTGCAACCTTGACCGCCGCATTTATTTCCATGCCCTTGTTGGTATCCCCCGCCAGAATTTGGTTTGGACAAACCTCCGACTCTAAAACTATATTTGGCACTCATCGCTCTGGCTATGTCTGGATTGGGGCGGTTCTATTTGCAGTGGTTGCATTTTTAACCACACAGGTCATGTGGCAACTAGGGCGCAGTGTCCATGAGATTGGCTGGAGCGGTATTACCTACGCATGGGTAACCCTATTAGCCGCCATGTTTGCCCTCTATGGCATGGCAATTAGCCTCAGTTCCACCCCCTTTGCGGCGATGTTGGTGGATGTTTCCGATGAAGAGGAACGCTCAAAGTTAGTGGGGATCGTCTGGTCGATGCTGATGGTGGGAATTGTCATCGGTGCGATCGCAGTTTCGAGGCTATTACCCTGCACCGAGAATCCCGTGACAGGAGTTTCCATTTTTGCCAATAGCGCCCGTCAAATTCAGCTTCAAAATGCAATTAATTCTGTATTCGTGATTATTCCCGTGGCAGTAGTCGGCTTGGCTGTCTTTGCCACCTATGGCATTGAGCAAAAATATTCTCGTTATAAATTGCGGGTTGAGGAAAATCATATTCTCAATGGCACAACTGCCACCGAAGACAAACTGACTCTCAGCAAAGCTTTACGGGTATTGACTGCCAGCAAACAAACGGGTTTATTTTTCTCATTTTTGCTGATGATGACCATTGGCATTTTTATGCAGGATGCAATCATGGAACCCTTTGGTGGTGCAGTATTTGGGATGAGTATCTGTGCAACAACACAGCTCAATGCCGCCTTTGGGATGGGAACTTTGATAGGACTCAGCTCCGCAGGTTTTTTAATTGTGCCGCGTCTGGGCAAACAAGCTGCTACTAAGTTTGGATGCTATGCGGTGGCAGCAAGTTGCGCCTTACTGTTACTTTCAGGCTTTGTCCAAAAAACTTGGGCATTGCAAGCTTCACTGGCTTTGTTTGGCTTTACGTCAGGGATTACCACTTCAGGGGCTTTGAGTTTGATGCTCGACCTGACCGCAGCCGAAACTGCGGGTACATTTGTGGGGGCTTGGGGATTGTCTCAGGCAATCGCAAGGGGACTAGCGACAGTTACAGGTGGTGTGGTGCTAGACATTGGTAAAAAGATTTTTACTAATGCCACCTTTGCCTACAGTTTTGTATTTGTCTGCGAAGCCGCAGTGATGATTTTGGCGGTGGTGCTATTAGGTCGCGTCAATGTGCAGGAGTTTCGTACTGATGCGAGGCAAGCGATCGCCACGGTGTTTGCCAACGAAATTGACTAAATGTAAGCAAGGGGCTTAAGCCCCTTGTCTTAAAAAAAGAGGGTGGCGACTGCCACCCTTTTTTTTAGGAATTTTTATTTTCTTTCAACAGCTTGGTATATTCCTGATCCGCCAAGTCCTGCTCGGTGGTGTAGGCAAGATTATTTTGATCGATGACCTCTTGCTTGGTGGCAAAGGTACGCGCAAAATCTAGCTTTTGACGCAGGGTGCTTGATGGCTTTTGGAGTTTTTCGGCACTTGCCGCCCGCTTTTGATTGCGATCGCTAATGCCGCCATTCAAATATTGCAACACAAAATAGCGTACCAAGGGCGTAGATAGAAATAGCACCGCATAGCCCAACAGGAATCCATAGGCAGCATTGATCAATCCTAAGAATCCACCTGATACCAAAGTCTTAGCAAGTCTAGGATCGCCCAGTAAACTGCCAAGATATAGCGATGCAACTAGATAAAAAACACCTAAACCAATGGATAGAGCAATTTTGCCTTGAGGGGCTTGGCTAAACTGCCAAACCTTTTCTTGCAAATAGGCACTGGTGGTTTTAGCTCTGCGCTCTGAGGCGACCTTTTGTAATTCGGGGAATTTATAGGCAATAGTTCCTGCTTCGCTGACTTCAGGAAAGCCATTAAATTTTGCCAACACAGGGATCACAAAATATTCATCACCCTCAAGACGGCTAGTTTCATCGAGATAGGGCGCGATTTGTTCTGCAATGACCACGCCATTATGACTGCGGATCATCGAGGCAATCTCGCGCCAGCGACGTTCTTCGAGGTCGGCGTTGGGGTTGCCATCACCAAACAAAAATGAAAATACACTTTCTAAAAAGCCCATTTCATTGGGGTCGCGTTGACGAACTCGTTCTGGCTCGTAGTAGTAGGGGTCAAACATGATGAAGGGGTTGCCAAAGGGATTACCCCAACCGCCGAGCCAAATAAAGCCGCCGCCGCCGCGATTGTCACTACGGCGATCATTGCGATCGTTGTCGCTGCGCCCTTGACTTTGAATGGCAATTGTCGCGGCAATAATGCCAAGTACCACAATCAAAATCGAAACAACTAGCAAAATCCCAAAGGATATACGGATCGCATAAAACACCCATTTCCAGACACCCTTCAGCCATTCGTTAACCTGTAACCAGAACGATCGACTAACAAGAATTTGCCGAAAATTGGGTGCAAATTTATAGGCAATTTCGCCCGATTCGGCAACTTGGAGATTACCACCCGTCTCCGAAGCAAGCGCCAACACTTCACGCTGTGCCGTATTGAGATCAAGTCCAGACTGTGCCGCCACATCACCTATCGTGACCCGATAGTTGAGCTTTTCGACGGCTTCCATCACTGCTGTACGCGGAGCCATATGCTTTCCCTAATCGAACTTCTAAGACTATTATGATGGAAATAGTTAACAACTAGCGCATCAGCAGTTTTAGGATATCCGTCATGCAGCAAGAACCATTGAGATCGCCTGCAAATCAAGATTACACTTTAGAGCCAACGGGGGAAGATGACTCTGATTTTGTATTAACAACTGCACAGGAAGCGGCGATGTTGGCAGAATATGGGGATAGTCAAGAGGTTGATCTACAAAGTCTAAGTGATGAGGATGAAGTTGAGTCAGGGACAAACCTAGAACAGGGTTTAGAGCAGGGTGTTGATGTTGTCTCTGATTTCAAGCATTTTCATAATCACTACATTGGCAACATGGAGCTACTTGCCGATAAGCAAACCGTGATGAAATATCTTGATGCTCATCAGGGTTGGTTTAGGCGTTGCGCCCATCCTTTTAAGGCTGATCCGATTGGGGAAACGGGCTATGCCATGGGTATCGGCAAAGTAGGCGCTTTAGGCTTTCAGGTTGATGCGCGAGTGGGGCTAAATTTGTTGCCACCCGATGAAAATTGTGTTTATCGGATTGTGACAATTCCAATTCCTGAGCAAGCGCCACAGGGCTATGAGGTGGACTTCCAAGCGGAGATGCGTTTGGCGGAGAAAACCTTAGAGGTAAAAGCAGGAGATAAATCAGAGGATGCTCCATTAATCACCTGTATTGAATGGGATTTGAATCTCACGGTTTCCCTCCATTTCCCTACTTTCATTCAGAAGCTAGCGGCCGATATGATCCAGAAGACAGGGGATAGTGTGCTTGGGTTTATTGTGCAGCGTGTCTCTAAGAGTTTGACTGCCAAAGTTCAGGATGACTTCCATAAAACCCATGAGATTAAAGTTCCCAAACAAATTAAGCTCAGAAGATAGCCCTCACCCCTAGCCCCTCTCCCTTTGGGAGAGGGGAACAAGAAAGAAGAAACATGATTTACACCTTTGCGATTTTACTTGCACCCGCCCCCGACGATTTACCTTTGGGAATTACGGGCAAGCCAATTCAATATTTAAATTGCGATCGCATTATTGCGGCGATCGAGCCAGATGTGGATATTGAGGCTCTCAAGTTATTACCTGAGCAGTCACTAATGCAAGCGATTATTCAACACGATCGCCTTATTTGTGAACTCTTCGAGCATCGCACTCTCTTACCTTTGCGCTTTGGAACTGCTTTTGTTTCTATTAGCGCCTTAGAGGCTTATTTACAAACAGAACAAGAAAGACTAGTCGCAAGTTTAAAACGCCTTGATGGTTATGCCGAATTTTTGATTACTGGCAGTGCGACAACACCTAAGGCTGAAGCTGTTAGCAATCTCAAGGGCAAAGATTATCTCTTAGCTAAGCGATCGCAATATTTGCAACAGGAACAATTGCGATCACAGTTGCAACAGGAAGTTCTCGATTATCGACAGACAATTACTAATAGCTTAAATCCTGCTCTCTATAAACCTGAATTTCAGCATGTGGAAACTCAAGGCTCGGAAGATGTGCGGGTTTATGCGTTATTGCCGCGATCGCAGGTTGAGTTTTTACAAGAATCATTGCGATCGTGGGAAGAGCAACATTCCCATTGGCAGATCTCATGGAGTAATGCTTTGCCGCCCTATCATTTCTTGAATTAATGCTGGTAGCGATATAATGAGATTAAGCTAAGTTTAAACAAGACAAAGCTATGGTTTAAAAATCAAAGTAAGTAAGCAGCCCTCAAAACATCTGATAAGCTGAACATATACCGTGATCACTCTGGTGGTCTATAGTCTTAATCAAAATTAGAATACACTTAGAAAATGGAATTATCTGATTTTCAGTTAGAAGACTATCAAGTATGGCTCAACAAAGGTCTTGAGCTAATTGATCTAGGAAAATATGAAGAAGCAATAGTTGCCTGTAATCAAGCACTACAAATAAATCCTGATGGTCAAAAAGCATGGAGATATAGAGGCATTGCACTAGCTCTTTTAAAAAGATATGAAGAAGCATTTTCTTGCTTTGATAAAGCTTTACAAATTAATCACAACGATAGTGAGTCTTGGAAAACAAAAGGGAGTGTACTAGGTATTTGTGGCAGATATGAAGAAGAGGCTGCATCTTATAATCAGGCGTTACAAATTATACCGAATGATTATGAGGCGTGGAGTGGATTAGGCAACGCTTTAGATAGCTTAGAACAATATGAGCAGGCTATCGTAGCTTATGACAAAGCCTTGAAAATCAAACCTGACCAATACGAGGACTGGAAAGACAGAGGCATTGCACTTAGTAATTTAGGTAAGTATGAGGAAGCTATTACATCTTATAAGCGTGCATTAGAGATCAACTCTAATGATGATGAAATCTTAAAAAAAACAGGTGATGCACTATTCGCCTTGAAAAAATTTGAAAATGCAATTGAATTTTATGATTTAGCAATTCAAATTAATCCTAATTATTATGATGCATGGGACAAGCGAGGAGACTCTTTAAAAGAATTAAAAAGTTATTCAGAATCAATAAACTCATACAATGAAGCATTGTTAATTATTCCACATAATGAAGATGGATGGTTTAGCAGAAACCTCATACTAATTAAAACAGATAGATTTGAGGAATGTCTCGATAATCTTTTCCAGCCTTTACTATTTAAAAATGATGATAGACTATGGAATTTATTTGAATCCATTTTAAGGATTATCAAAAACAGTTATAAATCATCACAATTAGTTGAAAGAATTACTCAAACCTACAAAGATGCAATTAAATTATTGAAAGATATTGAGAATCATAATCGTCTCGTTCGGTTTAGTTCACAGCTAGGGAAAATATTATTTGAAGTAGGTAACTACACTGAAGCAATTGAAAATCTTCAAGTTTGTGAGCAGATTTCTTTAGAATTAAATGATATTTCTAGTTTAGCCCTCACTTTATATGACTTAGCACGTTTGTATCATCTTACGGGTAGATTAGAACAAGCAAGGCTATATTTCAAAGACTCATTACGACTGTTTAGGAGATTACAAGATCCCGAAAAAATTGCAGCAGCAACATTATCATTGGGTAATTTAGAAATGCAAATTGGTAAGACTTCTCAAGCTTTAACTCACTTGAAAGAAGCAGAAACTTATTATCAAGATCAAAATAACTCCGATCGCTTACACGAAATCAATTACTTACTCCAAATCTTACAAGTAGCTTAATTATGTCACCTAAAAAATTTCGACTTGACGGTTATAAAGCATCTCTCAAAAAATGGGAACTACGAGAAAATCCATTTCATGCAACTCCACCCGATGATCCGCAGCTACTAGCTCAAATATTTTATGGACGCGATCAAGAATTAGATATTGCCATTCCTACCCTCTATGAAGGTAATAATATTCTGGTGAGAGGCACTTGGGGCATTGGCAAAACAGCTCTCATCCTCAATTTGATCTATCAACTACAACAAGAAGTAGCGGCTCAAGATGAAAAGATGTTGGTACTTTATCTGAGTAGTATTCCAGCAGATAAACCTGTAGATTTTTATCGTTCCTTACTAATGGCGATCGCAGATAGTTTAAAAGAGCAAGATTCCGAAGCTCAGGACATTGTCAATAGTCTCTTAGGTTATTCTATCCAACGTACTAAAACTTCTACTGAAGGCAAAGTTCAATTGTGGTCAATATCTTTTAGCGTCAAAGATGAAACTCCCTCCAATCCACTTACGCCAAATACTAACGCTGATCCTTATCCTTTACTAATGCGACTATTAGATAAAGCCGAACAGAAATATAATCGCATAGTTTTTGCGATCGATGACTTTGACAAAAAAGATCCCATCGTTGTCCAAACTATTCTAGAAGGAAGCCTCGACCTTTTCCGTAACAGTAAAAATCGTGCGTTTATCATTACAGGTAGAGGCTTTACCGATCTCCAAGAAGCAACCTTAAAAGCTTTAGGCATCTTTTCAGAAGATATTAACCTTCCACCTATGGCTCCAGACGATCTGCGACACATAGCCATCAACTATCTCAATAGTGCCAGAAAATCTTTCCGTGATGATTGTTATCCTTTTACTGATGAAGTGATGTCATTAATCACTGACTATGCCCAAGGATTTCCTCGCCAACTAAACACCATTTGCGAGAAAGTGCTACGCCAAGCTGCATCTAAAGGATACGACGAAATTAATTTAGAAGCTTTTACAGATGTCTGGCAACTAGTCCAACAAGACTATACACGTTCTATTTCTCCTCAATTACGTCATTTACTCTATGTTGCCCACCAAGCTGGAGGCATAAGCGAAGATATTGAAGATGAAGATCTAGCCAAACTAGATGTCCTAACCTATGTCTCATTATTACCAAAACTCAAATCGATGGAAGATCTAGGAGTATTAATTCGTCGAGAAGATGAAGGCGGTATTCGTTTTTTACCATCTAAACTATTTCAACCTCCTACATAATTTCCAAATACCTTTTCAAGCCTTGATACAATAGGAGAAAACCATGATTACAACTACAGAAATCTTCCAAACCATTACCAAACCTTCTCAAGAAGACCGCTTCCAAATCGCAGAAACACTTTTACAAAGACTGCTAACTCAGACAAAACCCACCCGCACCCAAATCAACCAGCAGCTAAAAATCGCCGCCTTACTTGCCGTTGACGACTACACCAACGATCCAGAACTAACAGCCCTAACTGCCCTTGATGGCGAGGACTTATACGAATATTAGATATACAATATTACGATACAAGGAGAAAACCCATGCAACTAAACGTAAATCTTGAAGAAGAAGAAATTACAAAACTTTCTACAATTCAAAAGATAACAGGCAAAGACTTAACAGAAGTATTACGAACAGCGATTGATCGCTATCATCAACAAGTTAATAAAGCACCCATACAAAAAAGTCCCCTCCAAATATTTACAGAACTCGGCTTAGTTGGATGTATTGAAGGAGATCCCGATCTCTCAACCAACTACAAATCCGTAGTCAAATCCTACATTCTCAAAAAACATGATCATCATTGATACAGGAGCCTTTGTCGCACTGTTCAATCGCCGAGATTCTGCACATCTAGCAGCGCAAAAAGCCTTTGAAACAATCCAAGAACCAATGATTACGACATTCCCTGTCATCCTGTTACTTCCTAGCCGCAACAGTCAGCCACACCGCCCAATCGAATTTTCTTAAAAGCTTTGTCCTAGGAGCATTTCAAATATTCGACCTTGAACCAACTCACATCGATCGGATGATCATTCTCATGGAAAAATACGCAGATCTCCCAATGGATATGGCAGATGCCTCTTTAGAGCAGTTAAACAGTGGACGCATATTAACCCCGTCGATTGCCGCGATTTCAATGTCTATCGCTGGAATAATAAGCCATTTGAGAACCTTTTGATTTAGCGCCGCGATCGCCACTTTCCAGCCTTGAGATGAATGATAAAGCTGAGATTGTTATATTGGAGATAGTAAATCCCTCTAGAGTAAGCGATCGCAATATCAAGACCATGACTTTTGCCACCACAGCCTCACCCACCCATAATAATTTCAAGATTCGCCCAGATATCCTCGAACTGCAACCTAGCCTCGTGCAATGGCGGCGAGACTTTCATCGATTTCCTGAACTTGGTTTTCAAGAAAAGCGCACCTCCACAGCCATTGCCGAAAAACTCACTGCATGGGGCATCCCCCATCAAACAGGCATCGCACAGACAGGTGTTGTTGCCACAATTACAGGCAAGGAACATGGCAATAACAAGGTTTTGGCGATCCGTGCTGATATGGATGCGCTACCAATTCACGAAGAAAATATTGTGGGATACAAATCCCAAATTGACGGGCTGATGCACGCCTGTGGTCATGACGGACATACTGCGATCGCAATTGGTACTGCCAAATATCTTTGGGAACATCGGGCTGACTTTAGTGGAACTGTCAAAATCATTTTCCAACCCGCCGAGGAGGGACCGGGGGGTGCAAAACCGATGATTGAAGCAGGCGTATTAGAAAACCCTAAGGTTGATGCGTTGATTGGTTTACATGTCTGGAATAACCTTCCCCTTGGCACAGTTGGAGTGCGTTCGGGCGCATTGATGGCGGCAACAGAATACTTCCATTGCAAAATTATTGGCAGGGGTGGACATGGTGCGCTTCCCCATCAAACTATTGACTCAATTTTGGTGGCATCTCAAGTCGTCAATGCTATCCATAGCATTGTTTCCCGCAACATCAGCCCCCTAGAGTCCGCCGTTATTAGCATCGGCGAGTTTCATGCGGGTTCAGCAACCAATATCATTGCCGATTCCGCTAAAATTAGTGGCACAGTCAGATTTTTTAATTCTGAAGTTGGCGCAAAACTATTACTACGCTTAGAAGAAGTAATCGCAGGAGTCTGTGCTGCCCATGGCGCGGAATACGAGTTTGAATATACAAAACTCTATCCTCCTGTGATCAATGACTTTGCGATCGCAGAATTAGTCCGCTCTGTTGCCGAAAATGTAATCGAGACAACCACAGGCATCGTTCCCGAATGTCAAACCATGGGCGGCGAAGATGTATCCTTCTTTTTAGAAGCCGTCCCTGGCTGCTACTTCTTCCTTGGTTCGGCAAATCCAGACAAGGGCTTAGCCTATCCCCACCACCATCCGCGCTTCAACTTTGATGAGGCTGTGCTAGCAACAGGTGTAGAGATTTTTGCGCGTTGTGTAGAGAAGTTTTTGTAATAAAGGATGAGAGCAGATCATTCTTTTGTAGGATGGTGAACTATGGTGCTGAGGAATATGCTCTGTCTGACAGATTAAGATTACAAATCTGAACCAGTCCAACTGATGGAGGTTAAGTAAATGAGTACCCAAGAAGCTACTATTATCGCACTACAAAACCGCGTTGAGTATCTAGAGGCTCATCTCCATCTTGCGTTGAGAGTTTTAAGGGAAATTGAGCAAGATAGCCAAGATTTATCGCCAAGTTTAGATTCTCAATTTCAAAGTCAAACGATCGATGTGATCCCCACTAGCAAGGTGGAATTGCCAACTTTTTTAAATTACCGCACATGGAAACATCCTCTTGAAGTGCAACCCTATCTCGAAAAAAATTTAGAAAAGAAAGAGCAACAAGACTATCTGGTTGCCAAAGTGTCCTAAGCTCATTAATTTTTTAAACAAAAAGGCTCTCACTGAGAGCCTTTTTGTTTGTTTACTCCTTTTGCGATCGCAGTTCCTTCGCCCTAATGCGCTGCCAGACTTTCCAACAAGCATAGATCATCAGTAGGGTACTAATCGCCGCATAGCTGCCACCTGCGGGCATCCCTGAAATTGCCATGGCAATACTACCCACCCAAAGCGTCAGGGCATAAATAAATAGCACTGTAAGGCGTTTGGATACACCAGCTTTAACTAAACGATGGTGTAAATGTTGGTTGCCCGCCGCCATCGGTGACTCACCTCGGATCAAGCGCTGCAAAATAACCGCAGTGGCATCAATAATCGGCACTGCCAAAATCATATAGGGAAGGATCAGGGCAACGGTTGCCACGGCTTTCACCAAGCCAATCACACTCACCCCTGCAAGGGTAAAGCCCAAAAAGTATGCCCCACCATCACCCATAAAGATCTCAGCAGAGCTTTTGGGCTTAAAGTTATAGCGCAAGAAACCTAAGCAACCTCCTGCCAGTGCCGCCGCAATCAAAGCCGCCGCAGGTTGTTTCATAAATAGACTGGTAATCAACAGTACCGCCGCCGCAATGGTGGTTACGCCTGCCGCTAATCCATCGAGTCCATCCAGCCAATTAATCGCGTTTGCCATCCCCGACAGCCACACCATTGTAATTGGCAAGCTGAGCCAACCAAATTTGATCAATCCAATAAATGGAACCGTAATAAAGTCAATTCTGACTCCTACGCGCCAAGCTGCTGCCGAGACTGCCAACTGAGCAATCAGTCGCGGTAATGGCGGTAAATTAAACAGATCGTCGGCAAAGCCAATCAGGAAAAATGCTGCCCCACCAATAGTGACACCCCAGACCTCGTACTCCCGCTCGGTTGGCAAAATGCCAAACCAACCTAAAGACCAAACGATCAGTAGGGCTGTGACACTACCTAAAAAGATCGCCACACCACCCACGCGAACAACGGGAGTCGTGTGCATTTTGCGGCTATTGGGCTTGTCTACCAATCCTGCTTGTAGCCCATAATGACGGATAACTGGTGTACTTAGCCAGACTGCGATCGCAGAGAGCGTAAAGGCGACCAAGTAAGGAATGGCATTTGGATGCAACATTACGGAAGTTAAGGGGATTGAGTGTTTAAGTTGGCTGAATTTATGCCGTAAGCATAGCACTGGATGGGTGAAACGCACATGCTCAGAGCATTGATCAACATGGGATTGAGCAAGACTCTGAGACGAGTTTCAAATTTAGGGCAAAAATCATGTTAAGATTGTAAGCCGTGTGAAAAATTTCCATCATCAAGTAAGCGTTAGAGATTAGTTCATGAAAGTTGTTAGCTCTCTGAGATCGGCAAAAACTCGCCATAAAGACTGCAAAGTTGTACGTCGTCGCGGCAGAATTTATGTCATTTGTAAGTCAAACCCAAAGTTCAAAGCTCGTCAAGGATAATCAGCAATTTTGCGTTATTTATCAAAAGAAAAAGACCGTCGTACGACGGTCTTTTTCTTTTTTGGGCGACTGCGTTAAAATAAATCCATGACAAGTAACACGCGCAAAGCAAATCTCCTCAATGCGATCGCACCTGTGAGTCGCGGCTTGCAAATGACCGAAAATCAGCGCAAGGCAATTTTTTCGGCAGTTGCTTATTTGGAAGAGCTAAACCCCACACCTGCGCCAAATCAAAGCCCTGAGCTACTAGATGGCAATTGGTTGCTGATGTTTACCACCAGTCAAGAACTATTGGGTATTGATAAATTTCCTCTCTATAAATTGGGCAATATTTATCAATGTTTGCGGGTCAAGGAAGGCAAAATTTTTAATATTGCCGAAATCAAGGGTTTACCATTGCTAGGCGGAATTGTCAGCGTTTGCGCCAATTTCACTGTGGTTTCTGACCAACGGGTTAAGGTAAATTTTGAGCGCTTAGTTGCTGGTTCCCAAACCTTAGCAGGCTATCGCGACGTGAATAGTTTTATTGATACTTTGCAATCGCAAAAAAGATTATTGGCAGTAGATTTTCAAATCAAGCGCGAAGACCAGAAGGGCTGGCTAGAAACTACCTACCTCGATCAAGATCTGCGAATTGGGCGCGGCAATGAAGGGAATTTGTTTGTCTTGAGAAGAGTTCCCTAATAATCGCAGTTACCGAAAGCTTAGGGATGCACCTGTCCCAAAATTGCACTCAGCCGATCATAGTCATCCTTCAGCAGAATACTGAGCTTTCGCCCCGACTGCACTAACCAATTGCGATCGCAATTTCTGACTTGATAAACATTGCGTAATACCGCCGCAATCAGTTCATCCACAGGCGCATTACTCATCTGTACCAAAGTGCGTAAAAAATTAAATTCCTCAGTGAAATTGGCAATTTCCGACTCCTCGCAGGCATATACAGCTTGATGAATTTGCGGAGGCTGAGCAGGTAAATGCTGATAGATGTTCCCCATAGAGCTAAAGCCAAGCAACACAACTTTAATTTCGGAGCGGAGCATCGCAAAAATTTGGGGTTGCTGCTCACGGAGTTCCTGAAGACTCAGACCAAGTGCTACGGCACGATGCACCGAATCGATCGGCGCAGTAGTGGCATGGTAAACCACTCCATAGGTCACAATTTCACTATACTCATCCTGTTGCGACTTTACCCAACTCCCAAAAGCAGGCATCAATGGAAAATCCAGATTCTCTGGCTCAAGACATTGCGCCAAAAATTCTGTGGTAGAAGTGGCGACAACTTCGGCTAAATGCTGAGGATGACGATCGCGCTGAGGCTGAGACAGTGGTAAAAGCATTGGCTTTAGTGGTTAATACTTGCAGTAGATCTCAAACTAACGCTCCTATAGACCGATGACCACCCCAGCGCTGCACAATCAGGTCATCATAATGTCCCGCGCTGTCTAAAACTTCAGCAAGCGCAAGTTTAAACTCATTTTGCTGACAAGAAGCACCCAACAAAGTCACATGAAATCGAATATCCCCATCCTCTACCATACTAAAGCCACCAAAACAGAAGTTATCATTTTGATGGAGTAGATATCGCAACAAATCAGAGCTAACTTCTACTTCTGTGGCAATACCTGCCCAAATGTAAATGATTGATTCTGATTCACGAAAGGTTTTTACTTCCACCAAAACATTAATGGAATCGAACTGCAAACTAAAGTTAGGATTAACGGAATCAGAAGTAATGCGATCGCAAATTGCGGGTAGCCATTCAGCTACTTTGTCGTAGCACTCTTGCTGTGCCTTTGATTGAAAATTCATGCACTCAACTCACTACTTACTAAAGCACTCTAAAGCAATTAAGAGTTTACCGTATATTTTCAACCTAATTTTCATCGCACTTGTGCCTTACATGCTGCGATCCGAAGCCCTCTCGCCGCCCCAAGCTGCCACAATCTCGTTATCGTACTTATCCGCAGTTTCTAACACTGACGACACAGAAGTTTGCAATTCGTCACGATCGCAGGTCGAGCCAACTAAAGTGGTGTGAAACCGAATATCGCCATCATCGTCAATGCTAAACACCCCAAAGGGCAGTTCAGAATTTTTATACAGCAAAAACTTCATCAAATCTTGGGTGATTTCTGCGCCCGTTACCACATAAGACCAAGTAGAAATGATTGCTTCTGTATTGCCCCAAGGTAATACCTCAACGGTTGCGGTCGCTGATCCCATGGGCAATACAAATATGGGCATGTTATAGGGAGGCGAATAAACGTTCTCATACAACTCCTTCAGCCAAGGCTGGATTTTCTCATAGCAGGCTTGTTGTATGGTGGTTTCAAATCTCATATCCTTACCTATAATTTGAAATTCTATTTAGGTTTTGTTTAGCATCTCGCTAATTATGTTACAAAGAGACCACTTTTTTAGTAGTCTGGACTACTCACAATGGCATAGATGCCATCATTCTATATGGTTAGGATCAAACTGAAATCCATCAAAAAAAGTCTCGATCCCGCGTGAAGTCGATTCAGGAATATGCGTATCAGGAACTCCGATTGATTTAGCGGCTTTTTTCCAAAGATCTTCGCGATTGACGGCATCAATGGTTTCCTTAATCTCAAAGTTGTCTGGCAACTTTTGCCAACGTCGATATTCATTCAAAAACCATAGATCATGACTCTTGTATGGATAGGAAACCGAAATGCCATCACTTGACCAATATTTAATTGGATTGTTTGAGCGATCAACCTTGAGAGTCCCTGTTTTTTGATTAGGAATACTTTTAAACAATTCCGAAAATATCTTGGTTGGTTGGGAAATAAGACTGCGAATGTCTTTGAAACTCATTGCCAAAATTGTATTCAACTCCTGAGCATTGGCAGGATCATCACACCAAATCTGTGCTTCCATTGTCGCTTGCATCAATGCTTGCGTCGCAATCGGGTACTTATCCACCCAATCAGCACGCATTGCCAGCACTTCACCAGGGTAGTTGCGCCAAATCTCAGCAACTGCGATCGCAGGTTCAGCAACACCAGCTTCCGTAAGTTTGAGCGTATGCCAACTATCAACACAAAGCAAATCGGCTCTGTTTTGTTTCACATCAGCCAGCATTTGCTCGGTGGCGATCGTCAAAATATCGATATTTTGCTTAGGTGTCACCTCAAGGGCTGCCAGCCAATATCTGAGCCATAGATCATAATTACTACCCTGCTCGGCGATCGCCGCTCGCATCGGCTTACCAAACAGTCGCGCCATATCTTGCCAAGCAGAGAGCGTGGTACGCCCAATCTGCATTCCCAAGGTCTTCAGGCGCTTTGAGGCAAGAATATAACCGCCATGGGTATGCAAACGCATCAACACATACATTGCCATGCGACGGCTGTAGCGATTGATCATCCCCTCATTCAACAATTCGGGACAAGGGCTATAAAAATGACCGCCATCAATTCCAGTATTACCTCCCGCATTGCTATTGCCAAGATCTGTACCAATCTCAGTGCGATCGCAAATATTTTGCCATGACTTAAAAGGAACTAATTCGACATTTTTCATGCCATACTTGGCAAAAATCTGCTTGTTTTGAGCAACCAATAAAGGTGCAACTTCAAGGGAAGGAATAATGCCAAGGCGAACTGTGTTTACTTCGGGATTTGCAACAACGATCGTATAGGGATTAAGTTGAAATGGTCGTTTAGATGGCACTCCAGAGGTACAGTTCTGCAATAGCACCGCACCTGCTGCTGTACCAAAAGTCCGTAATAGTCTGCGTCGAGACAGCCGCATCACTTCCCAACCATGGAGACAATCTAGGATTTCTCCGATAAAAATGCTTGTACGATTTCTAGGATACGCTGACTCGACTTGCCATCGCCAAAGGGATTAGCCACATTTGCCATTTGGTTATAGGCACTGGAATCACTCAATAATGCGGAAGCCGCCGTCACAATATTCGCCGTTTCTGTACCAACTAATTCACTTGTGCCTGCGGCGATCGCCTCTGGGCGCTCCGTCGTTGATCGCAATACCAGTACAGGTTTACCAAGGCTCGGCGCTTCTTCTTGCAAGCCACCCGAATCACTCATAATCAGATAACATCTTTGCATCGCTCCCACTAGCTGCTCATAGTCTAGCGGTTCAATCAAGAAAACACGGGGATGATCGCCTAACTGCGCCATCAATGGCTCTCGCACCACAGGATTCAGATGCATTGGCAACACCAAAGCCACATCAGGAAAATCTGTCAAAATCTGTAACCATGCAGCGATAATATGCGCCAACGGTTCACCCCAGTTCTCGCGGCGATGTACCGTCGCCAAAATCACGCGCTGTCTCTCCCAGTCTAAGCCCGCAATTTCGCACTTAGGCGATCTTCCCGAAACATACAACAACGCATCAATTACTGTATTCCCCGTATGGTGAATTCCTTCTTTAATCCCTGAAGTTTTGAGATTTGCGATCGCAGCCAAGGTCGGCGCAAAATGTAATTGAGCAATTTGCGAAACTAAACGACGATTAGCTTCTTCAGGGAATGGATTAAAAAGATTATCAGTTCGCAACCCTGCCTCTACATGTCCCACAGGAATCTGTTGGTAAAAAGCAGCTAACCCTGCGGCAAAAGCCGTAGTCGTATCTCCTTGGACTAAGACAATATCAGGCTGAATCTCTTTATATAACTTCTCTAAGCCAATCAAACTATTGCAAGTTATCTCCGTTAAGGTTTGCTTAGGACGCATGATTCCCAAATCATAATCAGCCTTGAGTTCAAATAACTGCATTACCTGTTCCACCATCTCGCGGTGTTGCCCAGTCAAGATTACAGAGGTTTGGAAGTTAGGATGATTCCGAAACAAATGAATCACAGGAGCAAGTTTAATTGCCTCTGGACGGGTTCCTAATGTAATACAGACATGAAATTTGGTTACCAAAACAATCTCCCTAAGCAGCCTTCACAATCGTTTTCTAGATGAAAGTCATAATTTAAGATATATCTTTTTTATAACTTTTTTCTGATTTTGATTAATAAAAAATGTGTATGCTCATATAATCACATTAAAAGTTAGAGAAAATTACGCACATCAGAAAACAAAAATAGCTTTCCTCGATTTTGGGTTATTTAGTTCATTTTTTAAGTGGTTAGTCTATGAAAACACTGCTTCAAGGTTTATCTGCTAGTGCTTTATCTCTAGCAAGTGTAGGTGCTTTGTTCACCACTCCAGCGATCGCCTCATCCCTCACAGGTGCGACCATTGGCGGCTCGGCTTCTAGTGACTATCTTGTGTATGACGCTAATATAACTAATACTTTCCTTGTACCAAGTACATTCGCCAATGTACAGACAGTTTTAGATGGTGATGCAGATAGTCCCACAGGAAACGTAGAGCTGCGTGCCAGCAGTGAGCAAACTGTTTTTGACTTTGACAAAAACACTACCTTATCAGGTACGCTCGGTGGTAAAAGCATTACCCTGAGCAGTCTCACAGCATCAGATTGGTATACAGCCAACTATAACGGCTCAGGCAAAACATTTGGAGAATATTGGCTTGCCGAAGCTCTAACTGCTAATGGGTTTGGAGCAGTAGTTGGTACACCATTTGGCAATACTCTTTTTAATACATTTGTTGCTAATGGCGGTTTTCAAAGATTTAGCGATCCCAACATTTCTTACGTTAATCAGGACGAGGTAAATGGCGTAGTTTCTATTGGGTTAGCAGGTTACTATAATGCAGCATTTTTATTTGGTTTACCTAGTGCAAACATACAAGCTAGCGAAGTTGTGAAGTACAGCTATAATGGCGGTCAGCAAACTGGCTATTTGTATGGATTCATCGCCACCGATTCTAAATTGATTTCTAATGACGGCACTAGCTCCCACACTGGCAATTATGAAGTGACTTTCCAAGGTGCTAGACCCGTCCCTGTACCTGCGGGATTTGTGGGTGTTGCCTTGGCGGGTGTCATTGGCAGTGGCATGATCAAGCGTCGTAAATTGGCTAGCAACGTCTCATAAGTAGCCATGCAGAATTATTTACACATATCCGAACTAATGGGAAGATTCTAAGAATCACCATATCCGAACTAATTACTGTGAGACTAATTGAGCCACT
>NZ_JACJQB010000024.1 GCF_014696385.1 Pseudanabaena mucicola FACHB-723
TTCCCTATGCTTGGCAAGAGAAAGGGACGGGTTTAAGCTTACCCAGTCAACGCAGTAAGAGGTTAAATGTCGTGGGTTTGATGAATCGAAACAATGACTTATCTGCTTATGTTTTTGAACGCAGTATCACCAGTGCAGTCATTCTCGCTTGTATCGATGACTTTGCTCGTCAATCTACCAAGCCAACAGTGATTGTTATGGATAAAGCCTCTATTCATACCAGTCAAATGATTCAAGAGAAATTAGAGCAGTGGAAGAACCAGCAAGTTGAGATTTTCCAGTTACCCCCTTATAGTCCCCAGTTGAACTTGATTGAAATTTTGTGGCGTTTCATGAAGTATGAGTGGATTGAACTCAATGCATATGAATCTTGGGAAAGTTTAGTCTCTTATGTTGAAAAAGTTCTTCGAGACTTTGGTTCAACTTATGTAATTAATTTTGCTTAGCTACTTATAAGGTAATTGCTATTGACCAAAGAACAGAAAAAATTGGAACAGGCTGGATTAATAGCACAGCTCTTTTAGAACAACAACTAAAATTGCACAAGTGATGTACATGCTGCATAATTTAGCCAATGAGCTAGAAGATGTATTGGTGGAGAATTCGCAAAGGATTGTGGAAAATTTCTTCCAGAATTTGATTGAGTCCATCAAGAAGACAGAATATTATTGCGAACTCTATCGCCTACTGGGGAATGATGGTGGCATTGAAGCACGTTTAGAAAAGCTTGCCATCACGGCAACTGATACGTTAGTCAATGAAGCCAGAAGGCACTGGACAGCTAAATCGCGATCGACGTATTTTCGTCTTTTTTGTCGTCATGTAATGGGCGTTTCAGCACCTAACCCCGATTAACTGACCAATAACTTAAAGTCATTGCCCCGCATCTGCACTCACCACGTAGCTGTATTTAGCCTAGCGATATTTTTGGGCAATGCAAGAAAAAACATTTTTTTGCATTGTTTTGAGGCGGCTGTGCTAACCTTGTAGCAAATTTTTATCCTGCTAACTGCCTCAAACCCGAATGGAAACAACATCTTTAGATGCAAATCCAATTACCACAAACCCTAAACATAATTCAAAAGAGGAATCTAACTTCAATCTAGAAGAGATCCATCGTCTGAATAATGTCATCAACAATGCAAATATTAATGTAAATATTCCTATTCCCAATGTGGTTAGTAAATTTGAATTTGGGCAGGACGGAGCAACTACCACTTTCGCAGAAGGTCTAGCAGGACTAAAACTTTCCCATAGTAAGCAAAAAGGCGACTGTTTATATCTCTATAGCAAAGACCGTGAGGTAAATGCAGCGACCACAATTTTAGAAGCGATCGCCCCCAATACTCAGGATTTAGAGAGTTCCATCCTATACTCAGAAGGTATTCATCGACTGAAGTTGCATGGCAATGATTGGGCGCTAGGACTAGACTTACCAATTACGCAGTCAGCAATTGTGGCAACCGAAATTATTGCCGCCATCCTGACCACCTTTCGCCAAGAATCACAGCTAGTTCCTAAACTCGCACAAACCAAACTCAAGCTGTTACTCCAAAATAATTGCTTGAATTTACTCTGTGAAACTCCCGTCGCAATTTTGCAAGCGGAGATCGCGTTGCCAATGCTCAATACCTTACGAACGCTGCGAGCTGCGGAATATTTTCAATCGGTCACAGTTTCTAGCCGCGTTATTGGGGAGAAAAAGCCGAGTTGGTCATTTGAAATTGATCTGTTAGCGATTGGGCAACCAGAACCAACTCTTGAGAGCGAACTCGACATTGATGAGAAAGCTAGTGAACTTGAACCTCAAGCAAAGGAAACAGTAAGTTACTCGTTTCAAGACTCTCTAGAATCGAAGTCTCAGTTATTCGCAATCTTGAAAGATATTTTCTATTTGCGTTGGCTCGGGCAGACCACACCAACCATGATTTCCTTACCCGCTTGTCTAGCAAGTTTGGCTCTAGGTATTGGAGTAACGGTTGCCATTGATCGCACTCTCAACAGTTATAGACAGGTCGAACAACCTAATAAGTTGATCCTTGCTGACTCCAAAATTGATTTATCTGTCAATCAGGGGACAGAGGTTAAAGATGGAAAAGTCATCAATAAACCAACTCCTAACTTCAATATTGCTTTACTTAATGAGAAGCTATCCATTCTAGATTGGCAAACTAACAATAAAAAACAACCGCCCGATGTATTGATTGTCGGTAGTTCTAGAGCGTTGCGTGGCATCGAGCCGCAAACATTAGAAACCGCACTCAATCAAAAAGGTTATCAAAACATTAGTGTCTTTAACTTTGGCATTGATGGCGCAACTGCCAAAGTAGTGAATGTGCAACTTACCGAGATTCTATCTCGCCCTCAGTTACCCAAAATGATTATTTGGGCAGATGGTCTGCGAGCCTTTAACAGTAGTCGCAATGATATTACCTACGATGAAATCACAACTTCGGTGGGTTATAAACAATTGCAGGAAAGTCTCAAAAACAACAATCAGCCCATACCCACCAAGGCGATCGCAACTGAGTCCCCCTCCACCGATCTGATTACGCAATCTTTTTCATCACTATTGACAAGCCTATCGCATCGACAGGAAGTACGCACAGCCTTAGTCAAGAAGTTCGATCGCAACACACAGATGCTCAGCAATAGCGAAGCTTTAGTTGCGGCAACAATGCCAAGCACCGTAACTGCCCTTGACATCAAAGGGTTTGTAGCCTTTGATGTCACCTTTGATCCCAATACTTATTTTCAAAAATTTCCACAAGTACCAGGAGATTATGATCTCGACTATCGCAACTTTGAAGCCAGTGGCAATCAGTTCGATGCCTTTAGCAATGTCATTGAGTTTTGTCGTCGTAATAATATTACGCTTTTGGTTGTGAATATGCCCCTACATAGAAGCTATCTCGATAGCATTCGGACTAACTATGAGGCAATTTTTAATAGCAAGATGAAGGAACTTGCTCTAAGAGAAGGATTTACCTATTTAGATCTTTCCCAAACTATTCAAAATCAAGCAGAACTATTTTCCGATCCCAGTCACCTCAATCAAAAAGGTGCGGTTGCGATCGCAAAATTAATTGCCCAGAATCCCAAAATTCCTTGGCAAAAACTAAGTAAGTAGGAACTTGAAGCCACCCAAAGGCTGCAACTCAAATTTTTGATTTATTTTGTAAAAAATTTGTAAAAACTATGAAACACTTGTGCTATTTTTGCCCAATATCGCTGTACAAACAGCTATGATCTGCTTACATTGCTTTGCGATCGCAAAGCTCTCATCGGAATCGGGTAAAGAACTCTTAGGAACACTTGGGCTATGAATACATCAGATCAAGCGCCAACCACTGCATCTAGCAGAAATAGAACCAAAGCACTGGCAAAACGGGGAGGTCGCACCCCCTTTGAAAGCAAATTAATTCAAGCAGGACATGCCACCTCAGACCAGTTTGATCGTGCCGTCAAAGATAGTCAGGAACAAAACATACCCTTTCTCAATGTCCTAGAGCAAATCTTGGGGCAGCACCTCGCTCCCGACATTACCCGCTATTACAAACGCCAACAACTTTTCGAGCTAAGAGTTTTATACGGCATTGAACCAATTGATCCTGATGTAGAAGTTGATAAATTTGACATTCCCACCCTCAGTGCCGTCCTCGATTCCAACATCATTCCCATCTCCACCTGCCGAGAGTTAGAGGTATTGCCCCTCTTCAAGACGGAAAACAGTATCACCGTAGCCATTGTTTCTCCAGACAGCTACAAAGTTCAAGACGAACTTGCTCGTCTACTCAAGAATGTCACGTTAGTAAGACGGGTAATTGCCCGTGAAGACTTTCATCGCATCTTCGACAGCATTATCCAATTTCAAATCGATAAAAGCTCAAAAGCAGAAGGAGCAATTAGCGATGAAGATCTCCAAGTTAAAGATGATGTATTTGGTGAAGATATTGCTGACGGAGACCAAGGGGATGAACTCATGGTTGGCGGCGAAAACTCCGCCCCAATCATTAGCTTAGTTGACAAAATTCTCGTCAGAGCGCTGAAAGAGGGATGCTCAGATATTCACATCGAACCACAGGAAAAAGACCTCTGCATCCGTTTACGCAAAGATGGGGTACTCCGAGAATATTTCTTCCTAAGTGAGAATAAGCGTTTACCCAAAAACATCATTAATGCGGTAATCTCGCGCTTTAAGATTATTTCTAACCTGAATATTGCCGAAAAACGAGTTCCCCAAGACGGTAAACTCAAGCGAAACTTCCAAGGTCGCCGCGTAGACTTTCGGGTTAACACCTGTCCTACCCAAAACGGCGAAAAGATCTGCTTACGGATTCTCGACAACTCTAATACGCAACTCGGCTTAAACAAACTGATCAGCGATCCTGAAAGCTTGGAGCTAATGCAGAGCTTTGCCAAACGTCCCTACGGATTAATTTTGGTAACGGGACCAACGGGTTCAGGTAAAACTACAACCCTATACTCTACCCTCGCTGAATGTAATGATCCCGGCATTAATATCAGTACCGCCGAAGATCCCGTTGAATATAACCTCCCCGGATTGACTCAATGCCAAGTGCTGCGCGAAAAGGGGATGACCTTTGCGAGTATTCTTCGCGCTTTCTTACGCCAAGATCCTGACGTAATCTTAGTTGGGGAAACGCGAGATGCCGAAACTGCCAAAACTGCGATCGAGGCGGCTCTCACAGGTCACTTAGTGCTGACCACCCTCCACACTAACGATGCACCTAGCAGCATTGCCCGTCTTGAAGAAATGGGTGTAGAACCATTCATGGCAAGCACCTCAATTATCGGCGTACTCGCCCAGCGTTTACTCCGTCGTGTTTGCGACAACTGCCGCATTCCCTACAATCCCAATCAAGACGAACTCGATCGCTTTGGTTTACCGAGCAGCGATCTGCAAAAAACCTTCTACCGTGCCAATATCGTCAATCGCGAAGCAATGCTCCCCGGACAACGAGTTTGTCCTAAATGTAATGGCTCTGGATACAAGGGACGTGCAGGGGTCTACGAAATCATGAAGATGACGGAGCGCTTGCAAAGTGCCATTAATAAAGGCGCAACCACCGAGGTAATCAAAGAGATTGCGGTACAGGAAGGGATGAAAACGCTTATGGCTTATGCCTTTGACCTAGTTCGCGAAGGTGCAACGACCCTCGACGAGGTACTGCGAGTTGTCTACACCGATAAAGGTCGAGAAGCCGAAGAACGCGCCCGCCGTGGCAAGGGCTTGGAATGTGACAACTGCGATGCGATGCTAACCCCCGAAACAGTGGAATGTCCGTACTGTACTACCCCTCGAAGTTTCTAGACCCAGAAATTTCTAGACTTTCAGGATCATTTTGTAAAACTATCTTGATTAGGTAGTTTTATGGGCTAGATAGGGAAACATTCATTTATTTAAGATTAGTTTTAGGAGAATCAATCGCTATGGTAATGGACTACATCATTGAAGACCTAATGGAAGAGGTCGTAGAGCGTAAAGGTTCTGACCTCCATATTTCCGCAGGGCTACCCCCTTACATTCGCGTCAACGGTCATCTGACACGCACCGATCGCGATCCTCTGACACCAGAGGAATGTCAGCGCTTGATTTTTGCCATGCTTAATAACAACCAACGCAAGACCCTAGAGCAAACGTGGGAATTGGACTGCTCCTATGGTGTCAAGGGCTTAGCCAGATTTCGGGTCAATGTTTACAAGGATCGCGGAACCTATGCCGCTTGCTTACGCGCATTATCTTCTAAGATTCCTGACATGGACGATCTCAACTTACCGCCAATTGTGCGTGAGCTGAGCGAAAAGCCTCGTGGACTGGTATTGGTGACCGGGCCTACAGGTTCAGGCAAAACCACGACCTTGGCAGCAATGATCCAGACGATCAATAAAACCCGTGCTGAGCATATTCTCACCGTGGAAGACCCGATCGAGTTTGTCTATGAATCGGTAAAGAGCGTCATCCACCAACGCCAAGTTGGGGAGGATACCAAAACCTTTGCTAATGCTCTTAGAGCAGCTCTAAGAGAAGACCCTGATGTTATTCTCGTGGGTGAAATGCGAGATCTAGAAACGATTCAGTTAGCGGTATCCGCCGCCGAGACAGGTCACCTTGTGTTCGGCACATTGCACACTAGTTCGGCATCCCAAACCGTTGACAGAATTGTTGATGTATTTCCACCAGAGCAACAGGGACAAATTCGGGTACAACTGTCAAATTCACTAGTGGCAGTATTAAGTCAAACCTTAGTCCAACGACATAATCCACAACCAGGACAATTTGGTCGGGTGATGGCGCAGGAAATTATGATCGTTACTCCTGCGATCGCAAACTTGATTCGCGAAGGTAAAACCGCCCAGATGTATGGCTTTATCCAAACAGGTGGCAAAGAGTCGATGCAAACCCTTGAGTCAATTTTGGCAAAGCTATATTTAGACGGAGACATTACCTTTGAAGCGGCGATGTCCAAGACCTCTCGCCCTGAAGAGTTACTACGTGTAGTTGGTCCAAATCCTGCCCCTGTGATGAAACGCAAGAATGCTGCCGACATGCGATCGCCAGATATGATCAAATCGCGATCAATCAGCGGCTAACCCTTGTCTTACATCTGTTGCGACCAATTTCTAAACATAGCTCCGATTAAAGAGGTGTAAAAATGGCAAAGTTTAAAGGAAATTTAAAAGACATCAAGGGTAATGCCGTTCAGCAAGTCATGGTGGCTGAGTCGGTCAAAGAAGCTCGCGATACTTGGCGACAAAAGGGCTTTGTGGTGCAGGATATCAAGGAGGTAAAAAGCGGCTTTGACATGTCGCAATTCTCTTTATCACTGCAAAAAGTCACGGTCAAGGACTTAGCACTATTCTCGCGTCAGTTGGCAACCCTTGTTAATGCAGGTGTGTCGATGGTGCGCGGATTAGGAGTCATGGTCGATCAATGTGCCAATCCGAAGCTAAAAATAGCGCTGACTGAGGTACTTGATGATGTCCAACAGGGGACTAACTTTTCTGATGCGCTGCGTAAGCACCCAAAAGTATTTGACAAGTTGTACTGTGCGATGGTGCAAGCTGGAGAAACGGGTGGTGTGCTTGATGATGTTCTTTCCCGTTTAGCAACTCTTCTAGAAGATTCGGCAAGATTGAATAACCAGATTAAATCAGCGATGACCTATCCGATTGTGGTTAGCTCGATCGCAGTTTTGATCTTCTTGGCGATGTGTATTTTCATCATTCCTGTATTCGATGGCGTATTTAAGAGCTTAGGTGGTGAATTGCCAGCATTTACCCAGATATTGGTCAATATCAGTAACTTTCTCAAGAGTCCATCGGTACTGATTATTCCTATCTCCATCTTTGCGATCGCATTTATTTACAACCGCGTTTATGCAACTCCTGCTGGCAAATTGTATCTTGACGGTGTGTTCTTGAAGTTGCCTTTGTTTGGTGATTTGGTGGTCAAAACTGCCGTAGCCAGATTTGCGCGTACCTTTGGTTCCCTCTCCAAGGCAGGTGTACCGATCCTGAGTTCCTTAGAAATTACGGCAGAAACCGCAGGAAATCTAGTGATTTCTAATGCGATCGACTCTGCGCGTGAGGCGGTCAAAGAGGGTGGCCAAATCGCACCTGCAATGGAAAAGACGCAAGTATTCCCTGTCATGGCTTTGCAAATGGTCAGTATCGGTGAAGAAACTGGTGAAATCGACAAGATGTTGATGAAGGTAGCGGATTTTTATGAGAATGAAGTTGAAGAGGCTGTAAAAGCACTGACAAGTTTAATGGAACCATTGATGATCGTTGTTCTAGGCGGCATGGTCGGTTCGATTATTGTTGGGATGTACTTACCGATCTTCTCGATTATGGACAAGATTAAGTAATCATAAATCTTTCTAAAAGAGAGGGCGCTAAGCGCCCTCTCTTTTTTTTTGCTAAAGAAAGTTAAGTGATTGCTCCCAACTGCTGCCTGTAGATAACCAATGAATTGGCAAATTGCCATTACCAGATCCACGAAACCATGTGCGCTGACGTTTGGCAAACTGACAGGTATGTGTCACAGTCAGCGCTTTAGCTGTTTCCAAATCAATTTTATTTGCCAAATAATCAGACATTTCGCCATAGCCCAAGGTCTTTAATAGCGGCAAATCAGCACCATAACGCCTTTGTAAATCAAGAATTTCATCAAGCCAACCATGAGCCACCATTTGTTCGGTGCGATCGCAAACTAATTGTCGATAAACATCCAGATTTTCACAATCCAAACCAATCTGCACAATTGGATAACTCGGTGGTTGCTCGTACTGCTGTGCTGACAGGGGTTGCCCCGTCACATAAAACACCTCTAGCGATCGCAATGTTCTAATTTGATCATTAGCATGAATTTTGCTAGCGCCCACAGGATCAATCTGCTGCAAAACCTGATAGCAATAGTTTTGTCCTAATTGCTCAAATTGCGATCGCAATTCAGGCTGCGGCGCAACTCTAGGAATTTTTAGCCCTGCGGTAATTGCCTTAATATACAAACCTGAACCACCGACTAAAATCGGTGTAACTCCCTCAGCATGAAACTTCGCTATTAAGGTTTGCGCCTGATCTTGATAATCCGCCAAGGTTAAAGTCTGATCAGGATCAATAATATCAATCAAATAATGGGGAATACCTTGTCTTTCGGCAACAGTTGGCTTTGCCGTCCCAATATCCAAATACCGATAAACTTGACGGGAATCAGCGCTGAGAATCGGGGAATTAAGATGTTTTGCGAGGGCAATCGCGAGGCTAGTCTTACCTGTCGCCGTTGCCCCGACAATCACAATTAAACCTGCGGTCATGGGCTAATTACCTAACTGGCGGCGAAAGTCTCTCGGACTGAGGCGTAATGGATTTTGGGTATCCCAAATTCCCAATTCTTGCAGTCTTGCCTTGGCTTGAGCGCGACTGATGCGTGCATTGTATTTGACATTTGGTTCATAGGGATCGGCAATCGCCAAACCCTGTTCTACTAAATGTTGATTGACCAAAAGATTATCTTTCCAAATGTAAGCCAGTAAGCGATCGGAGTTATCTTTGGGAGTGACATCAAATTCTAAAATCACCTTATTTTCTTTCAGCAGATCCGATAAATACTGACGCGATCGATCGCCCCAAGGTGATTGTTCTTTCAGTGGCGCACTAATTCCCAACAGGCGCACACGCTGCACAGTCATCGTCGGATTACTAATGAGCGAAGCTTCCACCGTTTGTCCACTCACAACTCGATTGACTAGCCAAATTTCGCCATTGATTTGTGGTTTGGGCTGTGCAATTGCGATCGCAAAATTTGCGATCGCTAAAAACACTAACAAAATACCCACCAAAACCAACAAACGCGGTGACGAATGGGCAGTTGACGCTTTTTTCCCTGTTTTCAAGTTCATAGCGCTTGGCGCTGGCAATAATCGCGACTAATCATGATCGATGGGAATATTGAACTGAAACCAATGGCGCTTACGCTTGGCAAAAAAGTCGCCAAACTGTAACCGATAGACTTCATCCTCATCTTGGGTTTCTAGATCGAGGTCTGACTGCGCGTAACTTGAACAAATCAGCGCGTATCCCTCATCCTGTAAGTTTTTGGATAAACCAATCACCTCATGCTGATCAATTTTTCCTGATTTAACACGCATGGCGCAAGCGGTACAAGCACCATTCAAACAGGAAAAGGGGAGTTCAATACCCTGTAATTCGAGGGATTCAAGGATGTAACGATCACCCTCAATATCAGCTTCATAGACTTGATCGTTTTGGCGATCGCGAATGCGAACATGGTAAGACATAGCTTTATACGCGAGTAGGAATCATGCCTGTTTGACGAGCATAATCAAACAAACCACCAGCATCAATCACAGGACGCACATCACCAAGGGATTGCAAGGCAAAAGTCAAACCAGTGATTTCATTGATAATGCAATCACTATCAAAATCAATAGTCGCTTCTTCGCCAGTTTTGAAATGATCGACTAAACGCTCAACCGATTCCCAAGGATATAACTCACCTGTGGCGGTGCAGTTACGGAAAAAGATTCTGGCGTAGGACTGAGCGACAACTGCTTCAAGTCCAGCCGCACCAAGGGCAATCGGCGCATGTTCACGGGAAGAACCGCAACCAAAGTTTTCTCCAGCAATGATGATCGAATAAATAGTCTTGCTTTCTCCATCAGCAATAAATCGATCATAGCGATCGGGAAGCCCAATCAGCGCATAACTACCAAGCTTTTCGTATTCTTCGGGCTTAGATGGCACAAGGGTCAAATATTCCGCAGGAATAATTTGGTCAGTATCGATGTTGTCATCTAACACGAACACTTTTCCTTTAATCGTCTTACTCATGATTTATTTTTGATTTATCCTTAAAATCTAATTTAACTGAAGTGTAATTTTATGTTTTAGTCAAAATAAAACAGCGTAACTACCTTACGTTGTTCTTCGGCATCACGACAGGTTTGCAGCAAGGTCTGACTATCATGAAAAGCAAAACAAATTAGCTGCTGACATTTAGAAATGATTTCTTGGTTGCATCGACTACTTGCTTCAGCCAGCGAAAGCGTGTCATTTTCTTCATGCTCAATCAAGTGGATCACATTTTCTAATTGATCACGAGATTCATAGGGCTGACGGGCAAGGCTTTGCGGCAAAATCACGGTCAATAGATTAGGGTCAGCCCTCAATGCTCCCCGAATAGCAGCAAAGTTTGTCCCTGTTGCCCCAGAGGTAATAATACTATTGCCAGAAAGAGCCAAGGCATAGCTGAGCAGTTCGATCAGCAGTTGGTGGGTCAATGGCACATGGCGCGAACCTAAAAACGCAATTCGCTTTGAACCTTGCTGCTGGATCGTCGCAAGCTCCTGCAAAAAGTCGTCTAGCTTGGGTAGATTAATTGACTGAGTCAAACAAATCCCTCTCGTTTACTACTTACTGAACGAATATCTACACAATATCACTTAACCCTAGCGAAGCAAACTACCAAAGCTAAGCCTGAGTCTTGATTTGAAAGAATTTTATTTTCTTGTTCCCCCAGAATTGGGGGCTAGGGGGCGATTAATTGTTGACTTAGCTAGGTTTTATGACTTGCGTGACATGTATTTTTAGAGGGTGCTGGGGGAACCTACAGCCTAAGACAAACGTATAACTTTGTGTATAACCTTTGTATAACCGATCACTATGGTCAAATCTTAGATTTTCATCCATAGTGTATTTAGATAAATACAAAGCTCTTCTAGTCTACGTAGAGGCTTCACGATATGAAATTTTCTCTCAGTTCTTCATTAAGTTTTCTCGGTACTGCTGCGATCGCCACAACCGTTGCCACTGCCGCAGTCGTCTCTGCCCCTGTAGCTGTAAATGCTGCAACCTTCACTTTTGGAAATATATTTAAAAAGACTACTCCTCCTACTCCTGCTGACGACCAAAACGGTATCACTGATGGCATTGCTACTCAGTTTACGTTTGAAGTTCTTGCTGACACTGGAACAACCTCAAAGTGGATATTTCACAACAACGGTCTTACTACATCTCACATTGCTCAAATCTATATAGACTGGACTAGTGCTTTGGGCGTTAGTCAACTGAATGCTCCAGGAACAACCCCACAAACAGTAGAAGTTTCGGGACCTCCATCAAAACCCAAAACTACTATTGTTGATAATGTTCTCTTTAAAATTGGATCTGGGAATCTCCCTCAAGCAAATGGCAATACTAACTTTGTCGCAGACCGAGCGCTTGATGCTGATAAACCAGGTAGTGACAAACAAGGTATTGACGTTGGCGAATCTCTTGCCGTAATTTTCAGTGGTGGAAGTGCTGCTGCCATTGAAGAAGCACTTAACAAAGGAGAGCTTCGAGTTGGCATCCATGTACAAGGCATTAAAATTGGCAGAAACGATTATAGTGATTCTTACATCAATTTGCCTAATAAACCAACTAAACCCGTACCCGTACCCGGCTTCTTGCTTGGTGTAATGGCAGCAGGTGCATTGGGTGGTACTCGTCTTCTCAAGAACAAGAAGAAAGATACTCAAACCACAACTGTTTAATTAACTTCAACAGAAAAGAAGCCCCTTGCAGAGCAAGGGGCTTCTTTTTTATTTGGGTTGCCAGACCTTGACCGATCGATCAGCACTACCACTAACTAAAGTTGCATCCTTGGGACTAAAGCTGAGAGATAACACAGGCGCTTGGTGATCACTGAGTATTTGAGTAGCTTCACCAGTCTTCGCATCCCAAATACGAATCGTTTGATCAGCACCACCAGAGGCGATCGCAGTGCCATCACGATTAAAATCAACCGCCAACACGCCACCCGTATGTCCCGTCAACGTTAAGACCAGCTTACCCGTACTTACATCCCAGATTTTGACGGTTTGGTCTTGACTGCCACTAGCCAGCAATTTTCCATTAGGGCTAAATGCGATCGCATTTACAGGCGCAGTATGTCCCGCTATATTCAGCACTTGCTTACCCGTATTCACATCCCAGAACTTAATATTTTTATCAAAACTAGCACTGGCAAAACGTTTGCCATCGGGCTGAAACGCCACTGCCAATACCTTGTCTTTATGTCCCCGAAAAGTCTGCACCAGTGTCGCTTTGCGCCAATCCCATAACTTGATCGTTTGGTCAGCACTGGCACTGATTAAATTATTGCCATTGGGACTATAGGCAAGCCCATAGACCTGTCCCCTCATGTCCTGTAATATTGCGAACTGGTTGCCCACTGCGGAAATTCCAGAGCTTAATCGATTTATCCACCGAACCCGTTGCGAAGGTATTGCCATTGGGATGAACTGCGATCGCATTAATGCCTGAAATCGAGCCAAGGTGGTTAGACAAAGTACCAAAGGATTGATTGTTGCTAATATTCCACAATCGCAAAGTGCGATCATAGCTACCACTGGCAAAGCTAAACCCATTCGGGAAAAAGGCGACAGCACGTACCCAGCCCGTATGCCCTGTGAGGGTGAGGCGACGCTCATAGGTGGGAATGATGGGTGGAGTGGCGACTGCCGTGGGCGTAGCTCTATTCCAGTTAGGCAAAGCAAGTTTAGGTAGGTACTCCGAAAAATTGACCACGCCCCAACCTATGCCTGCCACACAGACCAAGGCGATCGCCCAACGATTTACCCTTTGATCTAAACCATTTATGGGTATGCTTGGCATCATGTCGAAGCTGGGCATCGAGAATTCGGATGCACCCGCAAGTCTATCTAAATCATTAATTACCGCTTGGGCAGATTGATAGCGATCTTGGGGATAATGCTTGACCATGCGATTGAGCAATGCCGCCAAATCTGGACTAATTGCCGCGCCCATTTGCCAATTGAGCAAATTGAGGTCTTCGCGACGCACAATTTGACTAGGATGCAAGCCCGTGAGTAACTGAATTGCTGTTAATCCGAGGGCATAGATGTCACAACTGGGGGTGAGATGTCCGAGGGACTGCTCGAAGGGCATATAGCTCGGTGTACCCAAAACTATGCCATTTTGAGCGGATGGGGCATAAATACCCTTGAGAACGGCAAAGTTAGTCAGCACAAAATGATGCTGGTCAGATTGATCTCGCTGATTACCTTTACGATGAATCAAATTGCGCGGACAGATATCGCCATGCACCATATTTGCCCCATGGGCAGTACGAAGACTGTTCAATAGTTGGCGCAAAAATTGAATTACTTCCGCTTCGCTATACAGCTTGCCTGCGGTCAGCTCATCACTGAGACGAGTTCCATTAATCGCTTCTTCAACGATATAAAATTCCTCCGCCTGTTCAAAATAGGTTGTAATTTTAGGAAAATCAATACTGCGATCGCTAAGTTGTTGCAATTTAGGAACCTGTTGCCGAAATAGAGATCGCGCCCAATCAAGTTGCAGATTAGTTTTATTGATTAAGCAAAAACTTTTGGCAATCCACCGCGGCATTTCGGCGGCGATTGTATCTTCCACAAGGTATGTCTGTCCGTAAACGTCTTCGGCAACTGTCTGCACCACTCGAAAGCGTCCGCCGAGGAGATTGCCAAACGCTTTGCCCATTGTTGGTGATGTTGCCATGAAAACCTTACTCCAACCACAACTTAAACACAATTATAGCGTTTCGCAGTCTCGTGAAGTATGGGGACACAACCCTCTAGACCTCGCTTGCCGCAAAACAGCTATGGAATGTAGCGGGATTATAACTATGCCTTGGAGGCAGGGACAACATAGAGAATGCCAGATATCAACGTAAGTGCGACAGCCATCCAGAAAATTGCGATCGCAAAGGGAATTTTGACTAATAAAGCCGCAATTGCCACAATTTGGATCACGGTTTTTGCTTTACCCCAAATATTTGCACCAATGATTTTGGGTTTAGCCACCTGATCGGCACTTGGCTCTGACTCTGCACTGGGCGCACCGCGCCAAGCCGTGATCAACAGTTCTCGCGTAATCATCAAAAATACAGCCCATGCAGGGACTTGACCGAGTTCAATAAATAACAAAAAGACGGCAATAGTTAGCACCTTGTCGACAAGCGGATCGAGAAATTTCCCCAACTCCGTAATTTGATTGAGTTTCCTTGCCAGATATCCATCGAGCCAGTCGGTAATCGCCGCAATCACGAATACAGTCAGGGCAATCCAGCGAGTCAGTTCGCTATCTTGCCAACTAAATAAACCAAAGATGATTGGTACGGCAATGAGGCGCGATAGGGTTACCCAAGTCGGCAAAGTAATCGTTGATAAGTTGGTGGAAAGTGACATAAATTTTTAGATGGTGGCACAGGCTTCTAGCCTGTTGACCACATTTTATATTTAATTTAAACCAGCTACTTGATATCAAACCAAAATGGAGTTGCGGCGCTTCGCGCCGCAACTCCATTTTGGTTTTTAGTCTTGGCTGTAGCTAGCAGTCGCTATAGTTTAAAATGCAGAGACTCTTAAGTTTTGTTTCGCATGGTTTCGCATGATCGACTCGCCCACGCCATCCGTTGAGCAACCCGCAGATCCCTTTAATAAATTCCGTAATGCGATCGCCCACAAGGAATTTTTAATTACGGCTGAAGTTTCTCCCCCCAAGGGCAGTGATCCCACCCATATGCTCACCCAAACGCGATCGCTAAAGGGGCGCGTCCATGCGGTGAATATTACGGACTCTAGTCGTGCCGTGATGAGCATGAGTCCTGTGGCGGCTTCAGTATTAATCCAGCAACAGGTGGGCATCGAAACCATTTGCCAAATTGCCTGTCGCGATCGCAATCGAATTGCGCTGCAAGGCGATCTATTTGGCGCAGCTGCCCTCGGCATTCGCAATATTTTGGCACTGACGGGCGACCCTGTGAAGGCTGGGGACTCACCTGATGCGCGATCGGTATTTGATTATGAATCGGTGCGCCTGTTGCAATTGGTGCAAAAGCTCAATCAAGGGCTAGATGCCAATGGCAAGACTTTGCCGCACCAAGGTACAGATTTTTTAGTTGGTGCGGCAGTTGATCCCCAGTCGGGGAGTTGGTCAGGCTTACAAAAGCGCTTTGAGCGCAAGGTGAATGCAGGGGCGCAATTTTTCCAGAGCCAATTAATCACCGACTTTGAGCGTCTCGATAAATTTATGCATCAAGTCGCTAGCCAATCAGACAAACCGATTTTGGCTGGCATATTCCTGATTAAATCCGCGAAAAACGCCCTGTTTTTGAATAAATTTGTGCCAGGGGTACAGATTCCTGACCATATCATCGATCGCTTAGCTGATGCTAAATCACCATTGCAAGAGGGAATTGCGATCGCAGCCGAACAAATCCAGACTGCAAGACAAATTTGCCAAGGCGTGCATATTATGGCGATTAAAGCCGAGCATTTAATTCCCGAAATCCTCGATCGTGCAGGGTTAACGAGCATCTACTAAAACTAGATAAGCTAGTGGCGGTGCTTCGCCCCGCCGCTAGCTTGATGGTATAACTTTGGACAGGTTTGTAACATCAGTAGCTCAAAATCTCAACAGTTTCGGTTAATCTAAGGAATCACCCTCAATCACTTCTAATGGCAAGACGTAGTAGATATTCGACAACCTTGAACAATCCTCCCACTGAGCCAAGATCTAGCGGCACAAGCACCAAATTGGCGATCGCAGGGGCAATTTTTGCAGTCGGTATTGGCGTTGGCATTGCCCTATCGACACTAAACCCCACTCCCCGCACCGTTGACGCAATCCGCCTCGACAACCTCGCTCCTAGCCGCGACTTTTGTAACAACTATGGGGCATCGGCAATGGTGATGAGCAGTCGCGTCTATGTGACCCTAAACCCCTTTAATGTGTTTATCAGCCAAGCAGAACCAACCCCTGGTTGTGTAGTTTTACCAAACAACTGGAATTTGCTCTTACAAAAGAACGTGATCAAAGAAGCCGATATTCGCCAATGCAAAGATAGGATGAATACCTTTGGCTTTACGGGCGATCTGGAAAAAAATCCTAGCGTTGATTGTATTTACGAAAGCAAAGACGCAACCGAAAAATTTACGACTGGTGTGCCGACTGCGCCCAGCCCAGCCCCACAACAACCATAAAAAAGTATAGGCGACGCTTCGCTTCGCCTATACTTACAAAAAAGCCCCACTTAGTGGAGCTTTTTTGTGTTTATTAGCATTCATCAAAGGCTTCAAGGTCTAGCAAGTGGCGATAAGGCTCGGCTAGTTCTGATCCTTTAAAAGCTAGCGATCGCAAAATATGCCAATCATTTAAGCTTTCAAATGCATTTTCATAATCATCACGCTCTAGACGATCGGCAATTGCCGCAACCTGCTCAGCAGTGAATTTACTAGGATCAACTTCGGGCGCTTCACCTGTTACATTTTCTGTGAGTTTAGTACCCATATCGCTCTATGACAGGCTTGTGAACGGAGAGAGAGGGATTCGAACCCTCGGTACGGAGTTACCTGCCGTACAACAGATTAGCAATCTGCCGCTTTCGTCCACTCAGCCATCTCTCCAATTTATTAGGAATTATATCTTATCAGACTGCGGGAACAATGCAACCTAATTATTAAAATTTTCAATGAGAATTTTATTTTGCTTTCGACAGTCTCACCTACAGCCGATGATTAAAGCCCAGAACCAGAGCTTGTGCCGTCCGCTGTAAGGGCAGCACAAGCTCTGGTTCTTATTTCTCCCCGATTTCCCTCCGATTACTCCCCATAAATTTTCATTACCATCATACAGACTTGAGTGAGTATGAGTGACTATGTAGTTGTGCAAAGATCCCCGCGATGAATATTCCTAACCAATTTCTACTAATTACGGACTTGGACAATACTCTTGTCGGTGACGATCTCGCGACCCAAAGGTTAAATCAATATCTCGACAATCACCGTCAGCAATACATCCTCGTCTATGCAACTGGGCGTTCCTACAAATCTGCCCAAGGATTAATGCAAGAACGCCAGCTCCTTGAGCCAGACTACTGGATTACGGGAGTTGGCACAGAAATATATATCCAAGGAAATCTCGATTTTGTTTGGGCAAATCAAATTAGCACTGATTGGCAAAGAACTGCGATCGCATCTTTTGTGGCTAGTCGATTTCCCCAATTTAAACTTCAGCCCCAAGCTGAACAAAATCCATGGAAGTTAAGTTTTCATTTACATAATCCTGCTCAGGTCTCTAATCAAACTATTGATCAGCTCGTTCATGCCTTACAAACATTACAACTCAAAGCACAGGTAATTTTTAGCAGCAATGTTGATGTGGATATCTTACCCATCCGCGCTAACAAAGGAAATGCGGTGCAATATATCCAACAAAAGCTAGGCATCCCCACAACCAAAACCTTAGTGTGTGGTGATTCTGGCAATGACATTAGTATGTTTCAGCAACCCACCTTGGGGGTAATTGTCAACAATGCTCAGCTAGAGCTAATTGAATGGCATTGCGCTAATGCTAATGAAAATCACTATTTTGCCAAAAATGCCTATGCTGAGGGCATTTTCGAGGCTTTAAGAAGGTTTGAGATGATTTTGACATAGACGCTTCAGATAGAACAAATACAACAGGAATCTATATATGCTTTCACTAATTCAGTCGATTTTAGGCAATGAAGAGAAAACAGATCTACGCCAGTTTCTCAATCGCTTACATCAACAAGAAAAGCGCTATTTACTCCGCAACGATATCGCTATAGAGTTTGCTGAATACTGCGTACGGCAAGAAAAGGATGCCCACTTTGTCAATACATCTTCCCTTGGCAAACTGCTTTACTATACCCAAGAGATTATTCTCGGTGATGGCAATGCCTGTTTGGTTGTACGTCCTCAAATTGCCCATCAAGAAGTATTTCGGATTACCGATGATCTGGCGGTGCAGCAGATTAATACTAAAGACTTACTCGATCTGCGCGATCGCTTAGTCAATCGCTTCAATCCCGAAGAAGGGAATACCCTTGAAATTGATTTCAATCCCTTCTATGACTATTCCCCAAATATCCGCGATCCCAAGAATATCGGCAAGGGTGTCCAGTTTCTCAATCGTTATCTTTCTAGTCAACTATTCCAAGACACGGCTCAAGGGTTAACCGCTCTATTTGAATTTCTGAGTGTCCATGCCTACAATGGGATGCAATTACTGATTAATGGACGGATTAGCTCCACTAATCAGTTATCAGTTCAGGTCAAAAATGCGATCGCAATGCTCGATCGGCATCAACCCCAAACCCCATTCAATGAAGTCCGCTTTAGTTTGCAGGATCTCGGTTTTGAAGCAGGTTGGGGCAACAATGTTGGACGCATCAAAGAATCTCTAGAGCTACTGGACAGTTTGATTGATTCCCCTGACGATCAAACCCTCGAAATATTTCTATCAAGAATTCCGATGATTTTTCGGATCGCTTTGGTATCAGTCCATGGTTGGTTTGGACAGGAAGGCGTATTGGGTAGACCTGACACAGGTGGGCAGGTTGTCTATGTATTAGACCAAGCCAAAAACCTAGAGCGCCAATTGCAAGAGGATATCGCTCTAGCAGGGTTAGAGATTCAACCCAAGGTGATTATTCTGTCGCGCTTGATCCCCAATAGCGACGGCACGACCTGCGATCAGCGTCTCGAAAAAGTCTATGGCACGGATAACACTTGGATTTTGAGAGTCCCCTTCCGTGAGTTTAATGCCAGCATTACTCAAAATTGGATTTCACGCTTTGACATTTGGCCCTATCTAGAAACCTATGCCATTGATGCTCAAAAGGAATTATTAGCAGAGTTTCAAGGCAAGCCTGATCTATTTGTTGGTAACTATTCCGATGGCAATCTGGTGGCTTTCTTGCTGGCTCGTCAGCTCAAAGTTACCCACTGCACGATCGCCCATGCCTTAGAAAAATCAAAATATTTATTTAGCAATCTGTATTGGCAAGACCTTGAAGACAAATACCATTTTTCGCTTCAGTTTACCGTTGACCTCTTGACGATGAACTCAGCTAACTTTGTGCTGAGTAGCAGCTATCAAGAAATTGTGGGTACACCCGACAGTGTGGGACAGTATGAATCCTATAAGTCTTTCACCATGCCCGACTTGTACCATGTGATCAATGGTATTGAGCTATTTAGCCCCAAATTTAACATCGTGCCACCAGGGGTGAATGAGGCTTATTTCTTTCCCTATTCCCAAAATTGCGATCGCTTACACGATCAACAAACTCGCCTCGAAGAACTGCTCTTTACCCTCGAAGATGATGGTCAAGTCTTTGGCAAGCTAGATGCTCCCAGCAAGCGTCCGTTGTTCTCGATGGCAAGGCTAGATCATGTCAAAAATCTCACAGGTCTAGCAGAATGTTTTGGCAAAAGTCCAGAACTGCAAGAACGTTGCAACTTAATTTTGATTGCGGGTAAGTTACGAACCGAAGACACTAGCGATCGCGAAGAGGCTGCCGAAATTGTGAAACTCTATGACATCATCAATCAATACAATTTGCATGGCAAAATCCGTTGGTTAGGGGTGCGCCTCTCCAAAACAGATACGGGTGAAGTTTATAGATTAATCGCCGATCGCAAGGGCATATTTGTCCAGCCCGCGCTATTTGAAGCCTTTGGTTTAACAGTTTTAGAGTCAATGGTGACAGGCTTACCCACCTTCGCCACCATGTTCGGCGGGCCACAGGAGATCATTCAAAATGGAGTCAATGGCTTCCATATCAATCCCACCCAATTGGACGAAATGGCAGAAATTATCCTCAATTTCATTGCTAAATGCGAGCAAGATCCCCAAGCTTGGCAAGCCATCTCTGAAAATGCGATCGCAAGAGTATATACCGCCTACACTTGGAAAATTCACACCACGCGACTACTTTCCCTAGCCCGTATCTATGGCTTCTGGAATCACACTTCCCATGAGAAGCGCGAAGATTTATTGCGATATGTCGATGTTCTTTTCCATCTATTGTTTAAGCCTAGAGCCAAGCAGTTACTAGCCGAGCATAGCAATTAGTTACTTTGTGCCGCCCGCTATGCGGGCGGCACAAGACTAAAAGGTTAACACTGTCCGAATCGCATCGCCCCTGTGCATCATCGCAAAGGCTTCATTGATCTCTTCAATCGGCATTACATTCGTAATCAAACTGTCGATGTCGATCTTGCCATCCATATACCAATCCACAATTTTTGGCACATCGGTTCGACCCTTTGCACCACCAAAAGCTGTACCTTTCCAGACACGCCCCGTCACCAGTTGAAAGGGTCTGGTACTAATTTCTTGACCTGCCCCAGCGACCCCAACGATCACACTTACTCCCCAACCCTTATGGCAGCATTCGAGGGCTTGGCGCATGGTTTCAGTTCTACCAATACATTCAAAGCTATAGTCAGCACCGCCTTTGGTGAGGTCTACTAGATACGGAACGAGATCACCTTCTACTTCCAAAGGATTCACAAAATGTGTCATCCCCATCTTTTCCGCAAGCGCAATTTTTTTCGGATTGATGTCCACGCCGACAATCATATCTGCACCGACCATGCGACAGGCTTGGATCACATTTAAGCCAATTCCTCCCAATCCAAAAATCACGACATTTGAACCAACTTCCACTTTGGCAGTATTAATCACCGCACCGATGCCCGTAGTTACGCCACACCCGATATAGCACACCTTCTCAAAGGGAGCATCTTTACGGATTTTCGCGAGGGCAATTTCTGGCAGTACCGTGTAGTTGGCAAAAGTAGAAGTTCCCATATAGTGGTGAATTTTTTCACCATTTAAGGAGAAGCGACTTGTGCCATCGGGCATGAGTCCCTGCCCTTGGGTGACACGGATCGCTTGACAAAGATTGGTTTTGCCACTGAGACAATAGGAACAGTTACGACATTCAGGCGTATAGAGAGGAATGACATGATCGCCAGCTTGGAGAGATGTCACTCCCGCCCCCACTTCTACGACAACGCCCGCACCCTCATGCCCCAAAATAGCAGGAAATAATCCTTCAGGATCAGCGCCAGAGAGGGTAAAAGCATCGGTATGACATACTCCTGTCGCTTTGATCTCCACTAAGACTTCCCCTGCTCTGGGATGACCTAGTTGGACGGTCTCGATTTTGAGCGGCTGTCCTGCGGCAAATGCAACTGCGGCTTTTACGTCCATAGGTCTATTTTTCTTGAATTTCTATGTTTTGGATTACTTAATACTTATGTATTTTACGTTCGAGAATTCAAAAAATTTAAAAGCGCTGCTTCGCAGCGCTTTTAAATTTTTGAGGATTTATACCGATCTCGTCATTTGCACTCGATAACGCTCTTTTTTGGTGATCATAATTTCGCCAACGGTGACTCTACCCTTGCCACGAATCGCTATCAAATCACCAGATTTGACTTGATAGCTCGGCTGTGAGACTGTTTTCCAGTTCACCCGCACATCATCACCGTTGATCAGATCAACCATTTTGCTACGAGACATCCCAAACCCAGCCGAGGCGATCGCATCGAGACGCAATGATGCTTCGGTGGAGGTTAGTTCTTTGGTGACGGGGATGCGAATTTTCAGGTCTTCAATTGCGATCGCAGTTACCTTGACAGGCACGGTGCGAACCTGATTGAAATGGATTTGCAAATATTCCAGCAACTCAGGTACAACAATTGCCTGTGCGCCTTTTTCGCCCAAAACATTGACATCACCCACCTTTTGTCGCTCAATCCCTGTACCAAGGATTGCCCCCAAAAAGTCACGATGGGTTGCCGTATCGAATAAAAAATTACCAGAAATCGAGATCGGTGTGAGGCTGACCATCGATTCGTCAAGGGGTAACTCGGATCTTGCGATCGCAATTCTTTGCCGCTCAGCCTGTGCATAGCCGCCCCATGCGAGGCAATGGATCTCCGTCATGCGACTAAAGACCTGCAAGGCTTCTGTAATTTCAGGCGGCGACAAAAAATCGCTGCACACCACATCCCAAGTCTGGATCGCCCGATCGGCTAGATCCAACAAACGGCTGAGGGTTTCCCTATTTTCAACGCGATCGAGTAAGTCACGGGGTAGCATTAAATTTCGTCAAATTCCTCTTCAGGAAAGCGTTGTTTGGACTTGTCAGGAATCTTGGGTTCGCCCCAAGCATCACGGATCTGCTGCTGGGTTTCGTTACGAAAATTGGTTTTCGGAGATTCTAGATAATCATCTTCAAAATCATCGTACTCATCATCGTAGGTATCAATCGGCGTTGGTGGCACGACTGGGCGTGATGGCTCAGGACGGATTTCGGCTGCTCTCGCTTGACGACGTTGGGGTGGTGGGTTTACAGGCACTCTCTCCTCAGCCCAGTTGTCCCCATCATCCCAAGCTTGCTCTTGGCGATAGACAGGACGCTGTTGTTGCGGTGGTGGCGAGTAGGTGCTTCTAGTGCCTGACGACAGCGCATTGTCGCGGATTGTGGTCGTCGGTGGCATGTAGTCATCATCAAATTCATCTTCCCAAGGCGCTTTGCCCAAACCGAGCCGCTCTAACAAGCCCTTGCTCAGTTGCGTCATCCGATCTTCCATGCCCTCGGTGACAATAATGCGATCACGCCCAACGGCAATAATTTCATTCACATCTAGCTCATAGGTACTGATCAAGCTAGCAGGAATAATCGGATTGCCCACGGAGGCGACAATCAAAAACAGCAAATCACCCGTCTCAGGGTCAAATTTAAAGTCGCGGACTTTGCCCAATGGCTCACCCGACTCAGTAACCACTTCATTGTTAATCAGACTGGTGTAGCGCTCGGTGATCAAAATATCTTCGAGTACCGACTCGTCATCCACCAAAATTGCATCTGGTCCCAGCAAATCAATATTGTCAAGGGACATAAAAAAAGCATCGCCAATCCCAATCGGAGTGCCTGGCACAAAGCGCTCTGATACAGTCACCCCAGTTACTCGGCGCTGATCAACATCTAGCCAGATTTGCGTTACGATGCCAAGCCGAGTGGCAGATCGTTTGCTAAAAATTTGCAAACCCAGAACGGCGGCACGTTGACGAAGATTTTCCGATTGCATCATGGCGGTGACGTGACTCTAAAATTATTCCTTAATTAACTGGGGATTCCTGAAAAATGGGGATTCCCAAATAAGTGGGGCATGAACTAAACAGGAGTGCAAATACCTAGCCCTGATTTTAGCAGACTAGATCCCCATCGTCATTTTTATGCTGTTTAATGCAAATTAATCCAAGTCTAGAGCGCTTCAAGTTTCGTCAGACGCTCCGCTAGCAATTCTTCTAAAGCCACCAGTGCCTTCGAGAAGCCCTTAATACCTTCATCAAGTTTTTCCGATGCCATGCGATCGCTAGCGTGCATCGCATCGAAGGTGGCTTTATCCATAGGGATCTGGGCAATCTCCGCGTTAATTGCGATCGCAGGATCAAGTTTACGCATCAACTCACCCTCGGTATGTTGCAGTTCATCGAGCAGTGCAGGGGAAATCGTCAGCAAATCGCAACCCGCCAGTTCGACAATTTCGCCCATATTGCGAAAACTTGCACCCATGATTTCGGTTTTATACCCAAACTTTTTGTAGTAGTTATAAATTCGGGACACAGACAAAACTCCGGGATCTTCAGCAGCAGGATAACTATCACGACCTGTATCTTTTTTATGCCAATCGAGAATCCGTCCCACAAAGGGCGAAATTAATTTCACGCCTGCTTCCGCACAGGCAATCGCTTGATGCAATCCAAACAACAAAGTCAAGTTGCAATGAATTCCTTCCTTCTCTAATGCTTCTGCTGCCTTGATTCCCTCCCACGTTGCCGCGATTTTAATCAAAACGCGATCGCGAGAAATACCATGGGCTTCGTATTGGGCGATTAAGTAATGGGCTTTTTCTAAGGTGGCGATTGTGTCGTAGGACAGCCGCGCATCGACTTCCGTAGAAACACGACCGGGGATAATTTGTAAGATTCGCATTCCAAAGGCAACCGCCAGACGGTCAAAGGCTAAGGAAGCTACTTGTTTGGCAGGTGCATCTTTGCCTAGTTCATTTCTTGCAGCAATTAGGGTTTCATCCACAATTTCTTGATACTGCGGCATCTGCGCGGCTGCGGTAATCAAGGAGGGATTCGTCGTAGCATCTTGGGGCTTGACTAGTTCGATCGCATGGATATCTCCTGTATCGGCAACCACAACCGTCATTTCCCGCAATTGATCCAAAAAGTTCTTCGGCAAATCGTTAGGCATCAGATCCTCCATAGCACCAGCTCAGCACTGGCTAGGTTTGCACGCCTATCTTAACCTCAAGCATTTATAAACCGTCTGCGATTTCACAAAAAATAAAGCCTGTGCCACCCGCCTAGTGGGTGGCACAGGCTTATAGAATTACAAAATCTGTGACAAAAACTTCTTGGTGCGCTCCTGTTGCGGATTTTGGAAAAACTCTTCAGGTTGAGCCTCTTCCACAATCACACCACCATCCATAAACACGATCCGATCGGCAACTTCACGGGCAAACCCCACCTCATGGGTGACGACCACCATGGTCATTCCCGAATCCGCCAACGCTCGCATCACATCGAGAACTTCCCGCACCATCTCAGGATCAAGGGATGAAGTTGGCTCATCAAAGAGCATAATTTTCGGCTGCATTGCCAAGGCTCTGGCGATCGCCACCCGTTGTTGTTGTCCGCCCGATAGCTGCAATGGATACTTATGCGCCTGCTGCGAAATCCCCACTCGTTCTAATAATTGGGTAGCAACCTCAGCAGACTTTGTTTTTGACCACTTTCGCACCCATGAAGGCGCGAGGGTAATATTTTGGAAAACCGTCAGATGCGGAAAAAGATTGAATTGCTGAAATACCATCCCCACTTCGCGGCGAATTGTATCGATATTACGATGATTTTCAGGCGATAGTTCAAATCCATCAATGAAGATTTTGCCCCTTTGATATTCCTCTAGGGCATTGAAGGTTCTAGCAAAGGTGGACTTACCTGAACCCGATGGGCCCATAATCACCACCACTTCACCACGATTGACAGTCAGATTCACACCTTTGAGGACATGGAAGTTGCCATACCACTTATGCACGTCTTGGGCGACAATCATCGGCTCAGACATGGACAGATTTGCAGCGATTGTTTCTTGCATGGTTTAGAGACTGTTTTGATGGATGACCCGCGCATCTACGCCTATGCCCGATCGCATAATCACCTTTAAGACCTCAGCGCGATCGCGATCGGGATAGCCCTGCACCATAATGATATTACCGAATCGCGAAGAAATGATTTTGGCAGTGGGTACAGCACTGCGGACTTGACCGAGCAACTCGCCATCAGCAGAGGGAATTACTACCAAATAGGGGAATGTCTCATTGGCAGGTGGTGGCACAAGAGCAGCGATTTGGGGATTGTAAGGAACGGGTGCAGCGCTAACGGGGGTTGATGTGGTGGGAGTTACTTCTAAGGTATTGGGAGAAGTGTTAGGAACTGCGGGAGGAGTGCTAGGGATAAATTGCGATCGCAAAGGCTGAGTGGGAATACTTGGCACAGGATCACGCTCTATCAGAATCTCATTATTAACTTGAGAATTAGTTTGAGATGACTTTGGGGCAGCCGCTATTAAATTATTTGAGGTAGAAGATGCGTTGCCAGAAATTGGTTGCGGCACATCAGGCAACGGCTCCACAAAAATACTGCTGCTGGATGGCGCTAGGGCAGTGGGCGGCGTAATAGGAGGCTTAAAGCTGGTTTCCGCAGGTGCTTTGGTAATTTCAATAGTATTTGCATTGGAAACCTGACTAGGCACGACAGGTTTATTATTCGTGGCGACAGGTAATACTGTCCTCACGGAAGGAGTAGGAATAGGTGTACTAGCAATGGTGGGCGCAGGCGCGGCAGGAGATTCCCCGACAAAGGCGATATTTCCTGCAATCTTTTTAGAATTCAAGTCATTGCCGACCGCAACTTGAGTTACTCCAGAGTTATTATTGAGATCCTTGCCTAGATTGTCTTTAAAGGTATTATTCCCCAAGTTAGTCGAAGTTCCCAAATCGGGGGTAGGATAGCCCTTGCGATCCTTGAGAATGACAATACCATCGCGTTTATTATTCGTAATCAAGTTATTTCGCAACACTGGCGCAGCCAGATTGGAAATCACAATGCCATCAACATTGTTGATAATGTTGTTATTGGTCACATTCACCCGCGAGTTCTGTCCAATCGCTAAGCCAAAGCCTGTACTTTCAAAGGTATTATTCCGAATCTCGCCTGTGCTATTACCAACCGCCGAGATTCCATTAGCTCCATTCTGCTTAAATAGATTTTCATTCACAATTACATCGGCAGTCCCCGCTAAAAATAGTCCTTCCCGATTACTATTAGCAAAAGTATTATTGGCTAAGGTCACGCGCTTACTAGACTCTGCCCAAATTGCTGTTCCCCTTGTATTCGGATTGGTCAGGGTAATTCCTTCAATTCTGGTGTCATTGTCAGCCAATAGCATAATATTTTGGCTAGCAAACGAAGGACTCAAAAATCTGCCACCCCCACGAATAATCGTGTTAATGCCTCTTACCGTTGGCTCACCCCGCAAAGTGACCCCTACAGGTAATTTAATGGGGAAAATCTCGCCTGTTGCTTCGGTATAAACACCCTGCTGTAGCTGAATTACTGTTCCTGCCGTGGGATTAGTCGCTAGAGCTGCCGTAATTGATCCGTAGGGATTATTCGGAGATCCATCCCCGTTAGAATTCGCATTTGGCGATACATACAGCAGTGCTGCCATCTGTGGCAGTTGGCTAAGGTTATCAGTTGGTTGAGCAATCTGCGGCGCATTTAGTGACCCTGCCCAAATCGGTGGGGCAACTACTAAAAATGTCAGGCTCGTTGCGATCGCACTAAAAAGACTGGGCTTACACCGCATACAGAAATTCCTCTTAACCAACGGATAAAATCAAATCAAATCAAAGCAACACCAATGACTGTGTGCGACTGTGTGCTAGTGCCAATCAAAATACACGAAAAATTAACCACTGGCAAAAAATTATCAAAAATTAAATCTTATCCTTACCCTGCGGTCATCATTGTCTGTCTATAGAGTTGCGGCGCTTCGCGCCGCAACTCTATTTTGGTTTTATGTCTTAACGTACTTAGCTATATGCCACTAAACAACTTTTTGCATTTTTCTATCATGTTGGGCATCTCGAATAATACTGATTCCACCCCAAACAACTAGACTGGCGATGCCCAAGCCAACAATCAAATCAGGAAATCGAGAATTGAACAGAGTTACGAGAAACCCTGCAATCATCACACTAAAATTTGCGATGACATCATTTTGAGTAAAGATCCAACTTGCTCGCATATGTACCTCGCCGCGACGGTGCTTTGAGAGCAGATACAAGCCATAACTATTCACAATCAGGGACAAGAGCGCCGTTGCCATCATCCAGCCAGATTCTGGCGAACTGCCCCACACAAACCGTCTAATCACATCGACAACAACCATCATCGCTGATGTGATTTGAAAAATGCCACTTAGGGTCGCTGCACGATTCTTGTCGCGTGCTGATTTGCCCACTGCATAAAGCGAAATCATGTACACCGAGGCATCTGCAAGCATATCTAATGAGTCGGCAACTAGGGCAGTAGAATTCGCGATTATTCCTGCCACGATTCCCACCACAAACATTAACCCATTAAGCAGCAATAGAATCCGCAGTGTTTTACGCTCTGCTGCATTCTTGGCTTCCATGTGACATCCACAGTCTGACATTGTGCTTCCTAAATTCACTGATCAATTATTGTTATTAATTCTTTGAGCAATTGTCGTGGTTGCACACATTCATTTTGCGATCGCACTTACAGCACACTATTCCCAAAGCTCAAACCCAGAAATCGACATTTTTTGCATACGCTCCATGGAGTTACGATTTAACCAATCAGTGCTTTTCAAACAATCTCTAACGAGCTAAGCGCAATTAAAAATCAGAACGAAAACCATAGCACAAGGGCAAAGTGCGCCATGGTTTTCGTCTAACCATTATTAGATTCACTAAAAAATACTAGAATGAGTTTCTTAGAGTCACTTTGTTAGCTTAGGGTATAGATCCAATGACCAGCCTGTTTCTGGAACGTCTTCATAGCAGCGATTGCCCTGTCATTGTTTTTGATGGTGCAATGGGTACAAACTTGCAAGTACAAAACCTCACTGCCGAGGACTTTGGCGGCGCAGAGTATGAGGGTTGCAACGAGTATCTAGTGATCACTAAACCCGAAGCAGTCGCCAAAGTGCATCGTGACTTTCTTGCTGCAGGAGCCGATGTCATTGAGACGGACACCTTTGGCGGTACATCGATTGTTTTAGCTGAATATGACCTCGGCCACATGGCTTATGAGCTTAGTAAGAAAGCTACCGAGTTAGCCAAATCCGTCGCTGCCGAATTTTCTACACCAGAAAAACCGCGTTTTGTCGCTGGCTCGATTGGTCCAACCACAAAGTTACCCACCTTGCTCCATATTGATTTCGATCATATGAAGCAGTCCTTTATCGAGCAGATCGAAGGTTTATACGATGGCGGCGCAGATTTGCTGTTGGTCGAGACTTGTCAGGACGTGCTGCAAATTAAGGTGGCTCTAAATGCGATCGCAGAATTTTTTGAAAAGAAAGCCGCCGAAGGCAAGCCACGCATCCCCATCATGGTATCGGTAACGATGGAAACCACTGGCACAATGCTAGTTGGCTCCGATATTTCGGCAGTGGTCACGATTTTAGAACCCTATCCCATCGATGTATTGGGTCTCAACTGTGCCACTGGCCCCGACTTAATGAAGGAGCATATGCAGTATTTGAGTCAACACTCGCCCTTTGTCGTGTCCTGTGTCCCCAATGCTGGTTTGCCTGAGAATGTGGGTGGACATGCTTTTTATCGTCTGACTCCCGATGATTTACGGGTACATTTGCAACACTTTGTCGAAGATTTAGGAGTACAGGTTATTGGTGGCTGCTGTGGGACTACTCCTGCTCACATCAAGGCGCTGGCAGATGTGGCAAAAACTCTTAAACCCAAACAGAGAAACCCTGTTGTTGTACCTTCAGCAGCTTCCATTTATAGTTCTCAACCCTATATTCAAGACAACTCTTTCCTGATTGTGGGGGAAAGACTTAATGCTAGTGGCTCTAAGAAAACTCGCGATTTACTCAATGCTGAGGATTGGGATGGGCTAGTTGCGATCGCAAGATCACAGGTCAAAGAGGGCGCACATATCCTTGATGTGAACGTGGACTATGTAGGACGCGATGGCGTACGCGATATGCACGAATTAGTGTCTCGTCTTGTCACTAATGTCACTCTGCCTTTAATGCTCGACTCCACCGAATGGGAAAAAATGGAGGCGGGGCTGAAGGTGGCAGGAGGTAAATGTATTCTCAATTCCACCAACTACGAGGATGGAGAAGAGCGTTTTTGTAAAGTCGTCAAACTAGCTAAACAATATGGCGCAGGTATCGTTATCGGCACAATTGATGAAGATGGCATGGCGCGGACAGCAGACAAAAAGTTTGAAATTGCTTCCCGTGCTTACAAACAAGCTACCGAAGAATTGGGAATGCCTGCCAGTGAAATTTTCTTTGATACTCTGGCACTACCTATTTCTACAGGAATTGCTGAAGATCGGCAAAATGCGGCGGCGACCATTGAATCAATTCGGCGCATCAAAGCCGCCATGCCTGAAACCCATGTACTGCTAGGTGTCTCCAATGTTTCATTTGGCTTGAATCCCGCATCCCGTGTGGTGCTTAACTCTGTATTTCTCCATGAAGCGATGAAGGTGGGCATGGACTCATCGATTGTTCATGCGAGTAAAATTGTGCCGCTCAATCGGATTCCAGAGCGGGAATTGGAAGTGGCGCGGCAGTTGATTTTTGATCAGCGCAAATTTGATGGTGATATTTGTACTTACGATCCGCTTGGCGAGTTTACGAAACTATTTGAAGGAGTATCTGCCAAGCGCATCAAGGTTGTGGATGAGAATATCTCCATTGAAGAGAAACTGAAAAATCATATTATCGATGGCGATCGCATTGGTTTAGATGATGCACTTACGGAAGCTCTGAAAACTCACGAACCACTGACGATCATTAATCAATTCCTGCTGGATGGCATGAAAGTAGTGGGCGATCTATTTGGCTCAGGACAGATGCAACTTCCCTTTGTATTGCAATCCGCCGAAACCATGAAATCAGCAGTTGCTTTCCTTGAGAAGTTCATGGAAAAAGAAGAAGGCGCAAATAAAGGTGTGTTCCTGATTGCCACAGTTAAGGGCGATGTCCATGATATTGGTAAAAATCTTGTCGATATCATTCTCTCTAACAATGGCTACAAAGTCGTCAATATCGGCATCAAGCAATCGGTGGAGAATATTATCAAAGCCTATGAAGAATGCAAAGCCGACTGCATTGCCATGAGTGGCTTGTTGGTCAAGTCCACAGCGTTTATGAAAGATAACCTGCAAGAGTTTAACAATCGCGGCATTACAGTCCCCGTGATCCTCGGTGGTGCGGCTCTGACCCCAAAATTTGTCTATACCGATTGCCAAAATGTCTATAAAGGCAAGGTGATCTATGGCAAGGATGCTTTCTCTGACCTCAACTTTATGGACAAATATATGCCCGCCAAGGCTGAGGGTAAGTGGGAAAATTCTCAGGGATTCCTTGATGAAGAACTTGCTGTTGATTTGGCAGTAGCTGCGAGTGATGGTGGCATGACTGTGGCGGAAGAAAAAGCCAAACAAGAAGCATTGCTTGCCGAGCGATATCTGGATATTGTGCGTTCTGAAGCGGTTGACACGAATATTCCCCGTCCTACGCCACCTTTCTGGGGAACGAAGATTTTGCAAGCAGAAGAGATTCCCTACGAGGAGTTGTTCTGGAATTTAGATATGCAAGCTTTGATTGCGGGACAGTGGCAATTCCGCAAACCACAGGAGCAGTCTCGCGAGGAATATGATGCTTTCTTGCAAGAAAAGGTTTATCCAGTATTAGAAATTTGGAAAGAGCGGATCATTAATGAAAAACTGCTCGCACCAACTTCGGTATATGGCTATTTCCCTGTGTTAGCGGAAGGAAACACGGTTTATGTCTATGATGCTAACGATATTGCTAGCATTAACGCGAATTCACAGCCGATTAGCTCCTTTGTATTTCCACGTCAAAAATCGCTACGTCGCCTTTGTATTGCCGATTTCTTTTCACCAAAAGAGTCGGGAATCATTGATGTTTTACCATTGCAAGCGGTGACGGTTGGTCACATCGCGACAGAGTTTGCACAGGGTCTATTTAAGGCGAATCAATATACTGATTATCTCTATTTCCATGGACTTGCAGTGCAGATGGCAGAAGCGGTTGCCGAGTGGACACATACGCGCATTCGTCGTGAGTTAGGCTTTGGTGCAGAAGATCCCAATAATATCCGTGATATTCTTGCCCAGCGCTATCACGGCTCTCGCTATAGTTTTGGCTATCCCGCCTGTCCAAATATGCAGGATCAGTACAGGCTTCTAGATTTGCTAGATGCGAAAAGAGTTGGGTTAGAGATGGATGAGAGCGAACAACTCTATCCTGAACAGTCAACTACTGCGTTGATTGTGCATCATCCGATCGCTAAGTATTTCAGTGCTTAAACAATTGGTATTCAATTATGTTGAAATCCCTCAAAATTGAAAACTTCCGTTGCTTCCCATCCTTTGAGATGGGACAACTAGGGAGGTTAAATCTCATTGTTGGTACTAACAACAGTGGCAAAACTTCTATTTTAGAAGCAATTCAATTACTAATCTCTCAATCTAATCTTGAAGTATTGCAAATATTAAAGAATATTATGGTTGAGAGAGGTGAATATATCAGTGATGATAGTGGAAATAGAGAATTAGATATCCGCCATATATTTTGTGGTCACGAACTTTCTACAGGCTGTAAATTTTCAATAACTGGCAAACAGGAAAGAGATTTAGCAGAAATATCTATGGCGATAGAGAATAATCCTGAAAAATCTAACCTCTTATCAGAGTGGTCTGCACAAATATTATCTATTAGTCGTTCAGGAAAAAGGGATGAACCTGATAAAATACCATTATCCATTAACGAAGCAATTCCCATTGATTACACAAGAAGTAGTATTCGTAGATTGCCAAAAGATACTGAAGTTAAAGTGCAATTTGTATCTTCATCATCACTGATGCCAGAGCGAATGATTGATTTATTTGATCGAGTAGTTTTAACTCCGTCTGAAGATCTAGTTATAGAGGCACTTCAGACAATAGAAAAAAATATTAAGAGAATTGCAACTAACAAAACTAACAAGTTGATCAGATATAGAGAATCTCGTGTTGGATTTTTTGTTTTGTTGTCTAATAACAGTCAACGCATACCAATTGGTAGCATGGGTGATGGGATGTGGCGAATGTTGGGGCTTGCTTTAGCAATTGTAAATGCGAAAGATGGAGTTTTGTTAGTTGATGAAATTGATACAGGGTTACACTTCACAGTGATGTCTGATATGTGGAAAATGCTCTGGGAAACCGCAAAACGCCTTAACGTGCAGATTTTTGCGACTACCCATAGCAATGACTGCTGGACGAGTTTAGCGGATATCGCCAATGCAGAAAATCCTAGTGAAGATGGGATTACGATCCACAGGATCGAGAAAGGGAAACCTCATAGTATTGTCTTTACTGAGCGTCAAATTGTGATCGCAGCCGAGCGTCATATTGAGGTGCGGTAGTCCATGAAAGAAAAAGTGTTATTGGTTGAAGGAAAAGATGAAAAGCTTGTGATTCCAGAATTGATGAAGGCAAATGGTGTAGATTGTGGTTCTCAAGAATCTCCTATTGTTTTTATTGATGATCAAAATGGTTTCGATAATATAGTTAAACCAGATGTAATTGCTACAGAGCTTCTCGCATCTGGACTGGTTGCCATTGGCATTATATTTGATGCCGATGAAAAGCCAAAGAAGGATCGTTGGCGCAGTGTTAGAAATATTTGTCTAAAAATAGAAAATATGCCCAATTTGCCTGAAGAACTTCCAGAAGAAGGGCTGATTGTGGATATGCTAAATGGAATTAAGTTTGGGATTTGGATGATGCCTGACAATAAGATGCGTGGTATGTTAGAAACCTTTTTGGCTGACATCATTTCTGAGGAAAATCAAGAAATATGGGAGTTCGCAAAACAATCTGTCAATGAAGCAAAAATTAGGGGTGCAAAAATCAAGCCTAACCACATTGACAAAGCCAATATTTATACTTGGTTAGCTTGGCAAGAGAAACCAGCACAACAAATTGGAATAGCAGTCAAGAAGAAAACAATTTTTGATCCAAACCATCCCAATGCTCAGAAATTTGTGCAATGGTTTAGGACGTTGTATGAACTGTAAGCGATCGCAATCTCCCCCCGATTTATCCCCATTTTAACCTCAGTTTCCCAACTACAACACAGCTAGGTTGATGTTGTTGTTAATCGAAAAGTGGTTATGACTAGCAAACTATTTAGGCTACCCAGTTGGGATACTGAGGTTTTAGAGCGAAGTCTGTATACGCCTATTGACTCGCAACACCGTTATGCACTGATCTCGGTACATGGCGATCCTTCTGCTCAACTTGGTAAGGATGGAGCAGGTGGTCAAAATCTTTATGTGAAATCTCTAGGTTTTGCCTTGGCAAAGCGAGGCTGTCAGGTTGATATGTTTACCCGTCGGGAAGATCCCCAGCAGCCTCAAATTATTCAACATGCTAATGGATGCCGCACCATTCGCCTCACTGCTGGCCCAACTAAATTTATTCACCGTGATGAATTGTTTCCCTACTTACCTGAATTTGTGGAAGCATGGCTAGATTTTCAGAAACAATCTGGACTGAATTATGACATCATCCATTCTAATTATTGGCTATCGGGATGGGTGGGAATGCAACTGCGATCGCAATTGAGTATTCCCCAAGTGCATACCTATCACTCGGTGGGTGCAGTGAAGTATCGAGCCATGAATGCTGTCCCAGAGATTGCCCTGTCACGCTTGGGTGTGGAATGGGCTTGTTTAGAGCAAACTGACTGTGTGATTGCCACTAGCCAACAAGAGCAGCATGATTTACGGGAATTAGTATCTCAGCATGGTGAGATTAAAATCATTCCTTGTAGCGTGGATATTGAGCATTTTTCTGGCGTGGACAAGGCTTCGGCGCGGAAACAATTAGGGATTGCGGCGGAGCAGAAGGTGATCCTGTATGTGGGTCGCTTTGATGAACGCAAAGGCATCGAAACTTTGGTCAGAGCTTGCGCTCAATTGCCTAAGCCTTTGAAGGATCAATATCAACTGTATTTGGTCGGTGGTAGTCGCAAGGGTGGCGTTGATACGGAAGAGGAACAACGAATTCGTGGTTTGGTTAAGGATCTAGGCTTAGATGCGATCGCAAGTTTTGTTGGTGCAATCGATCAATCAGAACTGCCTCCCTACTATGCAATGGCGGATATATGTGTTGTGCCTAGCTACTATGAACCATTTGGATTGGTTGCCATTGAGGCGATGGCGGCAGGAACGCCTGTCATTGCTAGTCGAGTTGGTGGCTTGCAAGAAACGGTCAAAGATGGTGAAACGGGGCTGTTAGTGCCAATTCGTGCTCCTGAAGCATTGTCAACTGCGATCGCAAAACTATTAACAGAGCCACAAACCGTTAAAGCCATGGGTCGCGCAGGTTACCAGCGAGTGCATTCTCACTATAGCCAAGATGCCGTTGCGGGCAAAATTCATCATTTGTATGAGTCATTAATTGCTAAAAACATGAGAAAAAAAACACAATCTGCGATCGCAGCTTAGCTGTAAGGCTTCAACCTAGCGTACAACCTAACGAGGTTGAGGGATTTGGACGGTAAAGATCGATCCGCGCCCAACTTGGCTATCTACGGTGACTTGTCCCTGATGCAAATCCAGACAATGCTTTACCAGTGACAGCCCCAAGCCAGTGCCGACGATGTTTTTGACATTCGTGCCACGGCTGAATGGCTCAAATAAGGTGAGATGATCCTCTGGGGATATACCTATCCCTTCATCTTTGACTTGGAAGGTAATCATATCGACTTTACCATCAAGGATAAAGTCGATATGGCTACCTTCTGGTGAATATTTCAGCGCATTAGAGAGCAAATTACTTAATGCAGAATAGATCATCGCCTCGTCAAACCAGCCGTGGGTGCGATTGCCGATATCGCTCAAGTTAATTACATGCTCCTGTTGATCACTGATCTGCATGTCTTCCACCAAATTTAAACAAAAGGATTGCAATTCCACCCACTTGGGCTGATATTCCAATTTTCCTGCATCGGCACGAGCAAGGGTGAGGATATCGGCGAACATTTGTTTCATTGCCTTTGCCGAGGACTCAATGCGAGTGAGACTGCGTAAACGCGATCGCTCAACCTGTTTGGGCAAAGTTTCTCTGAGTAATTGGGCTGAGCCTAAGATCACACTTAAGGGGGTCCGAAATTCATGGGATATAAGGGCTAAAAACTCCAATTTGAGTTCACTTAATTCCTTCTCTTGCGTCAACTTTTGCTGGATTCGTTCCGCTTCTTGGCGCTTTAACAATTGCTTATAGAGAATACAGTAAATACTCAAGAATATTGTGAAGCTAATCAAAGTACCAACGCTCTCAATCATCAAGCGGTACTGCATATAATCGCTAGATCTAGCAATCCAAATTTCTAAGGCATTTTCTTCTTCCGCTTTCATGGTGATCAACAATTGGCGAAGATTTTCGCGAGTTTCCCTACTAGCAATTACCACGGGATGATTGGTGGATAGAAAATTTGGATTAAACAGAAATAGGATATTTGCGGTTTGCAATAGCCTTTGACGTTGCTCAATTAGCGATCGCAATTTTTGAAAGTGTTGACTTTGGGCGGGTTGACTGCCCAGATTTGCCTCAAGGGTATCAAGGTTGTTGCCTAATTTTGCGATCGCAAAATTGTAGCGTTCCAACTCAAAGTTTGTCCCAAAGAGCAAATAACCGCGCCGACTAGATTCAGCTTCATTCAGGATTGCTTGAATCGCAGTCAGATTTTCTAGGTTAGAATAGTTTCTCTTAATTCGTTCTGTACTTCTAATAAGCTGAATCGCATTATGGTACGAAATCAAACTGATGATCCCCATGACTAAAAGGGCTGCACCTAAGCCAACCGCCGTTAGTTTCTTTTCTAAGTTCCATTTCATATTATGAGAATATTAGTTGTCGAAGACGATGTTCAGCTAGCAGATATGCTAACCGAAGCATTGACTAATCAGCAGTTTATTGTTGATGTTGCCAATGATGGTGATATGGCATGGCATTGCTTAGAGACCTTAGAATACGATCTGATCATCTTGGACGTAACCCTGCCTAAAATCGATGGTTTGCGCCTATGCAATCAGTTGCGTGAAAGTAATTTACTCGACAATGCAAATAACCCAGTCCTCATGTTGACCGCAAGGGATACGAGCGCCGATAAGATTTTGGGACTAGATGCGGGAGCCGATGTCTATATGGTCAAACCCTTTGATATGGGGGAATTAATGGCACAGGTACGCGCCCTAATCCGTCGTGGTGGCAAGAGCAATATCTCGATGTTATCTTGGGGGGGCTTATCTCTGAATAGTAGTACCTATGAAGTCACCTACGACGGTGAGCCGTTATCCCTGACTCCCAAGGAATATCAATTATTAGAATTATTAGTCTCTAGTGGGCGTAGGGTTTTGAGTCGACCGGGCATCATTGAGCGGCTCTGGTCACTAGATGACCCACCGAGTGAAGAGGCGGTTAAGTCCCATATTCGCAGTTTGCGTCAGAAATTTAGAGTCATCGGCGCACCTGATGATCTGATCGAGACCGTACATGGTTTGGGCTATCGGCTCAAGCAGTTTTAGTTGCACTGGATAATTTGTAAATAGCAGTCTGTAAAAATCAATTATGCTTAACCGTTACGATCGCACAAAGCAGTTTTTTGGAAAAAAGCGGCTAAAAACGGCTTTGTCCAAAATTTTATTAGTAATCACCGCGATCGCCATGACGCTCTTGCTGGCAAGCAATCAAAGTGCTTGGGGGCAAGCGGAACTTTTAAGATTTAATTGGTTGGTCACAAACAATAACAGCACCAATAATAGCAAAGTAGACACGATTGACCATGCAGCGGTCAGTCTGGATGGCTATCAGTTATTTATTTTGGCTGCGCCGACAACTAATCAGCGCTTCCCCCTAGAACAAAGAGTTAAGGGCATTGAAGATGAGCTGCATTACTTCGCCAATAGTAATTTTGATGCCAATACCCTGCAAGTTACGACCAGCATTGATCAGCAAAGCAATCAACCTGTGATCTCCATTAATGATCGCTATTTGATGACAGTGACGAATATGGATGCTCAACTGCAAGGGCGAGATCCTCAAGGTTGGGCTACTCAATTAACTCAGATTCTCCGTGATGCTTTGCTCAGAGCCAAACAGGAGCGCCAACCCCCATTTTTAATTAATCGGGGTTTGATTGCGGCAGGAATTGCGATCGCAATGTTTATCGGAATGCACCTGATTAGTCGCTGGAAAAGGCGTTTGAAGGCGCAACAGGAAAATATCGAGTCGCAAATTCAAGAAGACGCACCGCCCTACCTTGATGCTGTGCCTGTGGTGGATTTGGAAAAGCAACTACATCAAAAACAACGCGCTAATCTGAGGGACTTACAACGCAGGGTATTACAAATCGCCTATCTGATCATTTTAGGTGGCGGCGGATTTATCATTTTAGGACTATTTCCCTATAGTCGTTGGTTACAAGCTTTCTTGCTATCGACACCACTACAAGTTGTTGCGATCGCCTTTGGGACATATTTATTAATTCGGGTTAGCAATTTATTAATCGATCGCTTTTCAGGATTTCTCAAGGCGCGAGATTTTGCGATGTTAAAGCCCTATCAAAGACTAGATTTGCGGGTATCGACGGTTTCACGAGTCCTCAAAAATGTCACCGATATCGTATTAGTCGGCTTAGCCACCCTAGCCATTCTCGCGGCGATCGGCTTTGACCTAGTGCCACTACTAGCTGGTGCAGGGATTGTCGGTTTAGCGATTTCCTTTGCCGCACAGGGTTTAATCAAGGACGTAATTAATGGATTTCTGATCATTTTTGAAGATCAATATGCGGTCGGTGATGTGATTGTCTTGGGTGAATTAGGTGGACTCGTTGAAAATATGAATCTCCGCATCACCCAAATCCGTAACAATGAGGGGCAGTTAATTACCATTCCCAATAGTTCCATTACCATCGTCCAAAATCTATCAAAGGACTGGGCGAGAGTAGATTTAAGCATTCGGGTTGCCTATGACACTAACCCCGATCATGCTTTAGATATCCTACGAAAATTAGCGCAAGAGATTTATCAAGAGCAGATTTGGCGAGCGAAAATTATTGAACCACCTGAAGTCCTTGGCATTGATGATTTACAACACTCAGGCATGTTGATTCGGACTTGGATTAAAACCCAACCTTTACAGCAATGGGCTGTTGCCAGAGAATTTCGCCGCCGCCTCAAGTTGGTGATGGAGCAAGAGGGAATTGCGATCGGTATTCCTCAACAGTCTTTGTTGCTAGAAAACACTCTTACGCTCGATTCTGAAAAATAGCAAATATAGCGACAAAATGATCATTTTATCAATTGTAATTATCGTCGGTACGATCGCCATTGCTTGGGGTTTGGGAATGTTGCGGCGGTACTTATCACGCGCACTCAAACAAAATTTAGCAGGTACAGAACGTGAGTCGATTACCAAAGGACTCGATATATTTTTGACAGTGCTTGTATCGATTGCTCGTATATCCATTTGGATTGCTGCCATTCTCTATATTGCCGATCTCTTTACCGAATCCCGTGCTATCAGTCAACAAATTCGTGATCTCTTAGGAGCTAGTTTTAATTCTCCAATCTTGACCCTTGGTAAAAGCTCCTATTCAATCATCAATCTATCGATTTTAGGTGCATTGCTATTTGGCTTAATCCTTCTGGTTAGAGCAATTATCGATATCTTTAAAGATCGTGTACTGAGCATTGCGGGGCTGAATCGTGGCGCACAGGAAGCGATCGCCGTAATCGTTCAGTACACCTTAATCTTTATTGGCACATTGGTTTTATTGCAAATTTGGGGGCTAGACCTAAGCTCGCTCACAATTTTGGCTAGTGCGCTGAGTATTGGTTTAGGTATTGGCTTACAGAATATTGCCAAAAACTTTGGCAGTGGCTTAATTCTGGTGTTTGAGCGCCCGATTCAAGTCGGAGATTTTATCGAGGTGGGAGATTTACATGGAACTGTAGAAAGAATTGGGGCAAGAAGTACAGAGATTCGCACCTTAGATCGCGTTTCTATTATTGTGCCGAATTCGCGATTTCTCGATAGCGAAGTAATTAATTGGAGTCATAGCAATCCTATCTCGCGGCTACATTTACCCTTGGGCGTTGCCTATGGCTCTGATCCCCAACATGTACGAACAGTGTTAATAGAAGCTGCGAGAAGTCATCCTAAAGTATTAGCATCTCCTGATCCCAGCTTATTGTTTAAAGGGTTTGGAGATAGTTCCTTAGATTTTGAATTGTTAGTTTGGACAGCAGAACCAGACAAACAGTTTTTACTCAAAAGTGATTTATATTTTTTAATCTATGAAGTTCTTAACCAAAATCAAATCGAAATCCCTTTTCCACAGCGCGATCTCCATTTGAGATCGGGCAAGATAGAATTATCATCCCAATTAGAGTCAGCTTTGATTGGGCTAGCTGATCAGCTTTCATCAAATGTCAAGTAAGGCGACGCTTTGCATCGCCTTACTTGATGCTTAATTACCAAATCCGCCCAAAGAGTTAAAGTTAGCAGCACTCTGACTTGCCCGCATCGCCGACTGTGAGAATACTTGGAAAGCCTTACGAATTTCGCCATCACTGTTCGCAGGCGTGAGAATCCATTCATCCCGAATGCCCATTTCTTTAAAAACTTGACGAAAATCCGTCGAACCATCATCAATGCCCATCGCCGCAATTACATGATTTTCCATCCGCAACATATCATGGGCGATCGCAGCTACATCTTTTGCCCCATGGCGCAGCGAATGGCAATCATCACCGTCGGTAATAATCAGCGTCACGGTACGCACTGGCACACCATTATCCGAGAATTCTTGAGCCTTAGCTAAAACTGTTCCCAATAGCACCACCGTTTGATCATAGAGCGGTGTACCTTGATTGGGGTTGTAGTTTTTGCCATCCATTCTGATTGCCTGTGCGATCGGGCAGTAGGGATAAAGAATATTTCCATTCAAGTAACGATTGTGAATGAGAATGTTATCCTGCTGCTGCGAAGAGGCTAAAGCATCAATTACGGAGTTGTGTCCACCACGCACTGCCTGAGCATTACCAGCGTACTGAATCGAGCCAGAGTCATCGGGCATAATTGTCACTAGTACAACTTCACTAGCCATCACATCATCAACATGAATGCCAAGCCCTGCTTGGATTTGTGCGCCGAGGTCATAAACGGTAAGTGCTTGTAAAGATTCATTGGAAAGGGTTCCATCATCTAAAGCAGATTGAAAGAGATCGTTGATGTTAGTCATGGTGATTGGTGATATGAATTTGATTTGTAGATCTGTAGGGGTTGAGCATTTGCGCCACAATTTTGAACACATCACAGAAATTTCAATTCGCAAATGCTCAACCCTCTCTGCTTTTCACGAATAAATTGTCCCTGCGTTGTGAGGTTTAGGGCATAGCATTCCCAAATTGAGATTATCTAAAAATTAGGGAGTTGTGGTGGAAATGCTATGCCCCTACGGGAGGGAATAATTATGAAGATAACAGGCGCTCAAAAAATCCTTTTTTCGATTGAATAGTTTCCAAATATTCTCGTAGCAAACGTTCAATCAATTCTGAACTGGTGGTATTTTCTTTCGCAAGAATTGCTATGAGATATTTTTCTGTTTCATAGTCCAAATTGATGCTGATCATGGGATTTACCTCGTATTAGCTGTCAGTTTAAGCAAGATTGAGATCTGTCCAAGTTTCCATCGCATCAGTGGATTTGACCAAGTGCATACCCGCATCAGCAAATCTCTTAAATGCGGCATCGGCTTGATCGGTGTAATCGACGACATTCGGAACCACCACAGGCGAAGTGCAATCTTCCAGCAGATAGACTTTCTTGGCAAGTTTAGGATCGTGCGCCAAAATCTCGCTGAGCAAATCTTGAATTGTCCATGCGACACAATGGCTCTTAGCTTGTCCTGCAATGATCACGGCATCAAATTCCAGTAACCTTTGCAAGAAGCGTGTATTCTTCTGCGCGATCGGTCTACCATCGGCTCCATCCATGACTTCAGGACGCAATACGGAATAATTTTCGGTGAGAGGATTGCCGCCTTTAATCTCAAAGTTAGTCTGACTGTGCCTTGCAATATTGTGAAAGAACATCGCTTCCTCGACGGAAGAAACTAGCGCGTGACCGATACCGCCGAGCATGGAGTGATATGCCCATACTGTTAAGGGAAACTTACCTTCATCGCTAAGCTTCTGCACATAGTGCAATGCGTGACGCTGGATTGCCATGTAGTTACCTTTAGCGAGACTATAGGCGATCGCAGGATTTACTTTCCACTTACCCTGCTGCACATCTTCTAAAGTAATGGAAGTAGCATTAGGAATGGGATGTTCACCTGCATCATTCACCCAAAAGATGGGATGGAAAATCTGCATGGCAGTGTGAGTATCCATCGTGGGCGCAATCTCGCTGATGTGGTGCAAGTTACGATAGATAAACTCGCACAGCCGCACATTGTCTTCGATCGCACCAGTCCCAGACCGCCCACCGACAAATAGCTCATGGTCAGGAATACAAAAGGTATTCTGCACATCGATCGCCATCAAACAAATTTTCTTACGATCCTTTGCGGCAGGCGTAATACCATGTTGTTTAGCCCATGCTTCGGCTTGGTTAGCACGATCTTGGTAAGGAACGCGCCAGACTGATCCGACCATGTGGCGATCGAAAAATGCAGGAATAGGAAGTTGGGTTTGAATTTGAGTAGTCATTTTTTTAGTCTCCTAGTATTTAAGCTAATTGCAACTGCAAAATCTTTTGGGAATGAATTACATAAATTCCCTGTGAACCAACAATGAGAGAACAGCCACTATCAACATAAGGTTCAGTTTCGGAAAAGGTTTTCGTAATCATAATCTGTCCATTGTTTACCTCAACTCTAGCGATACCTTCATCGGTGGGAACGAATAGCCAATTTGCGATCGCAAAATGACCATGCAAATTCGTTAACCACGGAATATCACCTTTTTGACCTGTGAGAGTTGCCACTAGCTCACCAGTTGGACGCAATGCAGACACTCGATGGATGATTTTACCTTGCTCTTGGGTGATGGTAAAAAACCAGCAGAGATGATCGCTAAAGATACAATTTGCATCAATGAGTTCTCCTTGAATTGGGGGGATATTTGTGCGATCGCAAATCCCAGCACGTTTAGCATCAAAGGTAAAAGCGACACTGATTGCACCTGCCCGATAGAAGCCGAAGCCGAAAGTCTCACCAATCCAGAATTGCGTTTGTCCTTCGAGAATATTGCCAATATATTCATTACCTAGATTGCCATCGCGGAATAATTGACCTTGATCAATCCAATAACGCGAGAAGGAATTAGCTCGGATTAGCTCGGCGGCGATCGCTTGCGGTGGTTGTTCTTGCGTGAGAGTAATTGCTTTACCTTGCTTGGTAACGATTGTGGACTTACCAAAGATAGCGAATTGAGTATTAGCATCGAGTTCTCCTGATAATAAAACTGTATTATCTTTACGTTTGAATTCGTGGTTAACGTGATAGAGATAATAGAGAGAATTGTTTTGTAAAGCGACTTGCAGAATTACGCCTTCGGTTTGGAATATATGAATAACTTTACAGGGGTTGCCCTCACCCCCTGCCCCTCTCCCAGAGGTAGAGAGGGGAAACGCGATTAAAGGTCTGCAAATTGGGCAAGTAGTTCTTAAATGTTCGATTCCACATTGATTACATTTTGTCCAACGCATTGATTCGAGCAATGGCTTGGGGAAATCTCCACGCCAGTCTTTCTCAAAGCAGTTATGGAAATGTTGCAATAAATCATCGGATAGAACTTGGTAAGGAATTGCGGGTTTAGGATAGCGGACATCAGGATGAAAAATCGTAATTCTTTGCAGTGGTCTGGCACTGTGTGGTATTTGGGGCGCTTGAGATTTCGGCTTATATACGCCGCCATAGGGATCGACGTAGAGGAGGCTCTGCATCAACATCACGGTGAAGGCATACCAATCGGATTCGGGATTATGGGGGCTGGTGAGAATTGGTTGATTGGCATTGCGATCGCAAAGTATCGGATCAACAAACCTTGCCGTAAATACCTGACAGGGAAACTGTCCAAATTGAAAGGAATCGGCATCAATTAAATAAACTTGATTTTGAGCAATCAGTAAATTCAAATCATTGAAGTCGCCAATCGTCACATTTGCGTGATGAATTTGGAGAACCGATTCATGTAAGTCCTTAAATAAATTGGTTACAGACTGCTGTGAGATGGCGTTAGTTTGGCGATAATTGCGATCGCTATATTTCAATAAGGTCCCCGTATTCTGCAAAAAAGGCATTGCATAGCCAAGAATATTCACTCCTTGCTTATCCGTCGCCAAAGTTTCAGGCTTGATTACTCTAGTTGGCAAATTTTGAGGGAAAACCCGCAGTTTTTGCTGATGCAATGCGACTCTTGCCATTGCTGCCTGTTGCTCTCGGGGAAGCATTTGGTAATCAGGATGATCGGCAGTTTTGAATAGTTTAAGAACCTGACCATTCTTTAAGTCATAGACATCTGCTTCGCCACCTTTGCCGATCGCATTTTTAGGATTAAGCTTAATTCGCTTTTGATTGAGATAGACTTCCATAAAATTTCTCCACAACTGCACGCATATTGTTATCGAGATAGCTCAAAGCTTTAGCTGCGATATCTTCAGGAACACCACCATAAAAGGCTTCCGCAATGCCGCCTGTGATGCAAGCGAGGGTATCGCTATCACCACCCAGAGAAATCGCATTCCGAATCGCATCTTCAAAATCCGTTGATTCAAGAAAAGCGATAATTGCTTCAGGAACAGTTTCTTGGCAGGATTCGTTAAATTTGTAAACGGGTCGAATTTCATCAACAGTGCGATTCAGGTCATAGTTAAAAGATTTTGCGATCGCAGATTTAATCTGTTCCTTACTCTGACCCGTTCGCGCCAGATAAATCGCGACAGCCGTTGCTTGCGCTCCCTTAATTCCTTCAGGATGATTATGGGTGACTTCCGCCGATCGCTTAGCTTCATTCATGACCGTATCCCAATCATCATAGACAAATCCAATTGAACTAACTCGCATCGCGGAGCCATTACCCCAGCTATTGTATGGTTCTATACTTTCAAATCTGATCCATTGAGCGAATCGCCCACCATAGCCGCGATTGGGATATTTACGAGCATAGTTTTTGATGTATTCTGCATAATTACCTTGATTCATCAAGCAATCAGCCACCGCCACAGTCAAAACCGTATCATCCGTAAAATCACATGCTCCACCAAAAAGAGGGAAGTCTTTTGAACAATGATTATTAAACTCATAAATAGAACCGACGACATCACCGACAATTGCGCCTAACATAGTTTTTCTCCTTTTTTGTTGAGTTTTGGCTATTAGCTGTTAGCTGCTAGCTATTTGAGTAATTGGTAATTGGTTAAAATTTTTATGAACTAAAAGCTAATCGCTAATCGCTAACAGCTAAAAGCCTTCTCAACACCACCAAACTCGTATCATCCGAAAGTACCCCCGATCGCTTTGTTAACTCTTTTCGAGACCAATCAGGCTTTACTTCCTCACGATTAAGCATCGCTAACTTACGTCTGATGGCATCGGGATTTTTGAAGTAGCGGTCTTCCTGCCAAAATTGAGCGATATCTTCAACTGCAATCAAATCATCAATTCCATCAGTGGCAATTAGAAGCGAATCTAGTGCTGATGTCGGTAAATAATCGCGAATTTCAAAATTAATTGCTTCAGGTTGATATAAACCGTAGGCGAGATAAGGAGGAGCGTTATTAGGATAAGCAGGAATTTGTGTAAGTTTTCCATTGATGGCGATTGCACCATCACCCAGAGAAAAAGTGACTGTTTCACTAGGGGTGATTAATGCACCGATTATTGTAAATAACAAATAGTCATTCACAAATTCCATCGCCGACGCTGCATCACCATTGATGATCTCAACGAATTGCTTTAGATTCTGCAACAAATTTGTTTTCAGAACTTGCCAAAATTCAGGATCAGAGATGTCTGAGTTTGGGTTAAATAAATTTACGATCGCAGCAACCACTATCCGCGCACCGAGTTTTGCACCTACCTCGCTGTGCTTGCCACTACCGCAGCCATCACACACCACTGCGGCAATGAATTTATCGTTGATCTCAATCTGATAGGCATCCTGATTGTTTTTGCTAGCAAGAACATGATTCCGCCCGATGATCGCACCGCTTGCGTATTCAAATTGATTTGCAAATTGATTTACTAAATCCTGATCACGGGAGTCAGAATTTTTTTGCGATCGCGTATCACAAATGCTAGCGAGAATATTTACTTGTCCTTGCATCGCGATATAGTGTATAAACTACACAAACTACTATAGTGTTATTTTTACACTATGTCAATCCCTAATTGCAAAGTTTCTGCTATTCAGAAACTTTGCATACATGAAAACCTATGACCTACAACTACAACTATCCCCGTCCTGCCCTCACTGTTGACTGTATCGTTTTTGGACTCGATGCAGAGCTAGATCTGAAAATTATGCTAATTAAACGCGATATTTCACCATTTCAAGGACAATGGGCAATCCCTGGGGGATTTGTGCGGATGGACGAGACTTTAGAACAGGCAGCTTTACGGGAACTACAAGAGGAAACAGGCATACAAGATGTTTATTTGGAGCAGTTATATACTTTTGGTGATTTGGGGCGCGACCCTCGCGATCGCACGGTTACGGTTGCCTATTACGCCCTAATTAATCTTGTCGATCAGAAAATTCAAGCCGCCACTGATGCCCGTGAAGCTGACTGGTTTCCACTTTCTACAATTCCGCAACTAGCCTTTGACCATAACCAGATTTTGCAAACTGCGATCACCCGCCTGCGGAGCAAAATTCGCTATGAACCGCTTGGATTTGAACTATTGCCCAAAAAATTCACTCTTTCCCAGTTGCAAAAACTTTACGAAACTGTACTCGATCGTCCCCTTGATAAGCGCAATTTTCGTAAAAAAATATTGAGCATGGACTTGCTAATCGATACGGGAACGGTCGAGCAGAATGTCGCCCACCGCGCCGCTAAGCTGTATCAATTTGATGAGAATAAATACTCACAGCTTAAACGAAACGGATTTAATTTTGAAATTTAAACCTAAAGAGCTATCTCGATAATAAGTATCATCTCTAATCTTTCTTAACGAAGTGATCGTTAAATTTGCGATCGCAAGCTGAATATTAAAGTTACGATGTACAGGTACAGCATTTTGGCAAATCAAATAGCTCTATAAATTTGCTCGCCGTTCTCCTTGTCCACCTTCAAGCACAATTTTATGTACAAAAGGGAACTCAAGCTTCCAAGTCGGCATCTCAACAACTTTTACGATGGCTCAATCTATGATCTAGTATTTTTAGACTTAGAATGGTGTCGTGATTTTCAGAGAAATGGAACTATTCAAAAGATATTTGGCTATACCCTGACTCGGATTCTCGAAGGTAGCAATGAGCAGTACATCAAAATTCAATTTATCGAGTCGAGTACCCAAGAGAAAAGAATTATTCAAGATATCTTGAACGACTTACATAGCTTACAGGGCAAATACTTCATCGGTTATGGACTATCGACTAGTGATATGTTTTGTCTGCGCCAAAGAATTGAGGCTCTAGATTTTATTCCTAAAGTGGAAAGTATTAAAATTCTCGATTTACAAAGAATTATTCAGCGAAGTGATCTTAATCAGGGATTGAATAATTTATTTGCCTATTTAGAAATTCCTATCTATAAAAGAATTAAAGGATATTATGTATTTCGGAATGGAATTAAGGTATTACGAAAGGAACGGGGGTATGAAACAATTCTCAATGAAATCTATGAATACTGTTTAGAAGATGCCGAAAATTATTTCCACATCATCAACAATTGGCAAACTCAATTTCCTTTAGTCGATTGCAAGAAACATCAAACTATCAATCTCAAAGTCGATCCGCGCTCAGAGCGACGCATCAGAGCGACAAAATGTGCAGCTTTACAAAGACCGTCTTAAAATTATCTGCGATCGCGCTTTGCCTAATCACTAAACAATCTCCGAAACCGCAGATCAATGTTTAAGCTTTTCTCTGGGGATGTTAATGCGTGATGTCTTGTCTGCCATAGCTTGAGCTAGTCAGGTTGAGGATAGAAGTCTAAATCTAGTATTTCTAGAATATTAAAAGGGCAAGAGACTGGAAAAGTTGCCAATGCTAAGTTTGTCTCTACCATTGCCTCCCGCCGAGCGCGTTGATAGGTTTTGTTTATCCACTCGCTGTCACTAAGCAATCTTCGCAAACTTGGGCTTGCTTCTAAGTATTCATCAATGTTCAATCTTTCGCGATTGATGGTGATCTTCCAGCTATGACTTTGCCGCTCGCTTTGATATTTCCATTTGAGTAAGTGCATTAATATCAATCTCAGTGAACTTTGCAAGGCATGTTGTTGACTTTTGCCCAAGTCTGCTATTTCCTCTATTAGGTTTTCTATATCTAGGTCTTGCCATTGATGAGATCGCAAAAATCCTACGGTTTCTTCCACCCAAGCCAAAAAGTCGCTATTATACAAATCTCGTTTTTTAGTTGGAGTTAATAGATCCATTGTGTTGATCTCAATCAAACTTGACTAAAAATATTATAATTCCGCCATCTTAGATGTTTACAAATAATCTGCGCTCGCATTAAGTTTTGGGTAAAGTATTTTTGCCTCGTGGGGTGGGAATCGCCTAATTTTCCTAAGCATTAGTTTCTTTCTTACTACTAAACCTCTGAGTCAAGCCTTCACCGACTAGTGATAAACCGATAGTCATTAGCGTAATCGCTAAACCGGGAAAAATGGTTGTCCACCAGATATTTTCGCCAGTCGAGAGTGCATCTAAAGCTTGCTTAAGATCGTGTCCCCATTCAGGGACATCTTCGGGAATACCTAGACCTAAAAAGCCTAAACCTGCCAGAGTCAGAATTGCGTCGGCGGCGTTGAGAGTAAAAATTACGGGTAGGCTTTGGATGACGTTGGGCGCGAGATACTTGATGAGGATCGTTTTCGTATCCGCACCAAGTGCTTGAGCCGCCTCGATATAAACTTCAGTTTTGGTACTCACGGTTTGGTTGCGGATCACCCGAAAATACTGAGGGATATAGGCAACACTAAGGGCGATCGCTGCATTCCAAACACCCGCGCCAACCACAAAAGCGATCGTGAGCGAGAGTAATAAACTGGGCAATGTATAGATTGCATCCATCAGAAATACCAAAATGCGATCGAGCCAGCCGCCTTTGTAGCCGCTAATCATGCCCAATGGCACACCCACCACCACACTAATTAGGGTCGAGGCGATGGTAACTTGCCATGCGACACCTGCCCCTGCAATGGTTCTGGTAAATACATCATGTCCTTGCAAATCTGTGCCGAACCAATGTTGTAATGAGGGTGGCTCATGGATCGGATTACTGAGAAATTCACTAGGACTACTCAAAATTCCCATGGCTTGCAGTAGTGGTGCAATAATTGCCATCAGCAAAAAAACAATGCTAATGAAAATCCCAATAGACATTAATTGTTGTGAAACTGACGGCGTAGACGATTTCATGGGGTTAACTCAAGGAATAACTAGAAGCAAAACTGGATTTCTTTGATTTGTACTATACCGCGATCGCTAAATCTAGATAGAATAAGCTACTGGGATCGTAGGTAAAAATTATGGATGTAATTCCCGCAATTGATATTTTAGATGGACGCTGCGTTAGGCTCTATCAAGGGGATTATCAACAATCGGAAGTATTTGGTGAAGACCCTGTAGAGGTTGCCCAACGCTGGTACAGTCAAGGCGCAAAGTATTTGCATGTAGTTGATTTGGACGGAGCCAAAGAAGGCAAGCCCAAAAACCTCAAGGTCATTGAGGCGATCGCCCGTTCCATTCCGATGCGGGTGCAGATGGGTGGTGGTTTACGCGATCGCAATAGCATCTTGTCGGTATTGAACTCTGGTGTCAGCCGTGTCATTTTAGGCACAGCCGCCGTCGAGAACTCCCAACTAATTGCCGAGATTTGTGCCGAATTTCCCGAACAAATCATGATCGGCATTGATGCCCGTGATGGCAAAGTTGCCACTAGAGGCTGGCTCACCACATCGGAGGTAATGGCGGTAGATCTCGCTAAGCGCATGACTTCCGTGGGCATTGCAGGGATCATTTACACCGATATTCATCGCGATGGCACGATGCAGGGGCCAAATATAGAAGCATTGCGCCAACTTGCGGAAAATGTTGATGTACCAGTAATTGCCTCTGGTGGGATTAGTTCGATTACGGATTTACTAAATCTATTAGCACTGGAATCGGTCGGGGTTAAGGGTGCAATTGTTGGGAAATCCATTTACACAGGTGCAATTCAATTACCTGAAGCCATCCGTGCGGTGGGCAATGGACGTTGGCAAGATGTCATTGATGGCTCTGCGATCGCTTAATCACCTAATTTAATCACTTAATTAAAAGGAGTCGCTTCGCGACTCCTTTTAATTAACGGGGCATAATGAAATGTGCCCAAACATCGCCATCGACACCACACATATCACGCATGTATATATACGGATAGCGCAAACCCTTACCCTCAGTCTGGCTATAGCCTGTGAGGGCATTACCGTAGGGATCATGGACGATGTAGCCATACTCATCAAAACCAATCACGCAAACAATATGTCCGCCATGGGTAAAGTAGCCACCAATCACGACGGGACGATTTGCCATTATTTCCTGTTTGATTTGCGCCCATGTGCGGGCGGTGCTGAAGTTTCCGCCAAAACCGTAGGCGCGGTAAAGCTCTTGTAAAACTGAGTTATCGGTTCTTGCTTGCCTGCCATAACGATCAATTACCCATTGATACAGTTCATCCTCTAATTGTTGGCGAGGATTTCGCGATCGCAATCCGTGAAAAGCCAAGACCATGGCGATTGAGGTGACATTGCAAGTCACGAAAGGATCACGAGGGTTATCGAGTTGGGAGAAGTAGGGAACGCCTAACACTTTGCGTTTGGGCGTAATTTCAATGGGCTTATTCCCTTGATTGAGGTTGACATGCCCCGCAAATACAAATCCTGTTTTGCCGATGGGGGGTAGCTCCTCATTTAAGGTGACTTGAAAATGTAAATCAGTCAGGCTATAGCTATCAACACCAAAGATATCGCCTGCGGCGAGAGGCACAACCTCACTTGCAGATAGTTGACGCGAATCGAGGGGTCGTTTTTTAAATACGGTTTTTTGTTTGACATTAATGATTTTCATATCGGGGTCATGGACGATTGCCTTGCCATTTTTGGTAATGCTGACATGCTGCCAATAGAAAAAGCCCACCGTCCCCACAGGCGCGATCGCAGTTGGGAATTTGACCCGAAAATGTCCGTTTACCGTCGCATAGCCTGTAATTTGATAGGTCGTTCCTGCTTTCACCAAAATTTTCTGGGAGTTGGAGAGGTTACTGGCATCTAGTGCCGACACTTTCAAAAAGGTGTCAGTCAAAACCGTGGCAATCGCACCTTTAATCGGAATATCGCCCACTTCCACAGGTTTAGAAAAATCAATCGATTCCCCTAATTTCGCTAATTCCACATGGGGCAGAAACAGGTAACCAACCTGTCCCACGGGCGCAAGGGGCTTATTCAGCTTGATCTTGACATGGTTATCGATGATTTCATAGTCACCATCAAGTTCTAATTTTGTCCCCGCCTTTACTGATACTTTTTGATTGCTCGCCAAAGCCATTGATGAGGCAGTGGAGAGCTTAAACACAGTGTCTTGCTTGATGGTGAGGGTGATTGGCGCAATTAAATCCACATGGGGCGCATAAAAATAGCCAAACTGTCCCACGGGTGCGATCGCAGTTTTGAGCAACACCTTGATATGACCATCCACTGCACCATAACGCAACAACTCTAGGGTTTGTCCCGCAGGTACATCGACCTTGCCATCGGGTGGTAGTGTCGCCGAATCCGCAGGGCTAGCTTTAAAACGGGTGACTTGCTTGGTAACAAGGGCAATATCGGGCTGCTTCACTAAAATATTGACAATCACCTCCGTCAAAAGCTGATCATTGTCACCCAAAGCCTTTACCCGCAAAAATGTTGCCGAAGGCTTGGGCAAACCCGCCGCAATGTTGGCTTGCCAAGTCCCCTTAGTTGCGTCGGTCACGACATTCACCGCAACATCATCGGGTAATTGCACAAGGATTTTCTTAACTTGCGAAAAGTCGGCAGTTCCTGCGATCGCAATTTCGCGATTGATGATCACTTCAGGCGACGACTGTGTAACAGCAAGAAAATCGTTTTTTGCGGCAGAAGGGGAAATTGGCTCAGGGGAACTAACAGATTGATCAGGGGAATTATTAGCAGCAGCGTCCGTCATTTCTGTTCACTCTTTAACTAGTGGGTTTATTATCTAATTCGCTGACACACCTTGACTTTTTGGGTTTTGTCTTGCCTTTGCATGAGAAAATAGCACAAACATCTTTAGAATTAACTAGATACGAGTATCGTTATGGGCTTTGCTGATTATTCGATCGCAGAGATCGCTGAAGATTACAAACTCAGCCTTGAGGCGGTGTTTCAACTGTGCGATCGGCTGGGGATCGCGTACCAAGATGCAGAAACCAAGCTTGCTTTGGAAGATGCAAAAGCCGTAATCATGGCATCGGAAGCCCAAAATTCTCAAACCCCTCCACCCAAAATCTAAATACTTCAAAGATTAACTGCGATCGCAAACTCGCAATAAATCTTTGAGATTAGGTTAAATTCTTTTAGATAAACTTAGATAAATTAAGTTACGTCCGTAATTATGAACAAAAATCCTTTTAAATATTTAGCTAAATATTTAGCGGCTGCGATCGCATTCGTCATGATTGCATTTCAGCTTTTTACCCCCAGCGTCAGCGCTGCTGACATCCCCATCGAGCTGCGTACCGTTCCCCTCAACGAAACCACCAATATTGTCTTGACCCAAAAAGACATTGCCAAGGGTAAAAAATTATTTTCTAATGCCTGTGCAACTTGTCACCTCGGCGGTGCAACCTTCACCAATCCTAACGTGAACCTCTCCCCCGAATCCTTGGCTGGTGCAAATCCTGTCCGTAACAATATTCTAGGCTTGGTTGATTTTATGAAGAAACCAACCACCTATGACGGCGTAACCGAAATTTATGACGTTCACCCTAGCCTCAAGAGTACCGATATTTTCCCCACCATGCGTGGACTCACCGACAATGACCTCAAGCTCATTGCTGGTTACATCCTCTACGAACCTAAAGTCAAAGGTATCGGCTGGGGCGGCGGAAAGATATACTATTAAGCAAATAATGTAGCGTACTAGTCATACGTTATATTTAGCTCCCACAAAAGCTAAATTTCCTTAGCTTTTCCCTAACGTGTTTTAGTTGCTTTAATTCGAGTCGAGTCGAGTTAGTGCAAGTCAAGTTGAATTTTAGTCGGTAGTTAATTTATGAATATTTCTTCTTTTGCGAAAAAGCTAGGTTTGGCACTTGCTAGCCTTTTGTTTGTGGTTGGCAGCTTATTTATGACCGCTGCTCCTGCGGCAGCAGATACCGTCACCGTTAAGATGGGTTCTGATGGTGGTCAGCTAGTATTTGATCCTAAAGTAGTCACCATCAAGGCTGGCGACACTGTCAAATGGGTTAACAACAAAGCTTTCCCTCACAACATCGTATTTGATGGTCATGATGAGCTTTCTCACAAAAAATTGGCACAAAAGCCCAAGGCTGAGCTAGAGTCAACCTTCAATGAAGTTGGTGAGTTCTCTTACTACTGCTCTCCTCACCGTGGCGCTGGTATGCAAGGCAAAGTGATTGTTCAATAATCACTAACCAAAAAAGAGAAGCAAACAATGTTTGCTTCTCTTTTTTTTGTGAGCTGATATTTATAGCTGTCGCCAATCTTGTTAGGACACAGAACCAGAAGCGCCGCAACTCGCTTCTTGGGGTTTAATTTTTCCTTATACAAGTGGCGGTAGCTATATAACACATCATCAATTTTTAAATTTTGTGCTACCGTGAGTAGCATCATGAGTAGCATAAGGGTCATGAAAATATCTATTTCTCTTCCAGATGAGCTAGTTCATTACGTTGACGATCGCGTAGACAATCGTAGTCAACTTGTTGAAAAACTGCTGCAAACATGGCGCAAACAACAAGAACAACAGGCAATGGTTGAGGCTTGTTTATTACTTGATCAATTAAACGATCTGTCAAATGATGAGGATGAAGCGTGGCAGCAAGCAGCAATTATCGATTGGGAAGTATCTGGCTAGTAAATTTTGAGCCTTCCATTGGCACAGAGATTCGTAAAACTCGACCTGCGGTAATTATCTCTGGTACTAGTTTTAATCAACGGAGCAAAGTAACTTTACTACCCATCACGTCGGCAAATCCCAGCGATCGCTTACTTCCCGTGATTGTGCCTTTGACTCCTAATTCAAGTAATGGACTTAGTACCCATAGCTTCATTGTTTGTGTCGAGCCGATGACCTTTGATAAACGTAGGTTGATCCAATGTCTTGGGCAAATAGACACAAACCAGTTGCTAAAAATAAAGCAAATTCTAGCTAGCTATTTGGAAATCTAGCCAAAATCAACAATTCATTAAGTAGATTTCAGCAGGAATATAATGAGTGAAATTAAATCGAAATTAGTAGAGAATCAAACCAAGGGTAGTAAATCGAAGATATTTTGTTCTCAATGTAATAACGAAATTAATCACCTTGTTTTGCAGTCTATAGATACATCTAATTCTGAGGTTTATAGATTCTCTAATAGTGTTGAAGGGGAGATATTTTGGTCTGATAATTATCAAATTATTCAATGCAAAGGTTGTGATTTAGTTTCATTCAGGCATTTAAGTTATTTTTCCGAACATGCGGATGAGTATAGCGATGGTAAAACTTCTTATCTCTACCCTAAAAGAGCTAAGGATGTGAGAGAAGTCAAAGATTTCAGCAATATTTCTGATAATATTATGCGAATATATAAAGAAACCATAGACTGTTTCAATAATGATTCTTTCTTATTATGTGCAGCAGGCTTAAGAGCAACTATTGAATCTATCTGTTTAGATAAAAATATTAAAAATGGCTCTGTAATAAGGCTTGATAAAAATGGTAATCCAAAGCTTGATAAAGATGGTTTTATAGAAAAAAATTATCAAATAATTTAGATGGTAAAATCGCTGGCTTGCACGAAAGCAATATACTTACGCAAGAACAAGCAGAGAGGTTGAATGAACATCGATATTTAGGCAATGATGCAATTCATAAAATTGCAATTCCATCTCGCACGCAACTGATTGACGCTATCGATATCATTGAGCACACACTAGAAGCTTTATAGAACCCATTTGGTATCTTAGGAAGAGTAATGAAAGGGATCAAACATGGGATATAGCAGTAGCCTAAGCGATAAAGAGTGGGAGATTATTGAACCTCT